>JAOZUQ010000016.1 GCA_029938635.1 Candidatus Aminicenantota bacterium
AAGTTTAATCGTTTTTTGCTAATTAATTTGAATTAACTAAATTGATTTTATAAACACATCCTGACAATCTTGGAAAATAGTAAAGGTGCCTGTCCCCTTTTGAAATTGAAAATATTTTTTGAACATTCTATAATTAACTACTATCTATCTTTAAATTCCCGGGCGGGGTTATTTAAGAATTAAGAATGAGAAGTTTTATTTAGTTTAAGTGTAATTATTGATATTTATTATTTCTCAACAAAGATATTGCTTTTTTTTCTTTTTATTCTTAAAATTACTTTACTAATTGAGAGGTGGTAAGTGTTAAAGAAACTAAAAGCTTTAATGCTGTCTGGGAGTGATCTTGCAGATCATTATGAAAAATCAGGCGATTTAAATAAAGCTTACAAAGAATATTTAAAACAGAATAATTATAAAAAAGCGGCAAAAGTCCTGGAAAAAATGAGTGACTGGCATAGTGCTGCGAATATTTATCTTGCACATAATGAGATCGATCTGGCAAGAAGAGCAATTGAGAATTGTTTCAACAGAGGAAAGGGGTGGGAATCATTTGAACCGACAAATGGTAATAAAATAACGATCGAAGAATGGTTGAAAGATCATAACCAGACACAGAGATTTGTAAGGTATATACACAACACAAAAAAGCTCAGCCCAAGTGGAATTCCTCTGATCATCGTTCTTGCTGAAAAATTGGAAAAGATTGAAGAGTACAAGAATGCAGCTCAACTTTATAACAATGGATATTTCCTTGTGAACAAAAATATTACGAGTAAAAAGCTTATAAGGCATGAAGAATGGCTTCTTAAAGCAGCTGAATGCTATTCTAAAATGGGTAAATATGATGAGTCAGCTGAATGTTTGAAAGAACTTTTAGTAACAGAAGTAGAGATTGGTACTGAATTCTCAGAGGGATATAAAGAAAATCCTTACAGGAATTATAAAATTATGTTGGAAAAAGCAAGAGACTATAAATCTCTCCCTGAATTACTTGAACTCATTGAAGATTTCGATCCTTTTAATATCTCATATTTCCTCTTAAAAATGAGTGAGGTAGAATTGTCGAAAGGACATTTTTTCAAATATTTCGGAAGTGTGGTTAAAAAAAATCTAACTGAGCAGGAAAGAGATGTAAGAAATGAAAAAATAAGCTATTGCCTTAATCAATACATTGTTTATCATAGGGAGAGAAAAGAATATTTGATGGCGGCAGAGATAGCGCTATTAAATTCCCAGAAAAAAATTGCTTCAGATCTTTACAAATTGGCAAGTGCTGCAAATGAAACTGGGAAACAAGAAGAAATAAGCCTGAAGAATATCAGAATGAAATATGAAAAAGGCAAAACAAATCCAAATCCACCTCAAAAAGCACATGGAGAGTCAGTACCAGATGCCGAATTAAAGTGCCATCATTGTGGTGAGAAAGTTGAAAAAAACTGGGACTTTTGCCCTAATTGTGAAAAGACTCTTATGTTCAATATGTGTACCTGTGGTGAAAAGATCCAGCCTCATTGGAAAGTTTGCCCTGCATGTGGAAAGAGCATAAGTTAGAATCTCTCAATTAAAAAAATTCAAAATTAATATAGTTTTTAAAATCTGAGTAGATAAAAGGTGCCTCACCCTCTCTTTAGGACTGGTGACTCCGTATCCCCTTTCGATTATTGCACTTCAGGGCAGGGGTTAGTGGTAATAGGTTGCCTAAATAGATCTACAGAACCTCTGTCCCCTTACCTCTCACCCAATTCACTCAAATAGTGCCTGTCCCCATTTATCAATTTTGTTAAACGCCCGAGCCGGACGGGAATTTCCCGGAAATTTTGACCGGGAGTTTGCCTTTTGGTTTTAACCCTCCGGAGAGGATTGAAAAAAGGGCTTCGATCTGAACATTCCTTGATCCATATGTAAGTATTATGGTTCCTGCACTATCATAATCATCAGCAACATAAGGGCTGTTTGCACAAATAATGATCATGTCTTTTCTTAAGTTAAAAATATTTTCCATAAATGATTTTTGTGCTTTATTCAAAACCCCGCTCCATGAATAGTCGAAGATCATGATATGGTCAGTATTAATGATCTTCTTTTTTTCGTCTTCAGTTATACCGAATTCCTGTTCAGGAATAAAGTATTCTACGAAGGGGAAGAAGTGGCCTGCAATTGATTCTAATATGTTCAGCCCTTTTCTGTTGTGCAAATTTGCAGAGTGTATACTTTGTTTAAGATCTATCATCAATATTGACCTGCTTTTGTTCAAAGGGATCAGGCCATGGTCATTTTTTAGAAGAGTTATCGATTCTCCGGCGATTTTTCTTTCTACTCTAATCTTTTTTCTCAGCCTCAGGGATTTTTTCTGTCTTCCGATTGATCTTCTCTTCATGTTTTTTTTCAGTTCCCGAATACGGCGAAGAGAATCTTCTATCCGTCCTTCAGGTATTTCCCCGGTATCAATGTTTGATCTCATCAGCCCTATTAATTCTTTTTGCAGGGTCAGGGAGTGACTGACAATTGCAACGTCAACAACAGATTGAATGATTCCATCAATGATATCCTGTGAGCCGAAATTATTTTTAATTGCATCCATCTCCAGACAATCTGAGAAAAGTACTCCATTAAATTCAAGTTTATTCCTGAGGATATCTCCAGTTATGACGGGAGAGAATGTGGCAATGTTATTTGAAATAAGAGGGAAGTGTACATGGGCTGTCATCAAAGAGTTGATTCCCTTATTGATCAGTTTTTGAAAAGGGGGGAGATTGATCTCTGATAAAAACCTTTTATCTATTACAGATTCCGGAATCTCAAGGTGTGAATCCTTGACTGTGTGGCCGTGGCCGGGAAAGTGCTTCCCGCATCCCAATATTTTTTCTTTTTTTAATCCTTGAAAAAATTCGGATCCGTATTCTGCAACTACATCCGGGTCATCCGAAAATGACCTGATCCCGATTACAGGATTTTCTTTATGGGAATTAACATCAAGGACAGGTGCAAAAACACCGTCTATCCCCAGAGCTCTCATCTCCTTTCCTATTATTGACCCGGATCTCCTTGCATTTCTCTTTTTCCCGGTTGCAGCTAAACCCATATGAGAGATCATTGTGCTTCCATCCTCTCCAAGCCGTACAATTGGTCCTCCCTCCTGGTCAATAAATATAGCAGGAGGTGTGTCACACAAGTCATGAATTTCAGAGGTTAATATTATTAATTGATCAGAAGATCTGAAATTTCTGGAAAAAAGGATAATGAAGCCAATATTGTTTGAGCAGATAAATTCTTTCTCTTCAGTAGAAAGGGATTCACCTTTGATCCCTATCATAAATAATTGTCCGACTCTGTCTTTCAAGTCAGGCAAGCGGGAATTTTTTTTCACAATGTTTTAATGAATCTATTTTATATCTTTCTTGAAAAGTCTCCTTCTCTTTACCATTTCATGTTCAAAATATTTCCATTGACCATGAATGTTTGTGTTGTCCTCAAGTTCGGGATTCGATTCCACTTTTTTAAATCCCAAGTCATTTGCTACCTTTGCCATTTCCATGAGCATCATCAGATCAATACCTTTTCCCCGATGATCTTTTCTGATCCCGGCCAGATAGAAATCCATCACATTCCGTTGTTTCAATGCTCTGATCAGATGGAACCATCCGAAAGGGAGAATACGTCCTTTTGCCTTCTGCATCGCTTCAGATAAGCTGGGTAAGGCAAGAAGAAAACCGACCACTTTATTATTTTCGTCAACAGCAGTGATAACCAGATCTTTTTCAACAAAGGAGAGATATTTTTTAATATAATAAGCAACCTGCACCTCACTCAAAGGTACTGTCCCGTAAAGGTCTTCGAATGCCTCATCAACAACTTCGAAAATCTGCTCAGCCCAGTTCTTAATAAGGTCCTTTCTGTTCTTGAACTTTATCAGGCGAATTTTACTTCTCTCTTTCAATCGTTCCGCAATTTTCAGCAATTTGGGAGGTAATTCATCCATGGGGGGTATTATTGCATTGAACTCAACCCAGTCGATCTCTTTTTCCATACCATTTTTTTCCATCAGTTTAATATAGTAAGGATGGTTATAATAAACAGCGATTGTCGGGAGTTTATCAAATCCTTCATATAACATTCCTTCCGGGTCGAGATCGGAAAACCCGTGAGGGCCTGTCATTGTATTCAAGCCTAATTCTTTTGCCCATCCTTCAACAGAGGAGATAAGTGCATCTGCAACTTCCTGATCATCAATTGAGTCAAACCAACCGAATCTGATATTTTTTGTCCCGTATTTTTTATTTGCGATCATACTGTTAATCCCGGCGATTCGGCCTACAGGCTCGCCATCCTTGTAAGCAATGAATAATTTTGAATCAGCAGTTTCATAAGCGGGATTTTTCTTTTTATTGAACATTTCCATCTCATCCAGCATCAGTTGCGGAACCCAATATTTGTTATCCTTAAAAATCTTGTATGGAAACTTTACAAACTTTTTAAGATCTTTCTTTGACTCTACCGTTTTAATTTGTATGCTCATGTTTTTTCCTCTTAAATTGATTATATACCAAAAAAAAACTAAAATTCAATATGTTTAAAGAGGAGTGAAGTTTATATCATTCATTTTAAAAAATGGAAGTAAAATATCTAAAAGAAAACACACTGTTTCCTGATCCCTCAAATGCAGATAAAAGCGGATTACTTGCAGCCGGAGGGTCACTAACAAATGAACGGTTGATTGAAGCATACTCAAAAGGAATTTTCCCCTGGTACTCGGAAGGAGATCCTGTTTTATGGTGGTCTCCCGATCCAAGGATATTATTATTTCCAGATGATCTTCATATTTCGAGGAAAATGAGAGGACTCCTTAAAAAAGAAATGTTCAAAGTTACAATAAACAAACAATTTGAAAATGTTATTGAAAATTGCAGTGCTCCGCGCAGAGATGGGGAGGGGACATGGATAACAGCCGACATGAAAGCGTCGTATATAGGATTGCATCATGATGGATTTGCCCATTCCGTAGAGGTGTGGAAAGGTGATGACTTAGTCGGAGGATTATACGGGATCTGCTTTGGTAAGATGTTTTTCGGGGAATCGATGTTTTCAAAAACTTCAAATTCTTCAAAATTCGGATTTATCAAATTATCCCAGTATTTAAGGAATAATGAATTTCTATTCATTGACTGCCAAATCGATTCTCAACATTTAAGATCTCTGGGTGCAGCCCCGGTTAGCCGGGACAAATTTCTGAGAATACTTCGGAAAGGGTTGAAATACAATGGGACAAACAAAATGGGTTTTCCAGACAGTCTCTGAATTGCCTCTATTATATAAGCTCTTCAATTTTCGCTAATACCCTTTATTATTGCTTTTTTTTTCGGATTCTGATACTATCGGGCAATGGGAAAGATCAAAATAGTTTTCTCTGTTTTAACAATTATAATATCGATTTTCTTCATAACCAGAGCTCTGAAGTTTGAACAAAAACTGGATCCGGGAAAATACAAATCCCCTGTCTTTCAGATAACCGGAGTTTCAGAAAACAGCAAGCTCTTTCAAGACCTGTCACTTGAGACCCCTTTGACTGTCAGTAATACATCATTCACAAAAAATCTCAGGATTAAAACTGATTCACAAACTTCATTCGAACTTCTTTACAAAGGGAGCCTTCTTAATGTACTTCCGGATTCTTATGTTTTTTACCACCCCCGAAGAGAAGCTCTTAGCTTGATCTCGGGTGAATTATATTGGGTAAAATCATCAAATTCCCCAATTCAATTTTATACAGAAGAAGATAAAGCACCAATTAATATCTCTTTCTCCGGACGGATCAGGAAGAGTCCGGATGGAAGTTTAATTATATGGAGCTATAAAGGGGAAAGTGTCCTGAAGGATAAAGGAAATTTTATAAATATTCCATCAGGTCAATGTCTTGTTATCGACTCAAAGAAAAAGCAAAAATTTTCATTAATACCAAAAGCAACAACATTAATTGCTCCGGAAAACAAAAGTGTCCAGATAAGTAAGTTTACAGATTTTCTGGTAAAAATAGATTGGAGAATTGTGCCGGGAGTAACCGAATATAAGGTTAAACTTTACCCATCTCCATTGAGGGAAACAATTCTTCTTGAAAAGGTCGTTTCATTGAACAGGACAGGATTGGATCTGGAAGAATTTGAACAGATCAGAGAATTCTATTGGGAGATCATCCCTCTGAATGAGGAGAAGGTAGAAGGCGAACCTTCCAGAATGGGGCAAATAAAACTTTTTGGCATCCTGATAAGTAAAGAGAGGGACAGCAGGCCTCCTGAATTGGCAATTACTTCAATGACAGTTAATGGTAATATGGTCCTAATCAGAGGTGATGCAGATATCAATTCGGAACTTTATATAGATGAAAATCCTGTAAAAATTGACAGCAATGGAGTATTTATTTATACAAAAAGGTATAAAACCCTTGGACTAAAACAGATCATTTTCAGGATTGTCTCTCCTTCCGGGGTTGAATCAATTCAGACAAAACAGGTGACGATCTATGAGGAATAGGAAGCAGGGAGACTAACAATGAGTATGTTCGAAAAATTCAGGGATTATTTAGGTGCAGACCTTGCTATAGATCTTGGGACAGCTAACACCCTGGTATATCGAAAGGGCAAAGGGATCGTTATAAGAGAACCATCAATGGTTTCTGTTGTAAAGAGTACGGGAAAAATTCAGGCCATCGGGAAAGAAGCAAAAGATATGCTGGGGAAAACACCCGGAAATATAGTTGCGATAAGGCCATTAAAAGATGGAGTTATTGCAGATTTTGAAATTACTGAAAAAATGCTTGAATATTTTATAAAAAAAACCAGAGGGAACAGGAGTTTTTTTAAACCCAGGATTGTGATCGGAGTGCCCTCTGAGATCACCCAGGTTGAAAGAAGGGCTGTGAAGGATGCGGCTCTAAGAGCCAGGGCAAGTGAAGTAATTCTTATTGAACAGGCGATGGCTGCAGCTATCGGGGCGGACCTTCCGATAACAGAAGCTGGTGGTAATATAATTGTAGATATAGGAGGAGGAACGACTGATGTAGCTGTAATTTCCCTCTCAGGTATTGTAATTTCAAAATCAATAAGAATTGCCAGCAATGAGATGGATGAAGCTATAATAGGGTATATAAAGAAAAAATATAATTTGCTTATTGGTGAAAGAACCGCAGAGCAGATAAAGATCGAGATCGGATCAGCTTACCCTCTTGATGAGAATCTGGAAATGGAGATAAAGGGGCGAGACCTCTCTCATGGTATTCCGAAAGTAATATCTGTTACTGATAACGAGATAAGAGAAGCTCTCGAACCTGTTGTTTATCAGATCATAGAAGCTATCAGGGTCACTCTCGAGAAAACACCACCGGAACTTGCGGCAGATATAGTTGACAGGGGTATTATCCTTGCCGGCGGCGGGGCTTTGTTAAAAAATCTGGATAAAAGACTCAGAGAAGAAACGTCGCTTGCAGTTTTTACGGCCGAGGATCCTCTTACAAGTGTTGTTAAGGGAGCTGGGCGGATCTTGGAGAATCTGAATCTTCTGAAAAGGGTCGGACATAATTACTAGTTAAGATCGCGAGACTAAACATAGTGGATAGAGAAGCGAATCGTTCTCAAAAAAAAATTGCAGTATTTTTATTCATCCTGTTCATTAATCTTATTCTTATATCAAATAGTGTAGTATTGACCAATAATAGATCTATACTCCAAAATGCCCTGCATTTGGTTGCTTACCCTTTCCAGACAGCATTTGTGAAAGGATCTGATTTCATTACCGGGAAGTTGAGGTCATATGTATTTTTAAAAAATACGTATAAAAACTTCCTTGTTTTGAAGAAAAAGCAGTCAGCATTGAAATATGAGAATTATCTATTGAAAAAAGCTCTTAATGATCTGGATTTTTCAGAAAAAGCTAAAGAAAAATTCAAGCAATTTTTTATTGCAGATATTATATCGATTGATTCAGGCTTCCCGTTTAGCGGCGCCATAATTAATAAAGGATATTTTTCAGGAATCAAAAGGGATATGGTTGTAGTGAACATTGATAATGAACTGGTTGGGAAGATTGTCGAACCAATATCTATGTTCTCTTCAAAAGTAAGGTTTATTACAAACCCGATGGGGGGGGTTGGTGCTTACATAAAGAAGAACAAGCTTGAAGGACTGCTAAGGGGGCACAATACAAGTTCCTGTAGTTTTAATTATCTGATAGAGAACAAACCGGTTGAGGCCGGTGATGTTGTGATAACATCCGGTACAGATAAAATATACCCTCCTTATCTTAAAATTGGGAAAGTTATCAGAATAGAGAAAAAAGTATTGATCCAGAATGTTGTTGTTAAACCTTTTTTTACAAGTAAAACCATTAAAAAACTGATAGTGATTATTAATGACTAAAAGACAATTTCGATTTACATTAGCGCTGTTTCTTATCCTGATGCAGATACTTGTTAACCTCTACCTGAATGAATTTAATATTAATATTGATTTTTTGTTTCTTATCCTTATTTATATTTCATCGAGAGGAAACTTCCTGAAGTCCCTGATAATTGCAACTTTTTTGGGATGGACGACAGATCTTCTCAATAGTCATATAATAGGTGTGTTCGGATTTTCAAGAGTAGTGATAGCATATATTATATTTGAGATAATAGTATTTATAGATTTTAAAAGACTTAGTTTTACATTTCTTTTTATATTCTTTTCTCTCTCTCTCTCAAACCTGGTTGCAAGCTTGTTTTTGCTGTTTATTAATGATTATGGACTAAGTGTTGGTATGATCATTTATCAACCGCTTCTGACAGGGATGTTTGCTGTCATCCTTGTTAGTTCTGACAGGATTAAAGAGGCGATTAATGTTTATTGAGCAACGTCAGATTGATAGTAACGAAGAGAGAAGGATTATTTTCACTTCTAATATCATTCTTACACTTATATTTATTTTTCTTTTTTTCTCTTTCTGGAATCTCCAGGTATTGAAGAAAGATCATTACTCTCTGCTTTCCACTCAGAATATTCTTAAGGAAGTTGAGATCAAAGCTCCGAGGGGAATTGTAATAGATAAGAACGGGAAGATACTTGCAGAGAATCGTTTAAGTTTTAATCTTTTCATAATCAGAGAAAACGTGAAGAACCTTGATGTGTCTGTTAAAGCAGCATCTGAACTTACAGGGCTTCCTGTTGATATTATCAAAGAGAGAATAGAAAATTTTCGCAATTATCCCGGATTTTACAAGATACTTCTCAAGAGGGACCTGGATTTTAAGAAGGTAATATTCCTCGAAAGCCGTTCTGATATTTATCCTGAATTCACAATAGACCAGGAACCGGCAAGAAGATATCCTTTTGGAAGTTCCGCGTCACATGTTCTCGGCCATTTAGCAGAGCTCTCTCCGAATGAGTTTGAGGTCATGAAAAATGAGGGATACTCACTTGGAGATATGGCCGGAGTCAGTGGTGTTGAAAAAACTTATGAGGCTGAATTGCGAGGAGTTAATGGAAGCAGAACTGTCATCAGGGATAATCTCGGGCAGATACAAACAACAGTTGATGTGGAAGAACCGGAGATAGGGGAAAGCCTTATATTAACTATAGATATTGAACTCCAGAAGTTCATTGAAGAATTGTATAATGATTATAATGGGGCTGCCGGAGTGGTTGATCTTAAAACAGGCGGCCTTATTGCATTAGTAAGCAAACCTAACTTTGATCCGGGATTCTTTTCGTCATCTTTTACTGAGAAAGAATGGGTTTCTCTTATCACTGATGAGAAGAAGCCTCTCCACAACAAATTTATTCAGGGGCTGTATTCGCCCGGATCCACTTTCAAGATCGTTATGGCTGTTGCAGGGTTAAATGAAGGGATTATCACAACGAGAACCAGTACAACATGTTATGGGAGCAGGAAAATTTATGGTCGTGTTTTTCATTGCTGGAACAGGCGTGGCCACGGTTCCGTAAATCTTATTGAAGCTATACAAAATTCATGTAATATTTATTTTTATCAACTGGGTAAAAATACAGATATAGATATAATTGCCGGTTATGGAGAAAAACTCGGTTTAGGAAAACCGACTCTAATAGATTTACCAAATGAGAATAAAGGTTTGCTTCCATCCCGGAAATGGAAACTTGATAACCTGGGGGAAAAGTGGTATCCGGGTGAGACAATTTCTGTTGCTATCGGAGGAGGGATGATAACATCGACTCCGGCACAATTGTTATCAATGATAAGTACCGTGGCTCTAAGAGGCAAAAAACCACAGATCCACCTTATGAAGGAAATAAGGAGGGATGGTAATAAGCAGAGAGAATTTTTACCTGTATTTGAGAATGTAAATATTCCGGAGGAAATATTTGAAACGGTTATAGAAGGTTTATACAAAGTTGTGAATGAAGAAGGTACCGGAAGGAGTGCAAAAGTAGAAGGGCTCGATATTTGTGGTAAAACAGGAACTCAGCTGATCCTTTCTCTGGAAAATCCTGATTACAAAGAACTTGTTAAAAAGAGAAAATTTACTCCACATTCATGGTTCGTTTCATTTGCACCTAAGAACAATCCCCGATATGCATCTGTGATATTTGTTGAGAACGGTGGAGATGCGGGAAGAATAGCTGCCCCGATTGCCGGGAAAATTTACAGGAGGCTTTTCGAGAGTGAATGATTTTTTAAAGTTTTTTGACAAAACAACTTTCCTGATATTGATACTTCTTGTTGCTACGGGAGCTTTGCTGATTTTCAGTGCCACACAGGGCGGTGACAATAATTATTTTGTAAAGCACCTTATAAAAATTGCAATTTCCTTATTACTTTTCTCTACAGTATTTATGATAAAAACGGAAACAATATACAGGTGGAGTTTCTCTCTTTATATCATTCTTATTGTTGTACTTCTTCTTCAGCTTCTTACCGGGAAAATAATATCGGGGACAAAAAGCTGGATAAAAATTGGTGTTCTCTCAATTCAGGTCTCAGAGTTTATCAAGATCCCGCTGGCATTAATTCTGTCAAGATATCTTGTAAAGATCCCGGTTCTGAACTGGAAGACATTTATCAGAGTTGCAGCTATGGTGATGATCCCGTTTGTTCTTATCGCACTTCAACCGGATATGGGGACAGCATTTATTCTGATCTCATTTGTACTATTTGCAATTTTATTGAAAAAGATAAAACCATCAATAGTGATTGCTTCCCTTTTCATTATCGTGATCGGGTCTTACGGAATGTGGAACTATATGCTCAAACCATATCAAAAAGAGAGGATCATATCTTTTGCGAATCCGTCAAAATACAGTAAATCATCCGGATACCAGATCATTCAGTCAAGAATTGCATTCGGTTCCGGCGGGTTAACCGGCAAAGGATATATGAAAGGGTCTCAATCCCGCTATAAATTTCTCCCGACAAGGCATACTGATTTTATTGCATCTGTCCTGGGAGAAGAGTTTGGCTTTATCGGAATAAGCTTCCTTCTCCTTTTATACTTGATTCTTTTTTACAGGCAGTTCAATTTCAAAGTGAATTCAGGGGAGGAGTTTTATTTCGTATACCTTTTCAGTGGTTTGATCCTGTTCCAGTTTATAGTGAATATATTAATGGTTACAGGTTTGTTCCCGGTATTGGGGATACCATTACCATTTGTTTCTTATGGAGGATCTTCGATGCTTGCCTTTTCGATCGGAGAGGGGATCATTTTTAAAATGAAAGTTGAAAACTTTTTGCAGCAGAAATAGTGTTTTTTTAATATGGACAGAAAAAAAATAAAACAATTTATTTTAAAATTAAAAAATCCTCAGATATATTCCGGAAAAGAGATAAATATAGTTAAAAGCGGTTTCAGTAATGATAAGGTAAATGTATGTCTTGTTTTTCCGGATACTTATGATATTGGAATGAGTCATCAGGGTATGAAGATACTATATCATCTCCTTACATCAAATAATGAAGTTAATGTCGAGAGGGCATTCTTACCTGATAAAGATTCTATTGAACTTTTTAAGAATGAAGAAGTGGAGTTGTTCTCACTTGAAAGTAAAACCCCACTCAAATATTTTGATATGATCGGTTTCTCGATCCTGAGTGAAATGAGTTATACAAATATACTGCAGGTCCTGGATCTTTCAAATATTCCTCTTTACACGAAAGAGCGGAAGGGCGAATTTCCTCTTGTAGTATCCGGAGGGATTACAGCTGCGGCAAACCCTGAACCGGTAAGAGATTTTGTCGATATTTTTGCAATCGGTGACGGAGAGATTCTTTTTCCCGAAATAATCAAAATACTACTGATGGAGAAGAAGGAAGAGAAGAGGAGCCTTGAAAATTTCAAAGATGTACAGGGCTTGTATGTCCCTTCATTGTTTAAAATTGAAAAGCCTGGGCGTTTCTTTACACCTGTTACAAATGGCAGAAAAGTTAGAAAGCAGGTTTTAACATCCATCGATTCAAGCCCTTTTAATAAAGGACTGATCGTCCCGATCACAAGTGTGATTTTTGACAGGCTCGAGATCGAAATTGCAAGAGGATGCCCGCAAAATTGCAGATTCTGTCAGGCGAAGGCATATTATGCCCCGTACAGAGCTAAAAAACATGAAAGCATAACTAATGAGCTTCAGAACTCACTGGAACATACTGGATTCGAATCAATCTCACTTTCCTCGCTGAGTACAGGTGATCATCCTCTTATTGAAGATATCCTGGAAAGTGTAATATTGGAAAAAAGCCCCTGTCTTTCAGTTTCACTTCCTTCTCTGCGCCCGTCAACATTGACCGGAAATGTTTTAGCTGCATTATCAACCGGAAGAAAGACAGGAATTACCATTGTTCCTGAAGCTGGTTCCGAAAGGCTCAGAAGAGTAATAAACAAGGAAGTTTCAGATGAAGATATACTATCAGCAGTCCGGTCTGCCCTTGCCCATGGATGGCAGAAGATAAAACTCTATTTTATGATAGGTTTACCGACAGAAACAGATGAAGATCTGAATGCTGTAATAGAGCTTCTAGAAAAGATCCAGAACGAGTCAAAAAAAATAAAAAAAAACCTGAAGATACACATCTCTTTTTCTCCTTTTGTCCCTAAACCACACACAGTTTTCCAATGGGCAAAACGGGATTCCAATGAAGAGATCTACAGGAAAACCGGTATCCTCTTTAACGGGCTGAAAAAATATAGAAATATTGACCTTGATTTTCACAAACCGGAAAAGGGTCTTGTTGAAACGATCCTTTCGAGGGGAGATAATTCCGTGGGAGAACTGATATTAAGGGCTTTTCGGTCAGGAGAGATATTTTCAGCCTGGGATTCTGAATTTAATTATAATATCTGGGATGGTCACATTAAAGATCTGAAACTTGAAAAATTTCTGGATGAATTTAGCTCAGACGATATCCTTCCATGGAGTTTTCTTGATTTTAATTTTACTCCGGAATATTTAACTGAAGAATACATCCGGGCCATAAAAGGAGAACCTACTCCATCATGTACTGATATGAAATGCAGTGAATGTAACGGGTGCGGATTCCAGTATAAAAAGAATGTCCCTTCAAAAAGGGGAAAAGAACTTCCCGGGCCAATACAAAAAGAGATAGTGGACTACAATAAAGTAAGAATTTTTTATAAAAAAGCGGGAGAATTTTCCTGGTTCTCACATCTCCCGATGATGAAATACATTGAAAGGATTATCAGGAGATCAGGTATCAGGTTCCGATGTACTGAGGGATTTCATCCCAGGATTAAAATGAGCTCAATTCCCCCCCTCCCTGTATTTGCTCAGGGGGAAGATGAGGTAGTGGAGTTATATGTGGATGATCAGTTAACTGAAGACTTGATTTTGAATGCTCTGAAAAAAGCTGCAGGAGAGTTTCTGTTTAATAATGTTGAAATTGTAAATGAGAGGAAAAACCTGAACAAAGATCTGAAATATATCCTTTATGAGATAAAAGGAAAAGGGTTGGATTTGTTCAGGATTGAGATAGAAAAAATTCTTCTCCCTTCAGATGAAGCATTTTTTGGGGAAGATAATTTAGAACTTAAAATATATTATTCAGAAAGGGGTGCTGAAAGATTTTCAAAAATATATAGAATTATAGATCCCGAAAAGCAGAGAACAGGGAATCTTTTAAGGAGAAAAATTGTCTTCAAAGATTGAACATATTACTTCAGATAAGAACACTAAGGTAAAGAGCCTTATTTCCCGCAAAGATGAGTTGTTTATTTTCGAGGGGGAAAAACTGGTGTTGGATATTATGGGGAAAAATTTCATTCCCGATGTGTTTATTGTTAACAATGATTACAGGGAAAAGTTTAACTCTATCCCATTGGAAGAAATGAATGTATGGTATGTGTCAGAAAAAGTGATCAGGAAGATATCCTCATTCAAGAGCCCTCCTGCAATAATTGCAGTATATGAAAAACTTCCGGAGAACCCGGGATTTAGTGACAGCGACATTGTTTTTGCCATGGACAATATCCAGGATCCCGGAAATCTTGGCTCTTCCTTCAGATGTGCTGCTGCTTTTGGTATCCGATCGATTGCTCTTACGGGGGAAAGTGTAAAACTTACAAATGCAAAATTTCTAAGGACTGCCCAGAATTCTGTTTTTTATTTGTCGATAGAAAGGTTTGATACTCTCGAAAATTTTATCGATGAAGCAAAAAAAAGGAAATATAATGTTTATCTGACATCTTCTCATAAGCAGGGAAGATCAGTATCAATCGAAAATATTAAATTACCCGCGGTAATTGTATTGGGAAATGAAGGGAAAGGGGTGAAAAAAAATCTTTTCTATAAGTATCCGTCAATTAAAATCAAACAGACCAACCTTGTTGAATCTCTCAATGCAGGTATAAGCGGATGTATCTTAATGAATCTGATCTCAGATCATTTTGAATTAATAAATTCCTAAAGAGTAATTGTCAGAGTTTTCTGAGGATAACCTCTTTAAGGTATTTATTGTTAAAGCATGATTTTTCACCTGTCTTTGATTTGCCGTCACAGACAAATCTTGCAGCCAGTGGTTTCTTATATTTATCAGACAATCCGGAAAGCAGTTTAAGGATCTGGAGAACTCGTTCAGCTGATTCGTCTTTTGCAATAGGATATGTGTCAATTCCGAGGCCGGAATGCAGCGAAAGGAACAGATTTCTTTCAATTGAAAAATTACCCGATTCATATTCGTCTGCAAGTTCAAAATCTTCAAGACAGGGGAACATTATTCCGCATAATCCTGCCGGGAAAGGATTGTTTTCTCTGATAAACCTGGATATCCTCAAAAATATATCTGAAGTTACCGCATCAGGGAATGATCCCTTCATTTTTCTTATGATATTAACAAGGCTGCTCTTTCCTGAATATAATGGTGCGATGGAGGAATCTATTCCGATGAATTTTTCCCCTTTGAATATACCGATTATTTCCGACCAGGAGTCCTCCATCTTTAAGAACCACTCTTCAATAGTAGAACAACCGGCAGAAAGGTTTGTTGGCTGCATCCCGATCGAGTAACCTGGTTTTTCAAAGTTAGAAGATGGGAAAAAAGGAGAAGAATTAACATTATTAAAAGTGAATGCAAAATTGAAAGTTTTTTCAGGCCTCTCTTTCATTATCCTGAACAGCAGATTCACATCATCAATGTCAACATCTCCGGAAGGCTCAATGTTAAATGATACATTTTCCGCTTCCAGAAAATAATTGAGTTCAGACTCGGCTTCTCTTCTGTCAATTGTTCCCGCACTGACAAATATAGATGGGTCAAAATCAAGGCCTGATGCATCCTTGAGAGATATATTCTCCGGGCATATTCTTAAGGTTTGCACAACGAAGCCCTCTGACTCGAGATCTTTACTTTTTGACTCGAGGCCTTTAATTGTTTTCTCCCCGATATTGTTTTCAAATGCACATAAAGTCCTGATTATCTTATTCGATTCCAATGTCATAAAGAAATGTTATCCTAATCATATTCATATCACAAGGATGCGGGACACCTCCTATTGACTTGAACAATCTTACATGTTAATTCTTACAAACCTTTCATTTTAAGAGAACAACAGGATGAAGGTTAATACTTATGGATATTATAACTCTGATTATAATTGCAATTGGCCTTTCAATGGACTCCTTTGCCGTATCTGTTGTAAATGGTTTTTATATAAATGAGCTGACCTTAAAGAAGGTGGTATTAATAGCTGCTTCTTTCGCTTTATTTCAAACCCTGATGCCTGTTCTGGGATGGGCTGCAGGTGGAACGATAGAAGGTTATATAAGGAATACAGATCATTGGATAGCATTCAGCCTTCTTCTTTTTCTCGGTATCAGAATGATATATGATGGTGACGGGGAGGAGAATTCATCTGCCCTTGGTAACATTAAACTTTCTACTATTCTCACTCAATCTTTTGCCACCAGTATTGATGCTCTTGCCGTCGGATTAAGTCTTGCGGTTCTTAATGTTCAGATCCTGCGCCCGGTTCTCATGATTGGTCTCACAACTTTCCTTTTCTCTATTGCAGGACTTTATGTAGGAAAGAGATCCGGAAAGAGATTCCAGCGGAGCTCAGAGATCGTTGGGGGAATTATACTTATACTTATCGGGGCAAAAATATTGGTAGAACACCTATTTATGCACCATTAAAAAAACTCCTGATAAAAGGTGTCTCACCCTCTCTTTAGGACTGGTGACTCTGTGTCCCCATTTTATTTTTTCACTGGACACATGCTATTTTGTAATTTAAAATAAAAGTTCGGAGATATCTATGAAAAAAATATTAGCTTTTTCGGGAAGCAACAGCTCGAAATCTATCAATCATGAACTGGTTGCATATGTTGGTTCATTGATAAAGGATCATTCACCAAAAGTTATTAAGCTTACAGATTTTGATATCCCTATGTATAGTGAGGATATGGAGAGGGGAGGATTTCCACCCGGAGTAAAGGAGTTACACTCGGAAATAACCGGGCAGGATGGATTAGTAATTTCAGTCCCTGAGCATAACGGGAGCCTTACAGCTTTCCTTAAAAATATACTGGACTGGCTTTCCAGATTTGACAGGCCATTCTTGTCGGGAATAAAAATATTTGTAATAAGTACTTCTCCGGGAGGACGTGGGGGACGATCATCTCTTGAGGCAGCTAAGACAATACTTCCATATTTTAAAGGGGAAATTGTCTCATCATTCAGCCTCAGTTTTTTTTCAAAGAATTTTTCCAATGGTATAATAGATCAGAGAAAAGATGAAGAATTGAAAACTTCGTTACAAAATTTTCTTGAACATCTTTAAAAAAACTTGCAGGAAAGATATTCGGAGCAAAGATGATAATATTAGATAAACCATACATTTCAGAACATGTTATTCAAACTATTTTAAGGAACAAATATCCGGTCCTGAGGAATGAATTTTCTGAATCAATGTTTAATATATCGCAGACAGAATTGGTTAATGAAGTTGATGCGATCAGAATGTACAGAGAAAATCCGGATAAAAGGATTTACTCTGTTTCTGAAAACTCAATAGAGTGGATAGTAAAAAATCTGACATTTTCTGAACTTCCCGACAAAATTGACATCTTTAAAAATAAAGTAAGATTCAGGGATATCACCAGTGAACTTTTTCCGGATCTGTTTTATAAAGAAGTGAATTTTGAAGACCTGAAGAGAATTAATGTTGAAGAATTGTCTATGCCTGTGATTTTAAAGCCTTCCGTAGGTTTTTTCAGTGTGGGAGTTAAGAAGATTAATTCTCCGGAAGAATGGGGGGTTGCAGTTGATGTTATCAGCAGTGAAATAGGCCGATTCGGAGATGTCTATCCGAATGAAGTGCTTGATATAAGAAAGTTTATTATTGAAGAATTTATAGAAGGAGAGGAGTATGCGATTGATGCATATTTCAATAGTGAAGGCGAACCTGTAATTCTAGGAGTATTAAAACATGTATTTTCATCTGATGATGATGTCGGAGACCGGCTTTATATGACTTCAAAAAAGATCATCCTTGATAATCTTGATCAATTCAGAGAGTTTTTGAGAGAGACAGGAAAGCTTGTTATGCTGCGGAACTTTCCACTTCATATTGAAGTAAGGAAAAATGGTGCTGGAGAAGTAGTGCCGATTGAAATAAATCCCATGAGGTTCGGTGCGTGGTGTACTACGGCTGATGCAACTTCATTCTCATTTCAGATGAATCCATATGAATACTATTTCTCAGACCGGAAACCTGACTGGGACCATATTCTTGAGGATAAAGGCGGGAAGATTTTCAGTATGATAGTTCTGGACAATACTACAGGCCTGAAAGCCGAACAAATAAATAGTTTTGATCATAGTAAATTATTATTGAACTTTAAAAATATTAAGGAGTTCAGAAAGATTGATCATAAAAAATATAATGTTTTCGGATTCATTTTTATTGAAACAGATGAAAGTGACATGTCGGAACTTAACTGGATACTGAATTCTGACTTAAAAGAATTTGTTTCCTGATTTGATTTTATTTAACTAAACCATTAAGGTAGCAGGAAAGAACTTATATGTTTGTCTAAATAATAATAACAAAATTCAGGAGATAATATGAGTAATGATATATTTAAAACGGAAGTCCTTGGAGATGATCTTCATGCTACAAAAATGTCTTCTTCAAATATTGAGCCGGATAAAATACTAAATCAGTCTGATGGTAGTCTGGATATAGGAACTAATACAGGCGGACTTTCATCAAAGACCCTGCTTCCCACTCTCCAGCAGAGCCCTGAAGGGGTTAAACTGATTGCCGGAAAAAGTAACAGGTATGAATCGAAACGACTCCTCGGAAAAGGTGGTGGCGGAGAAGTTGAGCTTGTCCTTGATAAGGATATATTTCGTCTGGTTGCAATAAAAAGACTAAGGAAAGAGTTGCACAGCGCTTCTCTCCTTATGCGTTTCATTGATGAAATAAGGATAGTCGGACATCTTGAGCACCCGAATATTGTTCCGATCCATGATGTAGGTAAAGATGAGAACGGGCAATACTATTTTATAATGAAATATGTCTACGGAGAAACTCTGCAGCAGATAATTGAGAAATTAAGGTCAGGTAACAGGGAATATCATAAAAAATACATATTTCAGCAGCGTATAAATATATTCAGAGAGATATTAAAAGCAGTTGAATTTGCACATTATAACGGAATTATACACAGGGATCTTAAGCCGGCTAATATAATGATCGGGCCTCATGGAGAAGTAATGGTGATGGATTGGGGGATAGCGAAAAGAATTCGGGGAAAAAATCCCACAGGAGGCACAGGGTCCGGGGTTGATGAACTCGAGCGTGAGATAAAAAATATGGCAGTTAAGACTTCACCTGGGGAAGGATTTGCCCAGACTGAAAATGATTCAATAATCGGAACTCCCGCATATATGGCACCGGAACAAGTTACGAAGCAGCCTCATGATGACAGGACAGATATTTACAGCCTGTCTGCACTTTTTTATGAGTTTCTTACATTGAAACCTTATTTGACAACCAAGGACTCAATGAAAGAGGTACTTAAAGCTGTTCTCAAAGAAAAGCCAAAATTTGCTATGACTGTCGGGAACAAGTTTCAGCCTGCTGTCCCTGCTGACCTGTCTCATATCCTTGCAAAGGGACTGCAAAAGAATCCTGAAAAAAGGTACCAATCTGTAAGAGATGTCCAAATTGTTATTGATAACATAATGTCAGGCCATACACCGGTCCAATGCCCTTTTACTCTTACAAAACGTTCTTACCAGGGACTTATCAATATAGTAACAAAATATCCAATGAGTGGAGTGATGTTCTTTCTGATGCTTGTGTTCTTTTCTGTTTTGGGATTCTGGTACCTCTTCTCTGAGATATTACAGGTTTTTTAAACCGGATTTAATAAACCCGATTGATCTAAAAGGGGACAGGCACCATAGTGCAAGAGTATTTGGTGAGAGGTGAGAGGTGAGAGGCCAGAGGTTCTATAGATATATTTAAGTAGCCTATTATCGCTTACCCCTGACCAGAAGTACTATTTTTTGTTTAGTTTGCATTAAATATGCTGACATGATAATTTTACTCAACTGGAGAAATATATTATGTACCTATTTTTTGATACTGAGACTACAGGGCTTCCAAAGAACTGGAAGGCTCCTTTGAGTGATGTGGCTAATTGGCCCAGATTGGTTCAAATTGCCTGGCTTGTTTATAACGAGAGTGGAGATAAATTAGATTCAAAGAATTATATAATTAAGCCGGAAGGCTTTTTGATCCCGCCGGAGTCCTCCAAAATCCATGGTATAACAACTGAGCAGGCACTGGCAGAAGGGGATGATCTGACTTATGTTCTTGCACTCTTCAGTGACTATATTAATAAAGCTTCTAAACTTGTTGCTCACAATATGAAATTTGATGAGAAGATAGTGGGTGCAGAGTTTATCAGGAAGAATATAAAAAACAAACTTTTTTCAAAAGATAGGATTTGCACAATGATTAGTTCAAGAGATTATTGTGCACTGCCCGGATCTTATGGGCTCAAATGGCCTACACTTTCCGAGTTGCATAAGAAGCTGTTTAGTGAGGATTTTGAAAATGCTCATGATGCCTTCTCTGACATAACTGCAACTGCCCGGTGTTTCTGGAAATTAAAAGAATTAGAAATATTATAAAGCTTTTTTAATTTAATTTATCCTCAAGAGTTATTTGCATCCTTTCTTTTCGACTGTGTAAATGATAGATGCGATTTTCCATTTGCCTTCATTTTTTATAAGGCTGAAGGAGTCAACTCCACAATGGCTGAATTTCCCGTCAATAAAAAAATTATACTTTGCCCACAGGACAGCAATGTTTTTATGGACCAGTATTTTCGGATCGCTTATTACTTCTCTATATTTATCCTTTGTTTTCGGGAGATTTTCAACAAGTGTTTTATAGTCAGTAAATCTTACTTTGTAAGATTCCTCATCCTCTCTGATGGAAAAATTACTCCCTTCAATCACCAGTATCTCTTTTGCTAATGAAGTGTCACCAGTTTCAAGGACCAGGAGAAATTTGTTTACAGTCTCCAGAATTTTTGTTTCTTCAATAACGGAATTTCCTGAAGCTAATATAACAGGAAACAAAAAAAGCATTGCTAAAAATGTATGAATCAACTTTTTGTTGCTATTCATGATTTAACCCCTGAATTGATAATATGAAAAAAGCTATTTTAATTCAATCTGATAAAAAACCACCTGAAATTATCAAAAGGGGACAGACACCTTTCGATTTTGAGTCTAATATTCAAAATATCTTAAATAAAGTACAAAAGTGCCTGTCACACTCTATATAGGACTGGTGATTTTATCCCCTTTTGCAAGAGAAGAATCGGGTTGAGCGAAAGGATGTTTAGTTGAAGATGTATTTTTTGTTGCGGATTGATATGTCCGGGGGTATTTTGTGCTTTTTAAAGTAATCATAACCTTCTTTAAGGTTCTTCCAGAAATCTGTCCACTTTTTTTTCCTGTACTTTCTCATATTATTATCTGTCATTTTAAACGGGAAAATATGGATTCTGAAAAAAGGCTGTCCATTCTCAAATGCTTTATGAATAATTGTATATATCTCTTTAATTCTGGTGTCGGTCATAGCATAACATCCGATTGAGACACAATTGCCATGAACCATTATAAGCCCCCCGGTATAACCGTTCACTCTGTCAAATTTGTTCGGGTAGCCTATATTAAATGAGAGAAAGAAAGAACTCCATGGATTGAGTTGAGAAGGCCTTACAAAATAAAAACCCTCCGGGCTTTTTCCGTCGCCTTCCTTTGTTTTTGTCCCCAGGCCTCCTGAAAAATAACAGACCCAATATTTCTTGAACAACTTATAACCGGAACCGGACTTAACCCATATCTCCAGGACTTTTTCTGCCTTGAATATTCTTATGAAAATATGATCCCCCAGTGAGAGCCCTTTTCTTGTGAATTGTGTTGTCAGAGTTGGTGTTAATTGCCGGATAGTTCTCTCAGATCTGGAACTTTGAGGAATATTAACCGGGAAAGATTGTAACGATAGAAAAGATATAAATAAAATAAAGAGTGAAAAATATTTTTTTTTAAAAATCTTCCCCGCCGGTCTTTTTTGCTATAAGTTCATCTTCAAATTTTTTATAGTCGATCTTATCTTTCATTATTAGTGGAAATATCTTCAGGCACACCCATGCATCGGTAGCAGCATAATTCTTCTGTTTCTCAGAGAGTTCCAGTCTCGCCCAATTCGTTGTCTGGGCTGTTTTAACAAGTCTTTTGTGAAGGTACCTGGCTGTAAGGCCTCTGGCACCGGTTTGAATTATACCTTTTTCCCTGGCGATCATAGAGAGGTCGATAAGTCCATTCAATGTTATACCGTTAAAACCCTTTAGTTTATTTATATCGTGAGCAAGGCCTATTCCCACTTTCTTTACTTTATTCGATGTGAGGAGAGGCTCTAGCAGAGAAATAAGCCCTGAACCGTTAATTTGAAACAAATAGGATGTCTTCAGCGTGGAGATCTGTATAAGTGAGATCGGGTGAGACACTCCCGGTTTGAAAGAAGGCTTGCTCTCTGTGTCAAATCCAAGCATTTTTTCTTTCGATAATTTTTTCACCACTTTTTCTGCTACAGAAATTTCATTTATTACCTGTACATCCCCTTCGAATCTGATGATCTCAAGAGTATTGATATAATCTCTGCTTAGTCTGTTTTGTTCAAGAAGTGCCAATTTTTTCTACATCCCCAGCTTTTTCCTGTAATCTTCAATAATATCTGTATAAATTGAAAACTCAGATGTTAATTCCTTTACCTTCTCTTTGATCCGGACAAGAGCAGATTCATCACTCGTATTCTTCAATGCCTCAACGATCAGTTCGGCAACTTTCTTCATTTCCTCTTCTTTCATCCCTCTTGTTGTCAATGATGGTGTTCCGAGCCTTATTCCTGAACTTACCATCGGTGGATTGAGGTCGAAAGGGATCGTATTTTTGTTCACGGTGATCCCGGCTATATCGAGGGCGGTCTCTGCATCTTTTCCTGTTATATTCAGCGGTGTTACATCCACAAGCATTAAATGATTGTCAGTACCTCCGGATACTATTCTCAATCCGTGGCCGGTAAGTTCATTGGAAAGAACAGCAGCGTTCTTGACAACCTGCTTCTGATATTCTTTGAAATCATCTCCCATCGCTATTTTGAAACAAATAGCTTTTGCTGCAATGACATGCTCGAGCGGCCCTCCCTGTATTCCCGGAAATACACTTTTTCTCAATTCCTTCAGGTGGATTTTTTTCGAAAGGATCATTCCGCCTCTCGGGCCTCTAAGGGTTTTATGCGTAGTTGAGGTGACAAAATCTGCATAAGGAACAGGTGAGGGATGAACTCCTGCAGCAACAAGTCCTGCAATGTGAGCCATGTCGACCATAAAAATCGCACCGACACTATCGGCTATTTTTTTAAATCTTTCAAAATCAATAAAACGCGAATAAGCTGATGCTCCTGCTACTATGAGTTTAGGACGATGCTCTTTTGCAAGAGATTCCAGGGCATCATAATCTATGGTTTCTGTCTTTTTGTTGACACCGTAAAAAACGATATTATAAAGCTGTCCGGTAAAATTCAGAGGGTGTCCGTGAGAAAGATGTCCACCATGGGACAGGTCCATACCGAACATTGTATCCCCCGGCTTAAGTACGGACATGTAAACTCCCATATTTGCCTGGGTGCCTGAATGGGGTTGAACATTTGCATATTCAGCACCAAAAAGCTCTTTTGCCCTCGTAGTTGCAAGTTTTTCAGAAATATCAACATTTTCACAACCGCCGTAGTATCTTTTTTTAGGATACCCTTCAGCATATTTATTTGTCAGAACAGATCCTACCGCTTCCAATATCCCATTAGGTACAAAGTTTTCTGATGCGATCAATTCAAGATTATCATTTTGACGTTGGGTTTCTTTAAGGATCACTTCAGCAATTTCTGGATCAAGTTGAAAAATATCTTTATTTAACATAACAATTCTCCTGATTTATTTAAAATTATTTTTTTCTACAATATTGGATATATATTCAAGTCTGTCAGCATGACGCCCCCCTTCGAAGGGAGTATTAAGCCATATTTCCACTATTTTTTCAGCCAGTTCTTCAGTGACAACACGTTCACCCATGTTTAATACATTTGAATTATTGTGTCTTCTGGACATTTCTGCAGAATATTCATCATTACATAAAGCCGCTCTTACATTCTTGAATTTATTGGAAACGATCGACATTCCGATACCGGAGCCGCATATTATTATTCCCATTGAGTTTTCAGGATCATCTGATACAACACTTGCAGCTTTGGCACCATATTCAGCCCAATTAGCACGGTCCTCTGAAAAAACACCCATATCTTTTACAGAATACCCCTTTTCCTCCAGGTGTTTTTTTACATGCAATTTCAAACTGAAGCCGGCATGGTCAGACGCAAGAATTATTTTCATCAGGTTCTCTTTAGGATCTTAAAGGACAAATTTAATATATTTGTCCCTTAAAGTCAATTATACCGGCTGAATATGTTTATTTGATCAGGGATATTTCATCTGAAATCTGCTTTGCTATTATCCTTCCTTCATCAAGTTTCTCCCCAATATATATAACTATATATCTATCTAAGGTTGTTGCATAAATAACATTTTTCTTTCGGTCAAGAAAATTTACCCCGCCATCAATTGATACGAACTCTGAGTAACGGTCCTCGATTTTCAGAAGATCGATAAGAGATGAAAAATTACTTCTGATATTTTTCCCATTGTTATAGTTAAGAATTAACGAGATGTTGTTGTCATTGATCCCTGCAGCACCGTTTGTTATCCCTAATTCAGTTGATATCAGGTTGTATATGTTCATCAATCCCAGATCACCTTCGAAATATATCCGTTTTTTAAATTTCTCCTGATTAAACAGATTTATTATTCGGGGAATCGGAGAATTGCCTGATATTTTTTCCTCAAATATTTTCCTGAAGATCCGGACACCTTTTTTGGTTTCCTCATTTACATCTATTGATGTTATTATAATCAGGTAATTGCCTGCCAGAATATTCTGATAATAATCTTCGGGACAATACAAATTCCCATTTCTGCTTTCCTTCCATTTGCCTTCGGTTTTGAAGGAAAATATTCCAAATGCTGATACCGGGTCATCCATATTGTATATTTCCACACTGATCCGACCGGTTCCCTCTTTTTCATATTCAACTGAATACACCTCTTTAAACCCGTATTCCTGATAAATATCTGCACCACCGTTAATATACAAAAAAAGGTCGTCCCCTTTATATATTTCAGGCTCGTCTTTCATTTTCCAATCCATGATATTTCCCGGTAATATATCAACAGGGCTTTTTTTAATATCTCCATTTAATCCGGAAACAAAACATATGAGTAAAATCGTGATGAATACTATTCCGGGCCTGAAGTACATATTTAAAATCTCCTAGAGAGCTATCTCTGATATTTTCATTCCGGATAAATCCATTTTCCCGAGGCCGTGTTCAAATCCTTTTTTGATCATTACTATATCTTCCGGTTTTAACCCCCACAATTGACAGCAGTATGAATCTATGGCTATCCTGTCAGTTCCGGCGATAACTTTTTGTGGTTTAAGCAATTCTCCCGGCCCGAACGGGCCGTTAGTTATAATGAACTCCGTTGCATCAACAACCGAAAGTGCAGGAGTAATGATCGTATTCAAATCTGCTATTGATTGATCCAGATGTATAATACTTTTTCTGTTGGTTTTCCAGTCTGATTTATGGAAAGTTCTGTTGCTTTTAGGGGAGTTGAGCCCCATTAGGTTTTTCATTGTACCTGTAAACTTATTTCCAAGATGATCTTTTGTTACCGGAACATTAATAAGGAGGTCATGATCGAACAGTTTTTTCATTACTCTTGCTTCTTTGAGCACTTTTCCTTCGGGAACCGGAACAGTTTTGAAAAACGACTCTTCCCGCAGATCAACAATTTCCAGTATTCCTCCGGATTTCTCAACCGCATGCTTAAGGCCGGTTGCCTCCCAAGCTTTAACAGGCAGCCAGGAAATAAATGTGACGGATGAAGCGCCCGCTTCAAGACACATATTTATTATTGCACTCACAACAAGTGGAGAGGTAAATGCTCCTGGATTTGGCCTTTGGGGATTAGCAAGGATAGCTACTTTTGATCCCCTCCCGACATATTTATTCATTCCTCCGAGACTTGCAACAGCTTTTATAGTGTTATCATAATAATCAGTCCCTGAAACAACAGAAATATCCGGATACACTTTTGGAGAAGAATATATCTTCTTCGGGAACTCGTAAAGTAATATAGATGATGCTCCGAGAACAGCTCCCGTCTTAATGAATGATCTCCTTGAAATTTTTTCCCCCATTTTGCCTCCTTTATTCATGAATGATAATACTGAAAACAAATTTTAACTTCAACAATTAATTCTTTTCCGGGACTTGAATAAAAGCTGAACATCCTCATATAGAATAAAAAAATGGAGTTTGACTTGCCGTGGATTTTCCTTTATACTTACCAACTTAAATTATAATTTTATATTTGTTTGCGAAATAGGAGGAACAAATGCGTAATGCGTTAATTATGGGAGCAGCAGGAAGAGATTTTCACAATTTCAATTTATTTTTCAAAGAGAACAAGGATATAAAAGTAGTAGCTTTTACAGCGACACAGATTCCTGATATTGACGGAAGAAAATATCCCAAAGAACTGGCAGGCGAACTTTACCCTGATGGAATTAATATTTATCCGGAAGAGCAACTTCTGGAATTGATCGAAAAATTTGATGTAAAAGATGTCTATTTTGCATATAGTGATGTACCTTATGAATTTGTACTTGATAAGTCTGCTGATGTAATGAAAACCGGGGCGAATTTTATTCTTCTCGGGCCCGGAGAGACTATGGTAAAGAGTACAAAACCGGTAGTTTCGGTTTGTGCTGTAAGAACAGGATGCGGAAAGAGTCAGACAACAAGGAAAGTAAGTAATATTCTTAAAGAGTTGGGTTTTAAGGTTGCGGCTATTCGTCACCCGATGCCTTACGGTGATCTTGTAAAGCAGAAAGTTCAGAAATTCGAGACTATAGAAGATCTGAAAAAGCATGAATGTACTATTGAAGAGATGGAAGAATATGAGCCTCATATCCGGAATGGAGTTGTTGTTTTTGCCGGAGTTGATTATGAAGCAATAGTGAGAGAAGCAGAAAAAATAGCAGATGTAATCTTATGGGATGGTGGAAATAACGATCTGCCCTTCTATAAATCAGACCTGGAAATAGTTGTTGTCGACCCGCACAGAGCCGGACATGAACTTACATATTATCCTGGTGGAGCTAACTTTAAAAGAGCTGATGTCATTGTTATAAATAAAATTGATACTGCAGACCTGGAAGATATCATTGATGTAAGAGATAACATCAGAGATCATAATCCTGATGCAATTGTAGTTGATGGTGCTTCTCCGATTTTCGTAGAGGACGGGGATAAGATAAGAGGTAAAAAGGTACTCGTGATCGAGGACGGCCCGACACTTACACACGGAGAGATGAAATATGGAGCCGGTATCATGGCTGCACATAAATACGGAGCAGCGGAACTTGTAGATCCAAGACCGTTTGCTGTTGGTACTATTGCAGATACTTTCGAGAAGTATCCTGAGATCGGAATTCTTTTACCTGCTATGGGTTATGGCGATCAGCAGATGAAGGACCTTGAGGCTACAATCAACAAGATCGAGGCTGACCTTGTGATCGTTGCAACACCGATCGATCTTAGTCGAATCGTTAATTTCAAAAAGCCAACTGTCAGAGTTTCTTATGATCTGGAAGAGATAGGAACTCCGACTTTAACTGACATTCTCTCAAATCATCCTAAATTAAAGAGATAATTTAGAGGATAGGGCTTAATTTTATTAACGGGGGACAGATCATGAATAAACTCGCACTCATTGCTTTTGGCGGAAACGCCATGCTTTCATCTGGTGAAAAGGGGACTGCCCGGGAACAATACAGAAATGCTAAAAAGGCCGCAGGCCTTATGGTTGACATAGTTAAGAAAGGCTATGAGCTTATAATTGTTCATGGAAACGGCCCCCAGGTCGGGAACATATTACTGCAAATGGAAGGATCTGCAAACACTGTCCCCCCGTTCCCGCTTGATGTTTGTGATGCAATGACAGAAGGCAGCATGGGATATATGCTTGAAAAAGCTATTCTGAATGAACTGAGAAAACAATCAATTGATAAAGAGGTTGTTACATTATTAACCCAGGTGATCGTTGACCGGGATGATAAAGCCTTTTCAAATCCGACAAAACCTATCGGCCCTTTCTATAACAAATTCAGGGCAGGCCAACTGGTTAAAGAGAACCACTGGACAATGATAGAAGATTCAGGAAGAGGATTCAGGAGGGTTGTCCCATCACCCAGGCCAATCGATATAGTTCCCAAAAGAGCTATCAGGGCGATGGTTGAGAAGGGGATAATTGTTGTGGCAGCAGGCGGTGGCGGTATACCTGTTTTCCTTAATTCTTCAGGATATGTTGAAGGTGTCGAAGCTGTAATTGATAAAGATTTCGCATCTTCACTGATCTCAAAGGAAGCTTCAGTAGATCTGTTCATTATCCTGACCGGAGTGGACAGAGTGGTAGAAAATTTTGGTAAACCTGATGCAGTTCCATTAAAGGTTATTGATATAAAAAAAGCAGAACAAATGCTTAAAGAAGGGCAATTCCCTCCAGGTTCGATGGGGCCGAAAATTTCCGCTTCTATTGATTATATTAAAAATGGAGGAAGCGAGGTTCTAATAACATCAGCTGAAAAGTTGAGGGCGGCATTGATCGGAAGATCAGGTACCCGAATTGTTAAGAATCTTGAAGGAGAGTAATGTGGAAGTCAATCTGAATATTGAAAGTAAGGATATTAAATTCCTGAAAGACTTTCTGAAGGGAGTGAAGTCTCCGGTTGAAATAGATGAGTTAACAAATCAGCTTGCTTTGTTTAAAACTGAGAGCAAATTGAATGATAAGGTAAAGATCTATGATCCAAAGTGTGATTATAAAGTTGACGATCTGATATACAAAGAATATCATGGGAAGATCCCTATAGGGACTAAGAAACACATTGAATTGGAGAGAGGCGTTGTTCTCAAAGTGGTTGAAGTCAGGTCGAGATTTAAAGAGGAGATCAAACTAAAATATGAGGGGACATCCGATTATAAAAAATATCTGGATTATCTTACAAGACAAAAGATAGAACTACTGCTTCCCCACAAGATGGATAAACCTTGTGAAAAACCTGAGTTCCTCGATCCGAAACTTGATCCCAGAAAATTTTATGATCCTCTTCTTGCAAAAGATTATAATAACCTGAGGAAAAAACTGATAGCACTGCTTAATAAGAATGCCGACATCGCATTTACAGGTAATAAAGCGATTCTTGCAAGTAATCTGATGCCTATAGATACTGAAGTTTTTACAAAAATAAGAGAATTTCTTACAGATAACGGCCAATCTGAATCAACAGAATTTTTTGTTGAAAATTTTGTAAAAATAAAAAAGGATAGTGATGATTTTGGAGCTTATTGTTTCGCATTAAGTTTTAAAATGAAAAATGAATACAAGATAGATTTTCAGCAGGTTAATTATAAAGGCTGGGGGAAATGGAATTTGATTTCTGTTATCTACTACCTCTTGAAAGATTCTATTATTAGTGATGAGAACCCTTTCCTCAAGAGTGTAACGAGCGATAGCAAAAAAGACCCCGGAGCATTAAGAAAGAAATTCGAAGAAAAATTGTTCGATGATGACAATTCAAAATATTTCCTGTCTCAGAGAGAAATATTCGCAGGGGCGATAAGGTTAAAACAGGGGATATATGATCTGGATGAATCAATAGAGGTTGAACTTGTCGACGAAAGCACAAAAAAAACCTATATCGGATATTACTATAGTGAATCAAACCTGCTCATGGGACTGAAAGATATTTTTGAGAATTATAAAGTTCTTCAAGGTTCAATTATCACATTGTCTCAGGTTGAAGATATAGTTTTCTTTTTTAATGTCAGAACCACAAAGAAAGGTACTGTTTCTGAAAAGATCGAATATGATGAAAATAAAAAATTATTTATTGTCAGGGATGACAAAGTTGCTTCCCAGGTTTTCATAAACAAGTCTATTTATCTGGAGCAAAAAGATCTTATAGAACTTGAAAATCGAATTGAATTATTCAGGGAGAGCAAATCTTTTAATGAACTTCTTAATAAGGTTTTTCTTGAATTTGGTGTTAGAGAGAGAAATTTTGAGATCCACATATTGAAGTTGTATCATTTCCTGGATCTGATAGCTCCTGTGAGCTTGAGGACAGTCCTGGATGTGATCTTCGGGAATCCGGCCTATATCCCCTCCGAAAAGATACATGGTGTATTCTATCTTGATCCGAGTTCGATCGGGAATCTTGTACAGGATGAGATAGAGAAAAAAACTATCCATGATAGTCAGGTAAAGTCCGATCAGGACTCAAAGAGACAAAATCAATTGGATGAAGAGAAAAAAGTTGATGATGAGATCCGGATGATCAGGGAAGAGAGGCGCAGGAAGAGAGAAGAGGAGATGAGGAAGGTAGATCAGATAGAGAAGGATCGCCGTGAAAAAATCGTCAAAGAAAGGGAGCCGGATAAGAAAAAATATAGAACAACGGCAGAGAAAAAAGAGGCACCTGCTGTTCCGATGGACGCAGCTCCGATAGATAGTGACCAACCCTCAAAGGTAGAGAGGGTTAAGAAGGAAGCTGTTCACAAAAAGAAAACTGAAAAAGGAGTTTTCAAACCTGAAAAGGAAAAATCCACTCAGAAAAAAGTAAAAAAGAGCAGTTCAGAAGATCGGATGGATATGGAAGAGATCCAGAGTGAGATCGAACTTTTGAAATTAAAGGACAAAGTTGAAAAAGATAAAGGCAAAAAGTTAAATAAGAAAAAAGAAGTTGCTTTTAAAGATACCAGTGGTTTCGGTGGCGTTTTTGCTTCAAAACTTGATGAGATAGCAAAGTCAGATAAAAAAGAAAAGAAAGGGAAAAAAGAGAAAAAATGAAAGTCTTATTCTCTCAATGGATGAGGGAGCTTGACTTAGATGCTATAAACAAAACTGGAATTCCATCAATAGTTTTGATGGAGAATGCTTCTCGCGGAACTGCACAAATCATCAGAGATGAGTTTCCTGTCAATAAATATCCGAACCTGGTTCTGTTTATTGGTCCCGGGAACAATGGCGGAGATGGGATAGCAATTGGAAGAACTCTGGCCCAGTGGGGATATGATCCTCTTTTTCTGTTACTGACTGATCCGGAAAGATATTCCGGAGATCCAGCAGTCAATTTCAATATTATAAAAAATCTTGATTTGAGATATTCTGAAATTCATGGAGGCGGGGAACTTAAGGATATAATTAAGAGTTATTCCCATACGAATACAGTTTTTATTGATGCAATTTTCGGGACAGGGATGAAAAGGGCAGTGACTGAAGGGCCCTATTTTGAAATTATAAATGCTATTAATGAATCGGGATTTAAAATTGTTTCTATTGATCTCCCTTCCGGACTTTCTGATGTTTTTCCTCCTTCCGAGGGAACTATGGTTAAGCCGGATATAACAATTACATTCCAGGTTCTTAAAATCAATCATATTTTCCCTGATGACCGTAAAAGGTGCGGAAAGATATTTGTGATCGATATCGGCATTCCTGAAAAATATCTTAGAGATGAAAAATATTTTGTTGAGTTATCAGACACCTCCGGTTTTTCCGGCCTTCTTAAAAAAAGGGAGTCTGGAGTACATAAAGGGAAACTCGGGCATGGGCTTGTTGTGGCAGGCTCTGTGGATAAGCCTGGCGCTGCAATTCTTTCATCGGTCTCAATTTTAAGATCAGGCGCAGGATTGTCAACATGTGTTGCTTCAGGAGAGAATCGGGACCTGATAATGAGATCATACCCTGAAATTATGACACTTAAGGAAAATGTATTTTTTGAAATGAATACAATTCCCGGAGAATTTGATTGTGTCCTTGCCGGACCGGGGATGGGTGTTAATGATCAAACTAAAGAGTTTGTAATAAAGATTATTTCAAATTCGTCTGTACCTGTCATTCTTGATGCCGATGCCCTGAATGTATTGACGGGTAGAATAGATGTCCTTGAAAAAAAACGTAGTTATCCTCTTATAATAACTCCCCATCCTAAGGAATTCTCAAGGCTAACCGGAATACCGATATCAGAAATACTAAATGATCCTGTTAATTCGGCCAGAGATTTTTCGATAAAGTGTGGATTGTTTACAATATTAAAAGGGCATCACACATTGATAGCAGCACCTGATGGCCGGGTTGTTATAAACCAGACCGGCAATCCCGGAATGGCAACTGCCGGAAGCGGGGATATACTTGGTGGAATTATTACTGGGATGATATCCCAATTTAAAAATGATTTTCCTGTTTTAACAATTCTGCAGGCTGCTGTTTTCATTCATGGCTATGCCGGGGATATTGCCGCATCAAATAAAGGGGAATCCCCGATGATCGCATCGGATATAGTACAAAGTATTTCTGATGCATTTAAGAGTATAAATGAATATAGATCTGATTTCATTTTCACCTGAAGAAACCTTCGGTTTTGGTGAATCCTTAGGCAAATTGCTAAATGGCAATGAGCTTATTCTGCTTAGCGGGAATCTGGGGGCTGGGAAAACCATGTTCACGAAAGGTATAGGTCATGCACTTGGAATTGATCGCCGGGAGATTGTCAGTCCCAGCTATACATTAATGAATATTTATGAAGGCAAATTCAAATTTTTTCATATTGATTTGTATAGGATAGGGGAGCAGATAAACGGTGGGATACCGGAGATTGATGACAATCTGGATACAGGTATAATTGTTGTTGAGTGGGGTGAATTTACAGGAGAATATTATTCAACTGAAAAAAACCTTATAGACCTTTCGATATCTTATACAGAGGGGGAAACTTCGGGGAGGAAAATATCTTTTTTCACAGAACTAAATATTCCCCCCGATGCATTTCCACACAACTAACGAACTTTATATTTCAAAACATCCCTGTATCTTGATTGACCCACTTTATCTTCGAGAAGTATATCAAAATAGTATCTCCCCTTGGTTGTATAGTTGAAAGGTATTTTAAGATAAATATATTTTTTCTTCAAAATCGAATCGTCAATTTTATCGAGAACCCTGTCGACTTTAATATCATCAACTTTGAGATAATCTTTGTATGTATAAACCGTAATAGAGAAACTGGCCCGCATACTTCCATCAATTTCTTCAAAACTGACTTTTTTTGTGGGGATCTTCAGCAATATTTCATTTTTCTTTACGGAAGGCTTGAAGGTGATCTGATATTTGAGATCAGTGTTTGATGCATCCAGTATACTCATTTTTGCCAGATCAGTTGCCGTCAATAATTGTGCAGGAATACGACTTAGCTTGAAATTTCCGAATCCGTTTCTGTCCGTGAAAACCAGGTAAAGCTGGAAACGGTAGTAGAACCACCTTTCCATAGGTAACCTCTTTGTGGTCAGTAAAGCCCCCCTGGTTGTATTTCTGGTACCACCCGATGATGTTATATCCAGTTCGCCGAATTCTCTCCTGTCGGGAATACCAAGCTGGAGTAATATTCTCCCTCTCTCAGAATCCCATCCCGTATTCTTCCCCTTTCCCTCAGAGAAGTATCTGTTTGAATATGAAATTCTTTCCGCATAGGTGTTTTTTGCCTCATTTTCAAAATTGTCCGGAGTCGGGTCCCTTTTGTCCCAGAATTCTTTAATGAAGGTTGCTCGTGCAGTATCATCAGGGAGGTGTTTATATATTTGCTTTTCTATTTTGGTCATAATAAATCTGGTTTTTTTGAAAAAATCATCCACACCTTTTACAACACCTTCTATTCCGACCTGGGTTTTCCCGTACATTCCTACAATAGAGAACAATAATATTGGTATTATTAATATATTTCTTTTCATTTTTCTCCTTATCTGAAAAACAGATTCACTCCGATGTTGAGTGTGAGCCCACTCATATCAAGTTTTTCAAATCCTTCAAATAAATTAGACAATTGTCCTTTCAAGTATTGGTATTTAGCCTCGAAAGATATTCCCATATGCCTTCTGAACCTGAAAACAAAACCACCTTTAAAGTTAAAGCCTGCACTATATTTCTCTGTATATCCATATCCTTCATATACTTCCCAGGTGTTGAAATCTATAAAATCTCCCCATTGTTCATATTCCCAGAAGTATATCCCTACACCTGCACCGAGATAAGGGTTAAAGATTTTTCTATGACCTAAAGGATATATCTTAATGTTAGCTTCTATCCCGCTGATCTTGAGGTAGATATCCTGGTATATAGGAGAGCCATCATCATATTCATAATCCTTGTATTGTGAATAGACAGTTCTCTCAAAAGTACCGGCTTCAAAAGCCATGGAAAAATGCCGCCCTATAAAGTGTTCATACTCAACTCCATAATAGATATTCTGCATATCTTCATTTGAAAAGTATAAATTTTCTTTGTTTACTTCCCAGAGGTCGGATTCGAGCGTAGGACTAAAAAGACCGATTTTAAAATTAAGACTCTGACCAGAAATAAATCCTGCTCCTAAGAACAGAACTAATAGTGAAATTAAAATTATTTTTTTCATATTTAACCTCCGGTATTATGATGCAATATCAATGCCAACCATGATACAGCCAGGAAGCGAAAAAATGTCCCTTATTTGTTACAGGAGGATCTATTTTAAAGCAGAAACTATCTTTCTTTTAGCCGGAACAGAATTAAAACGTGCAACTTCACTACCCGAATTAAAGATAATAATAGTTGGCACTCCAAGGACAAAAAACCTTGTTGCAATTCCAGGATTCTCAGTTACATCCACTTCAAATGAATAAATTTCCCTATCTGGATTTTCAGCGATTATCTCACTGAGCAATGGGGGGACTTTTTTGCATGGGGCACATCCGGGAGAGCTGAAATCTATAATAACATTTCCTGCTAATGCAATTTTCTCGTCAAAAATTTCTTCAGATATTTTTTTCATATTATTTGTTTCCCAGCAATTCTTCGATCTTTTTCTTTACAGAGTTGTGATTTCCGGATCCGATCTTGATATAATCAACATTCCCTTCCCTGTCAATAAATATCATGGTTGGAATACCTGTGATCATATAAGAATCAAAATCTTTACCTTCATCAGAAATTGCTACAGGGTAATCAATTTTGAATCTTTTAACAAAGCCTTTAGTTAATTCGATTTCCTTATTACGATCAACTTTTCCTGCATTCTGCATGTCATCTCTGTATGAACCATACAATTTGGTAAATCCGATCACAACGAGTCCGTCATCTTTACGCTTCCCATACTCTTCGATCAGGCCCGGGATTACCGTTCTGCATGGGCTGCACCATGGAGCCCAGAAGTCGATAATTACAACTTTGCCTTTAAGTTTATCAAGCGAAAGAGCTGTTGAATTGACCCAAGTCTCAGCACTGATTGAAGGAGCCTTTTTTCCAAGGAATTCTATCTGGGACAACTCTGATTCGAGTGATTTTTTCCCTCTCGGATCATTTGTAATCTCAATTGCTTTATTGAGAATTTCTTTTGCACCTGCAATATCATTCTCCTCTTTAGCGATGGAGGCCAGATTTGCATAGAACATATATTCATATCTTTTAAATTCTTCCGGAAGTTGAGGGGCGTCTATAAGTTCCTGAGAATATTTTTTCCTTACAGATTTATCAGAAGCCTCAAAAGCAAAGTTCATCAATGCAGAATAATAATCCTGTCCTTTGTTTTCACTGGATTCAATTTCACTGAAAACCGAATATGCATCATCAACTTTTTTTTTGGAAATCAGTATTTGCACTTTTACCATTTTAGCTTCATCCAGTAATTTGCCATCTTCTGAAATAACTTCATCGATCAATATTTCACTGTTTTCCAGGTTCTCTGTTTTTAAAAACAACTTAGCCTTAATGATATCTATTGCTTCGGACTTTGAACTGTCCTTATATTTTACAAGCAATTCTCCGAACTCTTTTTTTCTCTCAGCTTTGAATTCCTGATATTCCTTGTATGATTTTATTTTTGATTCTTTCTCCTGAAACTTCGTGTCGAGGGTTGTAAAATCCTGAGTAAGGTTTTTCAGGTCATCAGCTTTTGAATTTCCCTGGCAGGAAATAATAAAAACCACAATTACTAATACTACAATGAGTTTTTTGTACATTTCTTTCTCCTGTTATACAACCAATATTATCACAATAAGGACTATGCTTCAAACTTGAATGACTTAAATTCTGAAGTTCAAAACCTTTTCGATTATTTCAAATCTGACCGGGATCTTCCCACCCAGTTCTCCGTCAAATTCGATATTTATATCATCTTCAGAGAAAACTTCCAGTTTCTTTACCCTGTGGACTTCAACCTTCGGGTGGTTAATTATTGTCCCCCTGTATAGGTGATGGGTATTTCTGATGATCTCAAATTTTTTCATCTCTTTTACCAGGACAAGATCAAAATAGCCATCATCTATCTGTGCATCCGGTGCAATTATCATTCCCCCGCCGAATATACCGCCGTTAGCTATTGCTCCGATAAGATATTTTCCTGAAATTTTCTTTTTATCATTAATGATTATGTTCACATTCTTGCTTTTATAATTCTTTATTGTTGACAACAGGCCGCTGTAATAAGAGAGAGGACTTCTTTTTGATTCCGGAACTGTGGAGAGCTTTTTTATTACATCAGCACCCAGTCCGAAATCTGCTATATTGATAAAGTATCTATGTGGAATTTCCGGTCCTGATCCCGGATAGGTGATCTTTCCCACATCTATTTTTTTTTGTTTCGAATTTTTGATCAATTCGACCGATTCTTTAAAATCTCTTGGGATTCTGAGAAATCTGATGAAATCGGAACCTGTTCCCGAGGGGATCATACCTAACGATGCTTCATCATTTATTACCCTCTTTGTATTGCCCGAGAAGAATCCGTTTGCAATCTCGTTTAAGGTGCCGTCGCCTCCAATTCCGATGATAAGGTTAAAACCCTCCGAAAGAACTTCCCTTGCTATTTCTGTAGCCTGGTTAGGTTTTTCAGTAAATACATATTTAAATTCAGTGAAATAGTGCTTGATAACAGATTTTATACTTTCCCATCGGTATTCGGTCTTGCCTCTTGCTGAATAAGGGTTTACTATAACCTGAACTTTTTCCATTGAATTATCTTAATCGAATATTACGACACTTCTGTTTGTTTCAGGTGGGGGTGAATCAGATAGAACGATCCGCCCGTCCCTTGTTTCATATTTGAAGATCGTGGTCTTCCCACTTGAAGTGAATGTCCCGGAATAAGGGAGGCCCATGAACTTTTTTACTTTTTTGATATAGTTTCTGGTCTCTTTGTATGGAGGGACCCCGTTATATTTTTTAACTGCACTTTCACCTGCATTATAGGCGGCAAGTACAATCGGAAGATTCTTGCTATATTTTTTGTAAAGGTATTTGAGGTGTCTTACTCCGGCATCAAGATTTTGATCTACATCATATCTGTTAGTAACTCCATATTGATCTGCAGTATCTTTCATCAACTGCATAATACCGATTGCCCCTTTCTTTGATTTGGCAAATGGGTTGAATCCGGATTCGGCACGGGCAACAGCAAGGATAAGATCTTCCCGCAATTTATATTTTAGTGACAAAGTTGAGATTTTGTTGCTGTAAAGGGTAGGAACCCGATTTGTAGAAAATGATGAGACGGTAAAACTGGAAGCACTTCTGCTTGAACGGATACTTGAAAAGCCCGGGTTGTTGGTGACAATTATTCGGCCATCTGAACCCAATTTGACAATAAGTTCTCCGGGTAAATGAATGGCTGATATTAAGAAGTATATTGTAAAGGACAATATCAGTGCTTTCATTTTGTATTCTCAAGCAGTTCCACGACCCTGGCTCTGAAGCCTTCGGGATCACTTATTTCGTTCCCGCCAGCCTGGGCAAAATCAGGACGTCCGCCCCCGTTTCCTTTAACTATAGTGGATAACTGCTTAATCAGAGTACTAGCATTGAGTTTTTTTGTCAAGTTCGAAGGGATTGAAATTACTATGGCGGATTTACCTCCTTCATTTGAAGATATAATCGTTGCACACTCATATTTCCGTTTTATATCATCAGCTGTAGTGCTGAGCATTTTCTTACTCATATCTTCAAAATGATGAATTATCACCGGTAGTCCCTTAATTTCAAATTTATTGCTTACGATCTCACTAATATCAGATTTTCCCTGATCACTATGTTTGTTAATCTCTTTTTCAAGTTTGCGGTTCTTATCATCGAGCTCGCTCAGGTAATTGAAGAGTCTTTCACCTTTCTGCTTAAATTTTGATTCAATCTTTTCAATGTTATAGAAAAGTGATTCGAGGTATTCAGAACCTGCTAATCCGGAAACAGCCTCTATCCTTCTGATCCCGGAGGAAATTGATGATTCTGAAATTATCTTAAAGAATCCTATACTTCCTGTTTGTTGAATATGGGTACCTCCGCATAACTCACGGGAGAACTCCCCGATGGAAAGCATTCTTACCTTCTCGGAATATTTTTCATCAAAGATTGCTATAGCCCCTTTGCTCAGGGCGTCTTCATATGTAGTCTCAATTGTTTTAACATCAAGATTCTCTCTGATTTTTTTATTGACAAGGTTTTCTATCTTGTTTATTTGCTCCTTACCCACTGACTTAAAGTGGGTAAAATCAAATCTTAATTTGTCAGGACCCACATAAGATCCTGATTGTTTTATATGGGGTCCAAGGACCTCTCTTAAGGCAGCATGGAGTAAGTGGGTGGATGTATGATGGGCAGCGATATTTTCCCTCTTTGGCAGGTCAACTTTAACTCTCACTAATTCACTTTTTGTTAACGTTCCCTTAAGGACCTTTATAAAGTGGAGATGGCCGCCGGCTGAATTTTTTCCGGTGTTGGTTATTGAAAAAATGGAATTTTCAGACTTTCCGGAACCGGTATCACCTGCCTGTCCACCGGATTCACCATAAAATGGTGTTTTTTTCAGGAATAAAATCCCCTCTTCTCCCTCAGAGAGCGAATCTACTTCGGTATTTTCTTTGAAAATTCCTGCTAAAGGAGATTCTTCATCAAGGTTTTGATATCCTGTAAATAAAGAGTTGATCTTATCCATATTTTCAGGAAGATTATTTACTCCTCTGTCAGACAATCCTCTTCTGGATTTCCTCTGTTGATCCGCAAGTTCTTTCCTGAATCCTTCAAGATCAACATTCATGTTCTTTTCATTGGCAAGATCAATTGAGAAGTCGACAGGAAAGCCATATGTATCAGATAACTTAAATACTTCTTTTCCGGAGATAACTTTTTCTCCATTTTCGATGGTATTTTGAATAACTTCTTCGAATCTTTTTAATCCCGCAAGAAGTGTTCTTTCAAATCTTTCTTCTTCAGACTTGACAACTTCAGAAATGAATTCTTTGTTAAGCCCCAATTCCGGGTAAGCCTGTTCCATTATCTTTGTAACTATCGGGGTGACTCTGTAAAGGAAACTGTCGGTAAATCCTATAGAACGCCCGTGTTTTGAAGCTCTTCGCAGGAGTCTTCTGAGTATATATCCACGCCCGTCATTTGAAGGTAAAACTCCGTCTGATATCAGAAAAGAGAGAGCTCTCACATGATCTGCGATCACATTAAGCCCGATCTTTACGTTTTTGTCATCAGGATCCACATCTGCAAGTTCTGCAGTGAATTCAATTATCGGGCGGAAAAGGTCAGTATCATAATTGCTTGATTTTCCGGATAAAAGGGTTGTCAGCCTCTCCATCCCCATCCCGGTATCAATGGATGGTGAGGGGAGGGGATTCAGCTTCCCTGATTCATCTTTGTAATACTGCATAAAAACGAGATTCCATATTTCTACAAACCTTTTGTTATCGCCGGAAAACTCATCAGGGCCAAATTCCTTACCTCTGTCATAATGGATCTCTGAGCAGGGTCCGCATGGCCCTGTGTTTCCCATTTGCCAGAAATTATCTTTTTCTCCAAGGTGTGCAATCCTTTTTGTGGGGATCCCGATCTTGTCTTCCCAGATCCTGTGTGCTTCGTCATCCTTATTAAAAACAGAGACTCTGAGGACCTCAGATGAGAACCCGAATTTTTCAGTCATCAGTTCCCATGCATATTCTATGGCTTTTTCCTTAAAATAGTCTCCAAAAGAAAAATTCCCAAGCATCTCAAAAAAAGTGTGGTGGTATTCTGTCCGGCCTACTTCATCAAAATCGTTATGCTTCCCTGATACTCTCATGCATTTTTGTATAGAAACAGCTCTTGAATAATCTCTGGTCTCTTTCCCGGTAAAAATATCCTTAAACTGATTCATCCCTGCATTTGTGAATAGAATGGTAGGATCTTTTGCGGGTACAAGCGGGGATGACATTACTTTGTAATGCCCTTTGTCCTTAAAAAATGTATAAAATATATCCCTTATTTCGCTACTGTTCATATACCTTCAATATCCAGAAGATTGTGATCTTTAAAATCGCCCTCCGAGCTATTTCCATCATCAGTTGAAACATCTGAGATCCGCTTTTCCATCTCTTCAAGTGACATATCTTTCGTAGATTGGATCCCGGCTTTTCTAAGTTTGAACTCATCGGGATTAGATGCCCATTTGAGTGCTTCCTCATATGTGATCATTTCACGGCCATAAAGGAAGAAAAGTGACTGGTCGAAGGTTTGCATACCATATTGGGAGATACCCTGTTCGATCGCTTCCCCTATCAGTTTGGTTTTTTCCGGAATAACAATGCAATCCTGAATAAATGGGGTATTTATTAGTATTTCAACTGCAGGGACCCTCCCTTTCTCATCTGCCATCGGGATAAGTCTCATTGATATGATTGCCTTTAGGACAGATGCAAGTTGGATCCTTATCTGTTTCTGATGATGGGGGGGGAAGATCGATATGATCCTGTTTATCGTTTCCGTTGCGTCCAGTGTATGGAGGGTGGACATCAGCATATGTCCGGTCTCAGCGGCAAGAAGTGCTGTTTCGATAGTCTCCATATCTCTCATCTCTCCAACGAGGATAACGTCAGGGTCTTCCCTGAGAGCACTCCTCAGTGCAGATGAGAAATTGTTAGTGTCATGCCCGATTTCCCTCTGATTCACTATACTTTTCTTATCTCTGTGAAGATATTCAATCGGATCTTCAATAGTAATAATATGCTCTATCCTGTGAATATTAATATGATCGATCATTGCAGCAAGACTGGTTGATTTACCACTTCCGGTAGTTCCTGTTACAAGGACCATTCCCCTTCTTTCATCTGCTATTTTTTCCAGTATAAGAGGCAGGTTCAGATCAGCGATAGATTTTACCTGAGTGGGTATTATTCTTAAAACAATGCCGACCGCTCCACGCTGCTGAAAAACGTTACACCTGAATCTACCCAACCCCGGAACTGAATAAGCCATGTCAAGCTCATGCTGGACTTTGAATTTTTCCTTTTGATCAGGATTCATAATAGAGAATGACATAGCAATGGTATCCTCCTGCATAAGTCGTTTAAGCTCGACCATCGGAAGTAATTTTCCATTGATCCTGAGTATAGGATGATTACCAACCTTCAGGTGGAGATCAGAGGCTTTACGTTCTACCGCAATCTTTAACAGATCATCAATGTTCATATTAATCTCCTAAATCATTCTCTATTATATCCTATTTGCAAAAATAGTAAATAGAGTGAATGATCAGGAGATATGGTTGTTCTCTATATTAAAAATTGTAACCGATCCAGAATTTCATTCCATAAAATCTGGACTCTTTGAGATTGGTCTTATATACCCATTCGAAATGGAGCGGATATCCCCAGAGATTAACTTCAAGTGCTACCCCATATGAGGAAATTGCATCTTTCAATGTAATCCCGTCAGAGAACATATCAAAAGTTCTCAGCTCATCATAATAATTTTTCCAATAAGGGTCCGGTCCGGTATATGGTTGTATTGAGTCATCCCATATACCTCCGAGGTCAAAGAAAAACACTCCTCTGATTGGGCCCATAAGGCCGATGGGGGTAGCAATATATTTTATCAGGGGGAACCTTAACTCGGCTGTAAATGCAAATCCTTTTGTTCCTATCAGAGATCTGAACTGTGCTGCCCTCAGGGTATTGTTACCACCAGTAGCGAATAAGAGGGGGTATTTTCCTCCGGAAGCAAACCCTGTCAGTCTCAATGCAATCAGAGTATTAGGTGCAAGTCTGAAATATTTACGAGCATCAAGATCTAATGCATATGAATCAACGAAGTTATCTCCGAGTTTAAAATATTTACTGGCAGAAACTTTAAACGTGTGTCCCATAAGTGGTCCGATGTTTGAGAACCGGGTTGTTTCCCCCACTAATGATAATGTTAACGGAAATGCATAGCCGTCAAAAAATTGGTTATAGGGGAGCTCCGTCCCATAAAATAACTCATCCGCTAATTCTTTCTGGTAGTGCAGCGAGAGAGAGATCTCTGCTCTGTATGAACGGCTGAAGGGGTAATAAAATCCACTTGTGAGACCCATTCGTCTGCTTACAAGAACATAATTATTTCTGTCAAGGTAGGCTGTTGAGTCAGGTTCAAGATAGTAGCCGGTTCCCAGAAAGTAAGAGTTGGAGTACCAGTACAGCCTGGAAAAATATTGAAATCTGTTTTTCAGATTAATATATGTCAAACTGTATGATTGGTAGCCATAATATGATGCGACCAGCAGGGAGAAGGAGTGGTCTTTCATAATATCTTCAAGCCTCAGGAAAGAATATCCGAATATTGATCCGTCTGATCCGAAGCCTGCTGTTATCGGCGGGAGTGATGGAACAGTTAAAGCACTGAATGGTTTATACTTTTTCCTGTTTGCAAGGTTGAAGTTCAGATCTTCCTCGAGATCTTTATTGAAAGTTCTGTTTGCAATTATCTCGCCGTCAATGAGGGAGAATTTAGCACCATGAATGTTCTCTCTTCCATATTTTTCAATAACCTCTTTTGAAAACCGGATTTCCTCTTCCCCATCTTCTCCTTTTACTATTTCCGGGCTTTCAAACTGAACCTCTCTTTTCTCCTTGAACTCAGAGATATCTTTCTTCAATAGGACAAAATTACCCTTATTATAGGAAGAGATAAGAAGCATGTTTTCTTCTCCCGGTATTTCCATGGGAAAGAAGATTGCTGTTTGAACATCGGTATATCTGTAATTCATTTTTTCTTCAAGATCGATAGAGTAAAGGTTGTATGCCCCTTTTTCATCTGAGCTGAAATATATCTTTTTTCCGTCTGAGGAGAAAGCCGGAGTAATATTATTTGAATTCCCGGACGTGATCTTCATGGCCATTTCCGGATTTTCAATATTTCCCACGTATATATGAGAATGTTTCCCGTCACTTGCGGAAAATGCGATCTTCTTTCCGGTTGAAGAAATATTCAGTGATTTGATATACAGGTAGCCCTTGGTAATCCTGTCTGTTCTGCCGGATGAAAGGTTATGTCTGTAAATAAAAGATTTTGATCCATCGACACCGGCAAAATAGATGTTCTTCCCGTTATCCGTGAAATTAGGAGAGGATGGTTCCATTATATTTTTAAGCTTTATCATTTTTACAACTTTACTCTTCAGAACATCTATTATTACCATGTAAGTTGTGTATTCTTTGCGTGCAAAGAAGGCAATTCTGTCCCCCTTTTTATCCCAGGTGAAAGTGCTGCCATCCTCAGGATTGAACTTTACAGAGATGCCATCATGTTTTGATGTAAATCCGGGGGTGATGTTTTTTATGACACGGCCATCTTTCATGGAGATAAGAATTATGTCTATCTTCCGGCTTTTAAAATTTACCGTCACTGTTGCAGCAAGTTCGCCTCCGGGGGATATCTGATGTGAGAAAGAATAAGCAAAAGGGAAGTTCGGCCCAATAATATAGTTATAGTCTTCGGGATCTTCTTTTGCCACAAAGTCCTTGAATCTGTTCTTCATATACTTTCTCAATTCAAAGTTGAACTCTTTCTGGGTAGTCCCGAATTGCCTGAACAAATTCCTGCTGGAGCCGTATACATTTCCTCGGAATGAGAAGAGCAGATTTCTTACACCTCTTATTCCGTATTTCTCCTCAACAAACTCATAAATTATATGACCGAAGTCATATGGGGCTCTGCCTGACCGACCCACGCCTCTCATTGCTCCGGTTTTGGAGAGAGACGGGATCATGTCGTTCAGAACTGCATCCCTCACAGTTAACAAACTGAATGCGTTCCAGTCTCTTGTAATGAATTCGGAAAATCCCTCCATTACCCATAATGGGGGTGATCTGAATCGGAACAGGCTCTTTGAACTTTTCTTATACATTACCTGATATTCAAATACGTGACCAAGTTCATGAGTGAGAGTTCTCATTAATTCTTCATTTGATGAGTCCCCGTGAAGTACCATTCTGTTGGAGACAGGCTCTGCAAAAGCTTCGGCGCCTGTGGGGAGAAAACCCGGATATATGTTAGTTTGTTCAAAATCAACATGGTTTTTGTAAAAAATCAGGGGTATTCTCTTTTCAACTTCCACATTCAAAAATTTTGACATTTTGTCATACCCGTTTTCTGCAGTAACTGCTATTTTTTTCAGCAATTTAATATCATCAATGTAGTGATAAATTCTGAAATTGGGTGTGTCAAAATATTTCCAGTTAAATCCTTTTTCGACAACTTTGTTTTTGCCGTAATAATAAGAAAAAAACTGAGATGATAATATTACCGGCAGAGCAAAAATCAATACAAATATGATTGTTTTATTTAGTTTTCTTTCCATTTTTTTTCCTGTTTATTTTATTAAATATCTTGTTTCCAGCCTTCCCAGTCCCATGAAAAGCCTTACAAATTTTTCTGTGATCTTCCTGAAGAGGTACTCAAAATTATAATCGGGTTTTTTCCTGTCTGCTCCGTTATAAGTTTCTTTTATCTTTTTAGAAAAAATGTTTTTTCCCGTTGCTGCATCCCTGAAGAAAATTTCAAGCTGCAACTCCCAGTTCTCTATTTTTACAAAGATCCTCCTCTTTTTTCTACCTTTTTGTTCATCAATGACATGTCTCTCTTTTATTTTCAGAGAGATTTCCCCACCTATCAGGAGCAGTTCACCTTCTTTCAAGCTGGAAACAGGGTCCTCCCCGGGTTTTTGTCTTGTGATCGGTTTATTAATTGTTTTCGGAAGTTCGTTTAAAAAGAAATAGTCGATACTCGGGCCGGGATCATACTCAGAGGGGAATTTCTCAACCTTTACAGGATCGTAGACAACATTTTTGTACTTAATTAAATCTATAGTAGTCGAGCTTTTAACCGGAATTTTCACTATATTTACAGGTTGAGTCCTGCAGCTCCCGATTATGAAAGCAATTATGACTACATATACTATTATTATCACTCTTCTCATTTTCTTCTCCGTTTGTCTCTCTTTTTCATCTTTTCCAGGTCTTTATTCTCCTCAGAGTCAGATTCAAGGTCAGGATTCATCCTTTTTTTTAACCTGCTTATATTTCTTTTGATATATTCATTTTCCGGAGAGAGTTTTAACGCCTTCTGATACTCAGCCTCCGCTTCTTTTAATTTATTTTGATATTCCAGCGAGATTGCAAGGTTATTATGAATAGCAGCAGAATCATCGCCGGCCTCGAGAGCTCTTGACCATCTGTAATATGCTTCTTTCCATAATCCTCTTTTTGCCAGTTTATTTCCAAATTTAAATTCAGTATTCACTCTGTTCGCAGAACAACCGGTCAGAAAGAATACAACCAACAGCATTAAGGTAATCTGTTTCAAAGGATCCTCCTATTATAAATATCTTTAACATTATGTTCATTTATTTTTTGTATAACTCTGTTCATTCGAAATAAGTAGCAATATTGTTTCCCGTTTTTGAATAAGGATTTTGTAACATAATTGTGACAACACAAATATTTGAGTGACGTTAAAACATACATATTTATGAGACAGGATCATCAATCCAAAAGGGGACAGACACCTTTTTTCGGGATATGGTAAAATTGTGTCAGGGATAAATAACAATGATAAAAGGGACCGGGGCTGACATAATCGCAATTGAAAGGATTAAAAAAGCCATAACCAGAGATGAATATTTTACAAAAAAGATCTTTTCACTGGAAGAGTCTGAGTACTGCAATTCAAAATTGAAGAAGGAGATACACTTTGCGGGACGGTTTGCCGCGAAAGAGGCTTTTTTCAAAGCTCTCGGAACCGGCTATAGAGATGGGATGAAATGGACGGAGATCAATGTAGTCAATGACGAACTTGGCAAGCCGGAAATCCGCATCTCAGGAAAAACACTTGATGTCTTCAAAAAGAAAGGAATGAGCATCATAAACCTTTCGATCTCACACACCAAAGAATTCGCTGTCGCCTTTGTAATTATCGAATAGCGTGGGGGACGGTGCATTCGTTTTTGAGTTTATTCTAATTTCAAAAATACGAAAATTTCAAAATGACAATAATCTGAAACATAAACTCGCAAACGAATGCACCGTCCCCTCTCTTCTTAAATGAATAAGTTACGAAACATATGAGACTCCTAAGTAGTATTAGGAGTCATTAGATGGCAGGCAGAATAGGCAGATCAACCAGACATCGAGAGTTGTGGTATAAGACTCCATTGTGTAATAAAGGAGTCATGAGTTCCTATGAAGAGATATTCAAATTTTCAGGGTGTAAACAAGGTAAGTTCCGTTTAAAGGTTCTGGAGCATTTTGAGAAACACGGTTTACGATCAAGCATGGATGCCTATGGAGTTTCCAAGGCGACGATCTACAGATGGTTAAAGCCATATCGGAAGAGTGGAAAGGAACTTGGTTCATTAATCCCCAAGTCGAGATCTCCAATCAATAAACGTAAAATGATGGTTAAGCGGGAGTTGATCAACTTTATAAGAGAACTGAGAAGAGATCACTATCGGTTAGGTAAAG
>JAOZUQ010000017.1 GCA_029938635.1 Candidatus Aminicenantota bacterium
AAATAAAAAATCAGTCTGTACTCTTGACTATTATATTCTAATGGGCGTCACCCTTGCCTGTTAGGAAGTTATGTTACGTCCCTGATATTTTAATTGTTATTGGAAGATGTTAATATTTTCCGGAGGAGGAAATAATGAGAACAAGATCTTTGCTAATTCTGTTTTTGATTTTTACGATCGTTACTACTGTAAATATTTTGCCGAAGGAAAAATTTGTCATAGATAAATTTGAAAAGTATATTAAAGCATCATTGAAGGAGTGGAATGTTCCGGGAATTGCTGTCGGAATTATGCATGATGGTTATCTTATTCTGGGGAAGGGTTATGGATTCAGGGACCTGGAGAAAAAACTTCGAGTGACAAGGTATACATTATTCCCAATCGGATCTTCAACAAAGGCTTTCACCTCTTTTGTGGTTGGTAAACTTGTAGAAGAAAAAGCATTCAACTGGAGTGATCCGGTGATAAATTATCTGCCCGGATTTGAGTTGTATGATCCGTGGGTAACAAAAAATTTCAGAATTGTTGATCTTCTGATTCATAATTCAGGTTTACCACGGCATGATATGGTTTGGTATGGCTCTGACAGGTCCCGCGAAGAATTAATTAAAGGGTTTAAATATTTGATGAATAATGAAGGGCTCAGAACTGCATTTCAATATCAGAATCTTATGTTTATGACCGCAGGTTATCTTTCAGGTCAGGTGAAAAATTCAACATGGGAGAAACTGGTTAAGGAATATATTTTCAACCCAATTGAAATGGAGGGTTCAAATTTTTCTGTTAAAGAGTCGGAGAAGACCGGCAATTATGCTCTCCCTTATATGGAGAAAGATGGAAAAATAATAAAGATCCCGTTTTACAGAGAAATGGAAGGTATAGGGCCTGCCGGTTCTATTAATTCTAATATATACGATATGCTCAAATGGGTAAAACTCCAACTGGATAAAGGGATATGGAATGAGAAAGAGGTTATAAGTAAAAAAAATCTTAAAAAGATACATACACCCCATATTGTTGCAGGGGAAACAATTGTCCAGATATTCGAAAAATTTCCTGAAATCTCCTATCCTGCTTATGGCCTTGGCTGGTTCATTAACCATTACAGAGGAACTAATCTTATCCATCATGGTGGAAATATTGATGGATTCTCTGCACTTGTTACATTCATGCCCGACATAAAGTCCGGAGTAGTCATATTGACAAACAAAGGGAGTAACCTTCTTACTTATGCGACTGCTTTCCATATTTATGACAAGCTCAGGGGGCTTAAACAGATCGACTGGAACGGAAGATTCAAAAAAGTATTAGAAGAGAGAAAGAAGGATAAAGCAGAGAAAGCAGAAAAAGAGAAGAAGAATAAAATATTGGAAGAGGGGCCCCACGATCCTCTCAATTTACTTGTGGGAAATTATAGTAATCCTGCTTATGGAGAGGTCGTGATCTCCCAGAAGGGTGAAAAATTATATATTAAATTTCATAAGTTCGAATCTTCCATGAAGCATGACGGGGGGAATGAGTTTCAAACTGAAGCGAGTGCTATGGAAGGGATGATAATTAAATTCACAAAAAATATTGATGGTAAGATCACCGGTATTTCAGCCCCCCTCGAAACAAGTGTTGATAACATAATCTTCACAAAAAAATAATCTCAATTTGAAATAATTTCATCTGTTCATTAGAATTAGTGGATGAAGTCATCTCAGGCAGGTAATACGGGGACAAATGACAGCCCCAAAAGATTTGGTACTCTGGAGGGTGTATTTACTCCTACTATTCTGACAATAATCGGTGTCATTCTTTTCCTCCGTCTCGGCTGGGTTGTTGGTAATGTTGGATTTCTCGGAGCTCTTCTTATCATAGTACTGGCCCATATTGCCACTATTACCACCAGTCTTGCAATGTCCTCAATGACCACCAATGTGAAGATAGGGGACGGTGGCTTCTATTCACTCATCTCACGGTCACTCGGCCTTGAGGTTGGCGGGGCAATAGGAATATCTCTGTTCATATCACAGGCATTGTCGATAGCTCTTTATATAGTCGGATTTTCAGAGGTATGGATAAGTATATTTCCATCTCATGATCCCCGTATTGTTTCCTCCTCTGTCCTTGCAATTATCCTTTTTTTCTCTTTCATAAGTGCGAAGGTGGTGATGAAGTTCCAATACATTATAATGATCCTGATCACTGCAGCATTATTTTCTTTTTTCCTCGGGGGCGGGAATAATTATGAACTGGTGCTCTGGAATAGCGGAGGCAATGCCTCTTTCTGGGTAGTATTTGCTGTTTTCTTTCCGGCTGTGACCGGGATAAGTGCCGGTGCTGCAATGTCGGGGGAACTTAAAAATCCGAGGAGAAATATTCCTCTCGGTATTCTTCTGGCAGTCGGGGTGGGATTTGTTATCTATATTTTCACTGCTTTCTGGCTCAATATTCATGCATCACCTGATGAACTTATCAATAATAATCTGATAATGAAGGATCTTGCAGAATGGGAATGGATGATTATTGCGGGGATCATGGGGGCGACGATCTCGTCGGCGCTTGGCAGCATCCTTGGTGCTCCGAGGGTCCTGATGGCTCTCGGGCAGGACAGAGCTATACCATTATCTGCAGTGTGGGAAAAGCGGAGTAAAAATGGTGAACCAAGGTATGCCCTCTTATTTACTGCACTTTTAGTAGAAACAAGTATCCTTCTCGGAGACCTGAATTCGATAGCACCCCTCTTAACAATGTTCTTCCTTATAACTTACGGAATGATCAACTTTGCTGTTTTTATCGAAAAAGCAATTGGAATAACTTCTTTTCGCCCCAGTCTGAAGGTACCGAAGCTGATATCATTATTCGGAGGTTTGTGGTGCTTTACGATCATGTTCCTCATCAATTTCGGATTTGCAATCATCTCTTTTGTGATTATTGCCATTTTCTATTTTGTACAGGTAAAAAGGGGGCTGGATGCACCCTGGGGTGATATCAGGAGCGCAATGTTTAATGCGATCTCCGAATGGGCAGCAAAGGCCTCATCCCGGATGCCTCAGACTGCAAGGTCATGGAAACCAAATCTTATGATCCCGATAGAGGACCCCAAAGAGTGGAATTGCCTGATGGGATTTATAAAGGATATTGTTTTCCCCAAGGGGACTCTCAGGGCGTTTTCAGTAATTACAATGGATGAGGGGATAAAACAAAAAACGGTTAGTATTGCAAATTTGTTCTTCCGAAAAAAAAAGGGAGCCTCTTTGGATTCAGGGCAACTAAAAAAAACAAAACTGGAAAAAGAGTTGAACGATCTGATGATCCCGGTAAAGAAAGAGGGGATTTTTACTGCCTCCATGGTAATAGAGGCATCGGGTTTTCTTGATGGTCTTCATATTGTCACACAGGTGATGAAGGGTATGTTCTTTCCGCCCAATCTGATGTTCCTGACAATGTCAAATGACAGGGATAAAGACGAGAGGCTTGAACACCTGATCGCTATGTCGATCGAGGAAAAGCTTGGCCTGATAGTCATGGGATTTCATGCCAGGGCTGCATTTGGTAATAAAAAAAAGATAAACCTCTGGATAAGGGACAAGAGCCCCAATCAAAATCTTGCAACACTTCTCAGCCTGGAGCTTTATAATTCATGGGAAAGTTTGAGACTCATAAGGGTGACCTCCAGAGAGGAGGATCTTAACAATGAGATGAAGGATCTGGAAAGGATAAAAGAGGAGGCGAGGCTTCCTTCCGGGCTTGAGCTTGTAGTGATCATCGGTGATTTTTTTGAGATCCTTGATGATCCTCCGATAGCAGATATAAATATTTTCGGAATATCAGGCGGAATGGGGACGGATAATATGCACAGGATAGTTGATCAAATTAAAACCTCATGCATGTTCGCAAAAGACTCAGGCAGTGAAGACGCCCAACTCTGATTTTCAGAATATGATTACGAGGGCTGCGATAGTGGCGGCAATAGCGAAGAGAAATAATAAGATCTTCCTCCATGACCATGGCCTGTTCCCCTGTAATTCTCCGGTCACTCCATTAACAACAAATCTGTAAACTTTATTATTATATCTGAATGAACTCATCCATAAAGGGAGGAGAATATGTTTGAATGAAATTTTATCAAAACTTGATTTCACACTATGGATTTTTTGTTTGTCTCCCCCGATATCTTTTTTTATAAGTTCCCGGATCTTTGATCCCATTTTTTCCTTTGCAATAATGAATCCATCTTTAACACCGATACTGTATTTTTCAGCCCGGAAACCACTGAGGTACTCTTCTTTGAATGGGGAGAGGTCTTTGAGCTTCCATGGTTTGATCAGTTCCTTGAACTTTTCCGGGATGGTCTTTCCCGCTGCTACCAGAACATCATTGAAGGGGTTAAAGATTACACCTGATGCATGATCCCAATCCGTATACTTCACTTCCTTTGTTTTTGTTACATTTTTACCGTTCTCAAAGGCAGAATATGATTTAGATGTACTTTTCTCAATACCCCTCTCTCCTGAATAGTAGCTGATCGAATTAGCATCGTATGTCCAATAGGGCAGATAGATTCCCGTTAGTTTTTCTTCCGGGAATTCCAGCCCCTTCATTTCGGATGGGAGGAACCATCTTTTTTTTATCCATTTGCTGAATTTTTCTCTGGCATTTTCTGCAGTGATCCTGAACGGGTGGATAGCTGCAGGTTTGATAAATTTTGAGATCTTATCATGAAGGACTACAGGTGTTGCACAATACGGGCACTCTGTTGAGATAGTGTCCGGTTCGACACTGAAGACAGACCCGCAGGAATTGCATTCGGAAGTTTTCTTCTCGATCACGGGTTCCTTACTCTCCAATTCGTCTAAGAACTTTTCATAATCCTTTTCCTTTATCTCTTCCTTTCCTCTTTCGATCTTATTTATTTGACCGCAGAACGGGCATTCCAGGGATGATACTTCCGGATTGTATTCAAGATCACCACCGCATTTTACACAATTAAAATTTTTATTCAGATCAGAAATTTTTCCCTCCAGATATTGAACAGGATAAGGCTCCACAGCCTGTGTGCATGATTCTGCCTGTTGTTTAAATGTTCATCTATCATTGTTTGTATGACATTGTAATTAAAGAGGCCACTCTCTTTAACTCTCTTTTCAGAGAGATATTCCATCATCAGGTCCTTGAGGTTGGTTTTCAGCCAGTTCTTGATCGGGATGGAAAAGCCCTCTTTCTGTCTGTCTATTATCTCATCCGGTAATAATCCCCGCAACGCATTCTTCATGAAATATTTTGTTGTATTTCCCTTTAGTTTAAGGTTTTCCGGTAGTGAAAAAGCAAATTCCACCATCTTATAATCAAGCAGGGGTACTCTCGCTTCCAGAGAAGTAGCCATGCTCATCCTGTCGACCTTCACAAGTATATTATCTACAAGGTATGTCTTAAGGTCTAAATAGAGGTCCTGATTAATTCCGTCAAATGTACGGCTGTAATCGAAGTATTTATCAAATGGTTCCCGGTCCTTCAGTTTTGCAGTAAAATGAGAATTTAAAAATTCTTTGGAATAAAGCTTCTTTTTTTGAGCTGCTGAAAGGAACAACATCCATCTGAAATGCCTGTTGTCCGGATGATTTTCCAATCCTTCACTAAATCTCTTTATTCTGTTGACAAAACCTTTTTTCAATTCAGAGGGAGGGAAGAGATTTGTTGTCTTTGAGAAAAGTTTATGAAACGGCCTCAATACAGACAGGTCAACCCCCCTTGCAACTTTTTGTGCTATGTAGTGTTCATATCCGCCGAAGATCTCATCACCACCATCACCCGATAATGAAACTGTCACTTTCTCTCTTGCGGTTTTTGAGACAAGGTAGGTCGGGAAGTTGGAGAAATCACCAAGAGGTTCATCGAGAAAATCAGTAAGATATCCTACCAGGTCATTTATATCAGGAGAGAGGCTCTTCGTATAGTGGTCGGTTCCGAACTTTTCAGAGATGATCTTTGAATATTTTAGTTCACTATATGATTTTTCTTCAAAACCTATAGAGAATGTTTTTATTTTTCTGTCGGAGAGTCCTGCCATCATAGCAACTATTGCACTTGAGTCTATTCCTCCTGAGAGGAAAGCTCCGAGCGGGACATCTGAGATCATTCTCATCCTGACCGATTCTTTAAGAAGAGAAAGGAATATTTCTTTCAATTCATCAGGATCATCCGAAAAGAATTTTTTCTCAACTTCCCAGTATTTTTCTATCGATAATTTGTTGTTCTGATAAGTGAGAATGTGTCCTGCGGGGAGTTTTTTTATGCCTGAAAAAATGGATATGGGAGCAGGGATATATTCAAGACTGAGGAACATGTCAAGTCCGGTATGATCGATCTCTTTTTTTATCCCGGGATATTTTAATATTGATTTGATCTCTGACCCGAAAATAAGTGATCCGCTCTTTTTATCTATGGTATAGTGAAGAGGTTTTATCCCTATATGATCTCTTGCCAGGACCAATTTGTCATTTTTAATGTCATATATCCCTATTGCAAACATCCCCCTCAATTTCTTTACAAAGTCAGTTCCAAACTCCTCATACATGTTTACAATTACTTCAGTATCTGATTTTGTCCTGAATTTGTATCCGCGGGAGATCAGGTCTTCTCTGAGTTCCTGGAAATTATAAACCTCACCATTGTAAGTTACCCAGCTGTTCCCGGAATATGAATGGAGGGGTTGATGTCCTGTCTCAAGATCAATAATGCTTAATCTGCGGGCTGCCAGCCCGATCCTTCCGTTAAAATAGTAACCCTCGTCATCAGGGCCTCTGTGAATGATCTGATCATTCATCGCCTTCAATATGTTTTTGTCAGCTACTTCTTTAGATTGAAGAAAACCGCAGATGCCGCACATTTAATATTTTATCCCGATGTGAACTTTAACACCCAATACCCTCTTGTCCTCTTGCTCAGGATCATCAAAATAGGGGCAGAAAGATTCACTGCTTTTTATCTTAATAAGATAGACATACCTGTTGCTCATCCTCAGACCTCTGATCTTGGGGAATTTCTTGGAAGCAGATTGCTCCGGGCTGAGAAAAATCTCTTTTTTCCTGTCCTCGATCCTAATCTGGATTTTATTCTGTTTCGGGATGTTCTTTAACATGAATACGAATTCTTTAACCTCTTTTTCCGTAGCAAGAAACATTTCAAGTTCTTTTGAGCTGTTTGTCCAGAATGAATTTTCATTTATCGGATGATAATTGTCATTCAGAAAATATACCCACGATTTTGTATCACCGTCATACAGCAGCCTTCCGAATGCTCTGGGATTTTCATTTGTGGGAAGTTTGTCGAACTGGGTCTTCTCCGGTGGAAAAAGATTGATCGGGAATGAGAGTCCTGCATATCTGGAAAATGAAGAATGATAGCTCATGTCCATATAAACTCCTGAGAGAAATATCAGGGCAATTAAAACAGGGACAATAAGGAATTTGATTTTACGGTGTTTGAACCCCAGGAAGAAGAATAACGGGAACAGAGTCATGAAATATCTGTTTCCGATTGAACCGCTTCCGCCAAAATAATTTACCGGATCCAGAAAAAGTATGAATACAAGGATCCCGGAAATGATAGCTGTCAGGATAAACCAGTCCTCCTTCTCTTTTCTATGGTAGAAAAAAAAGATCAATATAAATACAGCAGGAAAAAAATATATGAACATACCGGTGAATCTTCCGAAGAAATAGTAAAAAAGGTTTAATACCGCTACTTCTCCCGTGAGGAAGAACCTTTTTTTATAATTGTCGATAGACATTTTAAAACCTTTTTCGAATGTATAATCCGGTTTTTCATATGGGAATTTAGAGTGGAAACTTCTCCTCTCCCCTCCCATCGGATTGATCTCCCCGGTCTCAAAATAATAAAAAGCAAGAAATCCGGAACATATAATGGCAGCAATTATTGCAAATAGAAAAAATTTCTTCCATTCCTTTTTTAAAAGTAATGTTAGAAATATTATTGCGGCAGGAAGAATAATTGTTGGCTTGGAGAAGGCTCCGATGGCAAAAAAGACAGGAGAAAGATATGCCCACTTTCCATTCTTGAAAGGATAAAAGAAAAAGAATAAACCGGTGAACACTATGAAAAAATTGAAGAGGTCTGCTGTCATCCACCATATATAAACGGGGATCACAGTTGCAAAAACAAATACAATAGTGAACAGGAAACTTTTTCCGGCCGAGTGGAATTTGCTGAGGATTTTGTACCCCATAAGTAATGTCAGGAGGATCATGATCCCGTTGAATAGCAGAAAACCATGAACACCGAATATTTTATAAAAGGGGGCGGCAAACAGTGGATATGCAAAGAACTTGGCGAAAGTGAGCCTTCCATCCTTCGATTTTTTGATATATACGGCTGCCGGTCCTGTCCTGAATAATTCTTTTATCCTCGTTATATCTTCACGTGTATATTGGAGATCCAGATCATTAGCGAGACTCTGAGTAATGGAAAAATAACTGGATTCGTCAGAAAAGAAGCCTCCCCTCTGTCTGGTAGGGATATCTGTTGAGAGAGAAAAAAAAACTACAAAAATTGAGAAAAGTATAAAAAAGACTTTTATATTTTTGTCTGTCACAAAAGGGAAATGTCCTTTTTATATTTACTGATCAGAAGCTTGCTACAGCTTTCTCTTCATCTTCGAATGTTTCAAAAACTGTTATCAGTTTTGTAACAGAAAGCAGATCTTTTACTTTGTTTGTCAAATTGACTATTTTTACAACTCCCCCTTTGTTCTTTATGGAAGTGTATGATCTTACAACTTCACCGAGTCCGGTTGAATCAAGGTAGGGGACCTTTTCAAAATTCAGTAATAGGGATTTACCCTCTTCTGTATCTATTGCGTTTCTGAGTTCGGTTATTCCCTCACCGATTAGTATTTTGCCCTTAATATCAAATATCGTAACATCTCCGTTTTTTCTTCTTGTAATTTGCATTTTTTCTCCTTATCTCTAATGAATTTTATATATCACAGAAAAAAATATTTTTCAATCTGTTTTTTCCTGTGTCAGCGGTTAATTTCCAAAACTTTTAGTTTTTTCTTCGGCCTTGGCCTTCAGTTTCTCCAGCAGTTCACCCGAAATCTTAAATGACAAGACTATCGAATCTGCAGTTGCACTGATATCAATATTATTTATAAGCTCAGCTATTTCCGGGCCGCCCATTGCTCCGAGTCCTTTCAGTCCGTTCAAAGTTGTTACCAGATTGGTATTTCCCTCTTCATTATAAGAGACCAGAACAAACTTACCTATCCATGTATTGCTGTTGAAATCTACGTTACCGTAGAGAGCTTCTGCTTTTGAAAAGTCTGCCTGGATCATACTATTCCCTTTCATACCTTTCAGCTTCTCAGGGAATCTGAAAATAAAAGAGAAGATTGATGAACCTCTGACTTTATCCATATACGATTTCATCTTCGGATCAGACAGTATGTTTTTTCCGCCTTTTCCTGCAAGTCCGGCTACTTTTTTAACACCTTCTATCGTTCCGGCAGTTATTATGTTGTCAGAAAGGAAAATAAATCCTGCTTCCTTCCCTTTTTCATCTTTGCCTGAATACATTGTCATGCCGTTAAAGTCAGAGGTCTGGAAATCTTTGCCTGACTCCTTCAAAAGTGCAAGCAGTTTCTGCTTGTCATAGTTGAGGTTTGCTATAAATGATAGTTCAGGTTCTTTCTCATCCAGTTCACTGAAGATCGCAACTACGGCTGACTTGATATCTTTTTTCGGATCGATCCCTGTTTTTTCAATAAAATCCTGGTAGTTTTTGAATAATTTCTGTTTTTTGCTTAAATCGTCAAATTTCATATCATCTTTCATTTTGTCGAAAGCTGATATAGATGAAAGTTTATTGAAGTTTATCGTAAATAAACCGGTCGCTGTATCAGGTACATAATTGTAAAGGCTAACCAGATCGGCAGCAGTTTCTCCAACTGAAGTTTTATCATCACAACCTGTCACCAGTGCCAGCATTGAAATCATGATCACAAATGTCACTAAAATGTTAGTTTTTTTCATTATTTACTCCTTAAAATAACAATCCGTTTTCAGGTTATATCCCGTTCTGAACATTTAGTCAAACACATTCAGGGGCATATCTCGAAACAGAATGTCTTTTTATAGTTAAATACGAAAGATATGCAGGAATGTTCTGGAATGGATTTAAATATCAAAATTCATGGATTTTTATGAATCACAATTCATGACTCAGATAAGGATCCGGACCTTTTTTAAGTTGACATATATGGTTCTGTTAAGTATAATTCGAGTTTAAATCTAAATTCTTTTTAGGAGCAAACATGAAAAAAATCTGTACACTGTTGTTAACGACTATATTTATATTTGCGGTAGTATCCGGAACCTTTTTATCAGGTCAGGATAATGCAGATAAGGGGCAGGAAGGATTTGTTGATTTTCTTGTCAAGAACAAGGAAATACTTAATTACGAATCTTTCGGTACTTTTGAACATGAGGACTGGATCGAGGTCAGAGTGTATTGCTCGGATGAATCCAGAAAGAAGATCGAAGAAAATTTGTCAGTATTTAACTATAAAGACTACAACTATAAGAGCACTGATACAGGCTCAGGTACTCTTTTTGTTGTTTTTGTCAAAGCTGAAAGTGATGCCAAAACAACTCTAGTTGTAAAAAAACCGGAAAAAAAGAAAAAATGTCCACGTAAAGTATTTGTTGAATTTGAAAAGATCGGGATGAAGAGTTTTAATGAGTACAAATATTTTGAAAAAGGCTTAACTGACGGTGGAGTATCGTCTATCTTTTCCAGTATGTCCGGTGAGGTTGCAAAAGTATTTTTTAATCCCGGAGATAAAATTGAGAAAGGGGATGTCCTCCTCAATTTTGATGTGTCAAAATTAGATGGGCAGATTGCGGAGACTGAAACATCTCTTACCGATTGGAGAACTAACCTCAGGAAGAGAACACAATGGAAAGTTCGTAGTGCGAGGGCTGAACTTCAGGCGGAGAATAAAGTTAAAGAATTTGAAACAGAACTTGAAAGGCTTAAAACCCTGAAAGGAAATAATGTTCTGGTAGCTGAGAAAACCGGACAGATCATATCTGTAATCGCTTCAGGTATTGTTTTGGCTGAGAATGATGAGGTTGCTAAAGTTCTTGATAATTCAGTCATGAAGATGATCGTGTCAGGAAATGATGCAATACTTTTATCAGGGCTTGAATCACTTTCTGTAAGATTTGACGGTGTTGATGAAATAATGACAGGTAAGGTGGAAAAAGTGGATGGAAATGTTGTTGTTTCCTTCGACAATAAAGATCTCAGCTTATCATCAAAAAGTATTGCAAAATTTAAAGTGCTCCTTAAAGCTTATGACTCAGTTGTTGTTCTCGACAGGTCTAAAGTTAAAAAAGATGAATCGGGTGATTATGTTTTCCTGATACAGAAAAAAAGGGCAAAAAAAATATATGTCCAGACCGGACCGGTAGAAGGTGATCTGGTAGTGATCCTTTCAGGATTGAATGAGAATGATGATCTTATCACCACAGATGATGATTGTCTGTATGACGGGAAAAAACTGAAGTTCACTCCACCTGCACCTAAAAAGAAAGTTGTTAAAAAAGCAAAAAAGGTGATCGAAAAGAGAGAAGAGCCGGTAAAAAAGATTGAGAAGAGAGAGGAAACTCCGGTTGTTGCCAATGAAGTTAAGTATATGGAAAAAAAGGAATGGAGTGACTTTGATAATTGTCCTAATACTCTGAAGGTAAAAACCAGAACAATAAAGCAGGGAAGTTTCTTCGGTTACGAAACTTTTGAATCTGTTATCTCTTCAGGCGCTGTAGAGATCATCAGTTCAGAAATAGAAGGTGCTATTGCTGAAGTTAATGCTGTGGAGGGAAGTGAAGTTTCCAGGGGACAGCTCCTCATTACTCTTGATGTCGAAGATATGAAGAAAAAACTTGATAATGCAAGGACTTCACTTGAAGAGTGGAAAAAGCTTCTTACTAATATCGAATCATGGACAGACAGATCTGAGAACCTTGAGAATGAACTAAAAGAGAAAATAAGAAAAATATCTCTACTTATTCCGAAACTCGGAAATATGATCTCCAATGCGAATATATATTCACCTGTTGATGGTGTGATTACTTTTATTGTAAATAGTGGAGATACGGTTAATGAAGGTGATGTTCTTGCAAAGATCGAAGATAGTACTCGCGTATACATTCCAGTTAATGTTGATGATGTTTCAAAATATAATGAAGATATGAAGGTGGAAACAGCATTTAAGGAGATTGCAGGTTCTTTCCCCGGAAAACTTAAGATATCAGATGGAAAGATGATAGCAATTGTTGATAATTTTTCAAAAGCTTTCTCAGCAGGGATGAAGGCAAAGATCAATATCATGAGGGAATACAATGATGTTATCGTAAGCAATAAAAGTGAAATCCTCCGAGACTCTGAAGGATATTACGGGTTTATTGTAGACAAGAACCGTGCAAAAAGAGTTGCCCTCACAGTCGGCGCTGACAAAGGAAGCAAGATCATGGTCCTTTCAGGATTGAAAGAGGGTGATGAACTTATCATCTCAAGATTCGATTGCCTTGAGGACGGAAAAAAGATCAAGATAAAATATTTTGATGCCGCAGAAGGAAAATATGTTATTAAAAGGACTGCGAAGGAGAAAGTGGATATAGCCGGAAGACTATTTGAAAAGAAAGTGGCTACAGGACTCGGAATCGGAATGTACATGGTCTCAGACGAGGTATTCACAAATGTTTATGGATCAGGGGTTATATCCGGTGTATTCGATATCTCTTTTAACGTATTCAACAGAGTGGAATTGTTCACTAATGTCTGGTATATCCCCAAGGCAGGTTCTTCTGAATCAATTTCCTCGGTTGATCTTTCGATGTTCTCATTCTATATTGGTGCAAAGTATCTGATAAACTGGACAGGGGATTTCCTGCCTTATATCGGAGTTGCTATGAACTCTCTCGCTGTGAAGGAAACAAGCGAAGAACTGGATCTTGCAACTTCCTACAGAACTTCAATCGGGTTTTCAGGTATTGGAGGTTTTTATTATAAGCTGAAGGAAAATATGAACCTGAAATTTGATATCAGATATGATCTTAATAAAATGAAAATTGAGGAATTTGAATCTGAGCTTGATTTCTCAGGGATCAAAATTGCATTTGGAATTGTTTTAAGATTTTAATGTTATAAATTAAATAAAAAGCCCGGTGTTTGAATAACGGGCTTTTTTTTTACCCTTTTTTTTAGTACTTTTGATTTCCTTTTTCGTATACAATGTTATTTCCGGAATGGGGAGTTTTTCTTCAAATCCGGTGGAGGCACAATGAAATTAAAAATACTATTCGTAATTATTGTTCTTATTATTACTTTTCCTGTTCTCTCAGAGCAGGAGAAAAAGCCTGCAGTTGAAAAAATTGATTCATGGTTGCAGCTGGGGCCTGCTCCGGTTACTCTTCTGGAGAACAGGGTTTATTCAGACAACAGGGCAAGAGCCGATCACGACTATCTGGATGTCAGTTCTGTTATTCCACTTTCAGGTAAGAGGGTACAATGGCTTCCCGGGTCATTTCTCACCTGGGAAAAAGGAGAAAACTTCACTTTCACTCCTGCAACAGATTCAATATATTATTTTGCAACATACCCGGATACATACAAGAGGCTTAAATCAGTTCTTGTTATTAACGGGATATCTGAATCATTTATAGATGTATATTTTGATGGCAGGAAGGTTAAAAAGAATTTCAACAAAAAAAAAGGAGTAGTTAAAGCAGATCTTGATATGCTTAACTCCAAACATATATTGCTTCTCAAGGTTCTTGTCCCCGGAGGGAAAAAATTCACTCTGGATGCTGCGATCGAGAATGGCAATCAGGTAAAAGATAGGGATATCCTGTTCTCAACGGATCTGTACCGGAGAGTTAATTTCAGAAATATTCTTAATATGGTGAGAGTTTCAGGTATCCGTTTATCTCCGAACGGTAAACTGGCATTTGTTACATTGAAGAAAACTGAACAGGATGGGAAATCCATCACTTGGAATGAAATATTGAAAGTTTCTTCAGGTGAGATAATTTACACGACTGAAGGAGCCGGACCACTTTCAGGAGTGAAATGGTTGAAAGATTCTTCATCTATAACTTATACAAAAACCAAAAAGGATATTACTTCTATTTTCAGGATGATGCTGAGAACCGGCAAAAGAGTATTAATAGCAAAAAATATCAGGAACTTTTCAAATTATTGGTGGTCTCCGGATAATACTTATTTGATATATACAAAATATTTTAAAAAGGATACAGGAAAAGGATTTAAATATGTCAGTGAAATACCTGAGAGAGCCAACTCTTCAGTATATAAAGGATCAGTATTCCTTTATTTCCCAAAAGGGGGTGTAACTCATAAAATTGCGACAAAAGATGATGATCTTGGTAATGCAATAATAAGTCCTGACAACAAAAAAATAATTTTGCAGAAGAGTATTACTGATAATAAGAACAGGCCGTATTATAAAAACATCCTTTATCTTCTTGATATGGAAACCCTTTCTCTTAACAAATTTTTCGAGAGTAACCTTGCGTTTCCGGTAATGTGGTCACCGGATTCAAAGAAGCTTCTGATGACCGGAGGCCCCTCCGCTTTTTCCGGAGCAGGAATGGAATTGGAGAAAAAGGTAATTCCTAATGATTATGATACTCAGGTTTATATATTTGATCCTGAGACAGGTAAAACTGATCCTGTAACAAAAGGTTTCGACCCGTCTGTGAACAGTGCATTCTGGGGGAGTCGAAAAACAATCTATTTGTCAGTAACAGAGGGCTCATATGAAAATTTGTACAAATATAATATATCCCGCAGACAATTCACGAAGATAAATACACCGGTAGACGTTACCGGAAGAGTCTGGTTCTCACAAAATGGAAGGACTGCACTTTTCTGGGGGTCAGGGTCAGCTGTCCCTCATAAGCTTTATAAATCAAATCTCCATTCCGGCAAAACTGCTCTACTGAAAGATTATAATCTGGAAGATTTTAAATATGTAAAATTCGGAAAAGTTGAAAATTGGGATCATAACGATGGCAATGGCAAAATTATCTATGGAAGGATCTACTATCCTGTGAATTTTAATAAAGACGAGAAATATCCATGCATAGTTTATTATTATGGCGGGACATCACCTGTTGAGAGGAGTTTCGGCGGACGTTACCCTTTCAACTGGTATGCTGCGAACGGCTATGTGGTTTATGTACTTCAGCCTAGTGGAACCGTCGGTTATGGGCAGAAATTTTCCTCGGTTCATGTTAATGACTGGGGGAAGGTTACATCTGGAGATGTGATATCAGCGACAAAAGCTTTCCTTAAGGCTAATCCTTATGTAGATCCGGAAAGGGTTGGTGCAATGGGTGCTTCATATGGTGGATTTCTCACACAATATCTTGCTACGCAGACAGATGTTTTCTCTGCATTTATTTCTCATGCAGGGATCAGTTCATTGTCAAGTTATTGGGGAATAGGTGATTGGGGATATACTTATAGCGGAGTTGCAACCGCTGGAAGTTTTCCATGGAACAGGAAGGATATCTATGTTGAGCGTAGCCCTCTTTTCATGGCGGATAAAATTAATACCCCTCTTCTTCTGCTTCATGGAGAAAAAGATAACAATGTGCCTCCGGGAGAGAGTTATCAAATGTATACTGCATTAAAACTTCTGGGCAAAGAAGTTGCGCTTATTACAATAGACGGCCAGGCACACTGGATCCTGAATTATTCCAAGAGGATAAGGTGGATGAAAACGATAATTGCATGGTATGATAAATGGCTGAAAGGTGATCCATTCTATTGGGATAATCTTTATGGCAAGTATATAGATAAGAAGAAAGAATAGATAGAAACTGGAAAATATTTACTAAAATAGTTCCCTTGATACAAATCTATCATAAAGGGAGGCACTAATGGCTAACTGGATATATAAAATAAAAGAGGTTGAAGAGTGTGCAGGCATACTCTATCTTACAATATCAAAAAAGACTGAAAATGTTTACCCTGAAATCTCAGAATTGTTCCATCAATTATATAAGGATGAGGTTCATCATGGAGGGCAGGCGGATTTCATTAGCAATCTCTTTAAAGAATCAGAGAACTCTTTTCGCAACGATGAAAATAATCAGAAAATATTATGTGACAGAATAAAATTTATAGAAGACATTACAAAAGTGATAGAAGAGAAAGAGATGTATCTTCATCCTGTTGACCTTTTGAAGATCGCTATTGAACTTGAGGAGAATATGGGTGAAGGGCATGAGTTGATATCTGAAAGCGTTAGTGATCCTGAACTTAAAAAACTTATAAACAGTATGGCACTTGAGGATAAGGTCCATACAAAAAGGATTCGTGATTTTCTTGAGTCTTATGAACGGAAACTTCCCGGATCAGAAAATTCCGAGGAGTAATCTGGCTTCCTCTGACATCATTTCTTTAGTGAACGGAGGGTCCCATACCAGATCTACATATGCAGATTTCACACTTTCCACAGCTGCTACTTTTTCTCCGACTTCACTCGGCATTGAATCGGCGACAGGGCAATTCGGGGATGTCAGGGTCATTTCTATTCTTACATTTTTTTCTTCATCGATGTCAATTTTATATATGAGTCCGAGATCGTAAATATTGAGAGGTAATTCCGGATCGTAGATGTGCTGGAGTGCCTCAATTATTTTTTTTCTGAGAGTATCTGTATCGCTCATTATCTTACTCGATTGATGATTCCCCATTTCCGTTAATAGCATTGTTCATTGTATGCCAGATCAGAGTGGCGCATTTTATCCTGGTTGGAAAATCTCTTACACCCTGTAGTGGCTCAATTGTACATATTTCTTCAGGAACTTCCAGGCATGGCTTGTCGCTTGTCATCATATTCTGGAATTCACTGAACATTTTTTTTGCTTCCTCTACCGTTTTCCCCTTGAGGTTAGCGGTCATCATTGATGCAGATGATTTCGAGATCGCACATCCGGCGCCTTCGAATCTCACGTCAATTATCCGGTCATTTTCAATCTTAAGATAAATAGAATAATGATCTCCGCACATGGGGTTGTAGCCTTCAGCTTTGTGGGTACAATCATTCATCGTCCCGTAGTTGCGGGGGTTTTTGTTATGGTCGAGTATTATTTCCTGATAAAGATCTTTCAAATCAGACATTATTTAAATACCTCATATAGTTTTTTTATCGCATTAGTAAAAATATCAACTTCTTCTTTGGTATTATAACATGCAAATGATGCTCTTGCTGTGGCAGGGACATTAAAAAATTCCATTACCGGCTGTGCACAATGATGTCCTGTTCTGATAGCTACTCCTTCCTGGTCGAGTATGGTTCCGATATCGTGGGGGTGGATACCGTCAATTTCGAATGAGATCACACCGGATCTTACTTCTGCTTCTCCAATGAATTTTATTTCACTGAATTTTTTCATCTCAGATACAGCATAGGAATATAATTCTGTTTCATACTTTTCAATATTCAGGATGCCCAGGGAATCGATGTATCTGATCGCCTCTCCGAGACCGATAACACCTGAAATATTCGGAGTTCCGGCTTCGAATTTATAAGGGAGATCGTTATAAAGTGTTTTTTCGAAGGTAACAGTTTTGATCATATCCCCGCCACTCTGATACGGGACCATCTCTTCAAGAACTTCTTCTTTTCCGTACAGCACTCCAATGCCTGTCGGTCCGTACACCTTATGTCCTGAGAAAGCGAAAAAATCACAATCAATATCTCTGACATCGATTTTTTTATGCGGAATCGATTGAGCCCCGTCAACAAGAACTTTTATTCCATATTTATGTGCAGTTTTAACAAGATCTTTTACCGGGTTTATAGTCCCCAACGCATTTGACATATGTGTGATCGAGATAAATTTTGTTCTCTCATTTATCATCCCCTCCAGTTCATCAGACAGGAGTTCTCCTTTCTCATTCATGGGCAGGATACGTAACACAGCCTTCTTTCTTTCGCAAAGTATCTGCCATGGGACAATGTTTGAATGGTGTTCCATTGCTGTTATTATAATTTCATCATTTTCCTCAAGTTTATCAGACAGGTAACTATGTGCTACAAGATTAATCCCTTCGGTAGTTCCTCTGGTGAATATAATTTCCCGGCTGTCAGCGGCATTAATATATCGACGGATCCGGTTCCGTGCTTTTTCATATTCTCCTGTAGCGATGTTGCTCAGAGTATGGACACCCCTGTGAATATTTGAATTCTCTTCATTGTAATATCTGCTTATTCTGTCTGTAACCTGGACAGGGTTTTGGGAAGTGGCAGCATTATCAAAATATACAAGTTGCCTGCCATTTACACTCTTCTTCAGAATAGGAAAATCTTCTCTTATTTTCTCTATATCAAAATTCACAGACGGTTGGTTCTCTTTTAAATTTTTCATACTTTTATCTCACTATTAAGTAAATTTTCTATTTTGCCTGATACATCTTTGTTCTCAAACTTCTCTAGGATCTCCTTCAAAAAACCTGAAGTAAGGATCTTCATCGCCTCATTATGGCCGATGCCCCGTGACCGGAGGTAATATAGTGAATCGGTATCAAGCTGTCCTACAGAAGCACTGTGCGAACACTTTACATCATCTGCATAAATTTCAAGTGCAGGTTTCGAATCCACACTAGCTGATCCGGAGAGCAAAAGTGACCTGCTTGACTGAGTTGAATCTGTCTGAACTGAACCCTCACCGACGAATATCTTTCCGTCAAAAACAGCCCTTGATTCTCCATCAAGGACCCCATTAAAATTTTCCGTGCTTTTACATGAGGGGAAGTTATGAAATATTTCAGTATGGTTGTCAGTATGCTGAGCACCTTTAAGGAAATAAAGTCCCTCAATGTTACTTTCTGATCCAGGGCCGTTCATGGAGGCCGAAATATTATTCCGTGTTAATGCGCCACCGAAAGTTGCTGTGTTTGAAAAAAACTTTGTGTCCTTCCCCTGTATTACATTCAGAGATCCGACATGAAATGAAGAATGGTTCTCTGTCTGAATCTTATAATGGCTGACAGAAGCTCTGTCCTTAATGTGGATCTCTGTTATAGTATTTGTAAAATATACAGAATCCGGGTCTCCTGTATACTCCTCAATTAATGAAAATTTGCTTCCCTCTTCTGCTATGATCAGATTTCCGGGATGGAACATTTCGGAAGATTTTGCATTCACTGCGAGAAATATGAGATGAACCGGAAATCCCGGATCTATATCTTTCCCTATTCTGATAACGGCTCCATCATTAAAATATGCCCGGTTCAGGTTGGTCAAAGCATCAGGTTTAGTTCCGGCCTTCCCTATACATTCGAAAACATCATCCCTGCCTGATTTGATGACATTTCTCACATTATCTATGAACAGCCCTTTTGTTGGATGAACAAACGAAAAATGTTCCGAGAATTTTCCATTCACAAATACAAGTGAACATTCGGAAAGTTTCGGGGGCAATAGTTTTTCTATTAAAGCATTGTCAATTGGATCGGTTTTGTCCGGATTGAAAGAGAAATCCATTTTTGTCAATGGTGTCAGATCGGTATATTTCCACTCTTCAATCCTGGTGGAAGGTATCCCTGTTTTGATGAATTCCGATTTTCCGTTCTTTCTTAAGTTCTCTGCCCATTTCCCGCCATTTTTCCATTTCCTGAGGGTTCCCCCCCCCAGTGGGGCAATAAGGTTGTCAGCCGGTACAAACCGGTTCATTTGCATTCTCCTTCAGCTTCGGAAAGGCCGTTCAGCCAGTCGTAACCTCTCTCCTCGAGTTCAAGGGCCAGCTCACTCCCTCCAGATTTAATTATCCTGCCATTGGAAAGGACATGTACAAAATCCGGTTTAATATAGTCAAGAAGCCTCTGGTAATGTGTAATTAGAATTATACTTTTTTCAGGGCCGTGAAATCTGTTAACTCCCTCCGAAACTATTTTAAGTGCATCTATATCCAGTCCCGAATCTGTTTCATCAAGTATGGCAAGGTCCGGTTGAAGTATTGATAACTGAAGTATTTCATTTCTTTTTTTCTCTCCGCCTGAGAATCCTTCATTTACAGATCTTCGCAGCATATCTTCACTCATTCCGATCTCTTTCATCTCTTTTTTAACGAGCTTAAGGAAATCGAAAGCTTCCACATCTTCAAGTCCTTTATGCTTCCGGACCGCATTCAGAGCGGTTCTGAGAAAATAGGTGTTGTTGACCCCGGGAATTTCGATAGGGTATTGAAAAGCGGCAAAGATTCCTTCTCTTGCCCTTATTTCCGGAGCCATTTTCGAAAGGTCCATACCCTTGTACAAAATTGATCCGGATCTGATGCTGTATTCCTCTCTGCCGGCGATAGTCTGGGTTAATGTACTCTTTCCCGATCCGTTGGGCCCCATTATTGCATGAATCTCACCTTTGTTTACTTCGAGATTGATCCCCTTCAGGATCTCTTTGTTATCTATTTCTACATTCAAACATTCGATTTTTAACATATTTATATCCTCCATTCAGCCTACGCTCCCCTCCAGGCTTATATCAAGAAGTTTCTGTGCTTCAACAGCAAATTCCATTGGGAGTTCATTAAGAACTTCTTTGCAGAATCCGTTTACTATCATCGATACGGCATCTTCCATTGACAATCCCCTCTGCTGAAGATAGAACAATTGATTTTCTCCAATTCTGGATGTTGTAGCTTCATGTTCAACTTTTGAACTATTATTCTCATGGATCTCGATGTAGGGGAAAGTATGTGCCCCACATTTATCTCCCAGCAACAGAGAATCGCATTGTGAAAAATTTCTTGAATTAGTTGCGCTATTTGTCATTCTCACGAGCCCTCTGTATGAATTATTGCTATGCCCTCCGGAAATCCCCTTTGAGATTATGGTACTTTTTGTGTTCTTTCCGAGGTGGATCATTTTTGTCCCTGTATCAGCCTGCTGATAATTGTTGGTCACAGCAACAGAGTAGAACTCTCCCACAGAATTATCACCTTTCAGTATACAACTTGGATATTTCCATGTTATCGCAGAGCCTGTTTCAACCTGAGTCCACGATATTTTTGAATTATCGCCTTTGCAAATTCCCCTTTTAGTAACAAAGTTATAAATTCCACCCTTCCCTTCCTTATCTCCTGGATACCAGTTCTGAACTGTGGAATATTTGATCTTTGCATCATCGAGAGCGATAAGTTCAACAACAGCAGCATGGAGCTGGTTCTCATCCCTCATCGGTGCTGTACACCCCTCAAGATAATTTACAGAGCTTCTTTCCTCAGCAATTATAAGGGTTCTCTCGAATTGTCCTATGTTGGCAGTGTTTATTCTAAAATAACTTGACAGGTCCATCGGACAGATTACCCCCTTCGGGATATAACAGAATGTGCCGTCGCTGAAAACTGCCGAATTAAGTGTTGCAAAAAAATTGTCACGATAGGGGACAACACTCCCCAGGTATTTTTTTATAAGTTCGGGATGATTTTTGACCGCTTCTGAAAAGGAGCAGAAGATCACACCGAGTTCCTTAAGCTTTTCAGAAAAAGTTGTCGCAACCGATACTGAATCAAATACTGCATCAACTGCAACCCCGGAGAGCTTCTTCTGTTCCTCCAGAGGAATTCCGAGCCTGTTGAAAGTGTCGATGATCTCCTCATCAACTTCATCAAGACTTTTGAGCTCTTTCTTCTTTTTAGGAGCCGCGTAATATATAATCTCCTGAAAATCTATGGGATTTATCTTCAGATGGGCCCAGTCGGGCATCTCCATTGTCTTCCAGTGACGAAAAGCGCGAAGCCTCCATTCCAGAAGAAAATCGGGTTCATCTTTTTTTTCTGAGATAAGCCTTACAATATCCTCATTAAGGCCTTTGCCGACAGTATCCATATCAATTTCAGTCTTAAATCCGTATTTATATTCACTATTCTCGAGTTCCTTAAAGAGTTTCCTCTCTTCCTCTTTTTTGTCTGTTATCTTTCTGTCCATTTTATCCTTCTGTCAGGTTATATCTGCCAAAGTTATATTACTCATTGATTCTACCAATTTCTGATTAAATCTTGCCCAGATATCTTTTATCTGACAATTTTCATGAAGTTCACACTCTCCCTTAATTCCGGGATAACAGCTTACAAACTTACCATCCTGGAGATCTACAGCTTTATAAATTTCAAAAAAAGAGATATCTTTTGGTTCCCTGGAGATAGTGAATCCTCCGCCAGGACCCATTTTACTATCAAGAATATTGTTCTTCTTAAGATCCAGGCAGATCTTTTCGAGGAAATGTTCGGATATATGCTGGTTCGCAGAGATCTGTTTACGGTTTACCGGTTTGCCATTTCCGGATAAGACCTCATGCAGCGCCCGCAAAGCATATTCTGTTTTGATCGTAAAGTTCATACAATAATAGTATAATAGTTGCCTAAATTTGTCAACTATTGAAAAGATTGATTTTGGTCGGAAAAAGAGGTTCCGGCCCCTCTCGCCGAGGGGCCGAATATCGTTACTTTACGCTGTTTATTGCTATTTTCAGTGCATCTTCCAGTATGTCGTTAGGTGGTTCTTTTATGAATCCCTGATCCATAAGTAATTTCATTGAGCTTCTGGCATCATCAATATCAGCAAGGGTCTTATCGTAAACACCCTGCCAGTCAACTTTCAGTCTTGCTACTCCGTTCTTGACCGCTTCCATCGCTACATCTGCAGCTTCATGTGCAAAGACTTCCGTCTCATCCATTGTAGGCATAATATAATCGGGGCTGATCCCTTTCTTTTCCGCATAATTTGCGACTGAATAAGATGCCGCAATTGCCATCTCATCTGTCACTTTTTTTGCTCTTGCCAACAGGGATCCCTTAAGAATTCCGGGAAATCCGAGAGAGTTGTTGACCTGATTCGGGAAATCTCCTCTTCCTGTTGCAACGATGTAAGCCCCTGCCTCTTTTGCTGCATATGGATATATTTCAGGAACCGGGTTAGCACAGGCAAACACGATTGACTTGTCTGCCATCACATTGATCCATTCTGGCTTAACGACATCCGGTCCGGGCTTGCTGAGGGCGATTAAAACATCAGCTCCTTTCATCGCAATGTTTATGTCGGTTATCCCTTCAGGATTTGTTTTTTCGCAAAGTTCCCATTTCCGGTAGAATCTGGCATCAGCTTTAACATCATCTCTGCCCTTATGGAGTGAGGATTTGGAGTCAAAAAGTATCATTTTTTCGGGATTTGCTCCCGCTTTAATGATCAGTCTGGCTATAGTTGTATTGGAAGCACCTGCTCCATGAAAAACTATCTTTACATTGTTGATATCTTTACCGGCAATTTTAAGAGCATTAATAAGTCCGGCAAGAGTAACTGAACCTGTTCCCTGGGCATCATCATGCCACACGGGGATATCTGCTTCTTCTCTCAGTGTATCCAGAACCTTATAACAATTAGGTTGTGAAATATCTTCAAGATTTATTGCACCAAAACTCGGTTGTACCATTTTGACAAAATCAATTATCTTGTCCGGATCATGTTCGCCCTTGTCATTATAACTATCCACACAAAGTGCAACGCCATCTACACCTGCAAGATATTTCATCAGGAATGCTTTCCCTTCCATAACTCCCAATCCACCTGAAGGAGTGCAGTCTCCATCTCCGAGAACTCTGGTCGAATCTGAAACTACAGCAACCAGGTTGCCTCTGTTGGATAATTCGTATGAAGCTTCGTTGTTATCCCTTATTGATGTGGATACTTTGGAAACTCCGGGAGTATACCAGACGTTGAACCAGTTGAAGCCGTAAACTCCGGCTTTGGGCATAGTGGCGATCTTACCCCCATAGAATTTGTGGGTAGAGTAGGCCAACTCCTTCAGGAAAAGAGTCTTCCCTTTTGCGATCTGCTCCTGACTGAAATTCTCAGGAAATAGAACATCCAGATTAGTTAATGATAGGTCTATTTTTGACATAGTGTCTCCTTAGAACAAGAAATTTTTAAATTTAACAATATAACTTTTTTAGCTGTGAATCAATAGTTTTCTTAAAAAAATTTTTTTTTTAATTTAATCAAACAATATCTATTCTCTTTAGTCTCTTTTCCCTCTTTCAAGGTTTAACATTGATCACATTTACATAATTGTAGGGTATATCAATGTTCTTATCGCTGAATGTATTTTGAATACGGATGTTAAATTCTCTTCCTACACCCCATTGCTCTCCGGTTTTTGTTTTTGCCAGGATTCTGTAATTCACTGAAGAATCACCGAAGGAGAGAATTCCCTGAGGGAAGGGTTTATCAAGCATCTTTTCTTTCCATTCAGGGTCATTGTACATGGATTCACATATGGAACTGAGTGTATCCAAAACAACTGAACTTTCCACATCGTAGGAAACTCCGATATTTACTACAGCTCTCGACCATTGATAGGTAGAATTTGAAACTATCGATATCTCACCGTTAGGAATGATGTGAAGAGTTCCGTCGAGTGACCTGAATTTAATGGTTCTCAGGGATATTTTTTCGATCGTTCCCGATTTGCCATTGATCTCCACAACATCTCCTAGTGCGAATTGTTCTTCCATCAGGAGGAAGAATCCGGTCACGATATCTTTAACAAGAGATTGTGCTCCGAAACCGATAGCCAGTGAAATTCCACCGGCTGCCAGCAGGAAGGGCCCGTAGTCGATATTCAGGGCTCCCAGCACCCAGACCACTGCAGAAATCCAGAGTACGATCTTAATGAATGATAATACTACTGATGATAAGGTATGGTAACGCTGCTTCCTGTGTGCATCGATCTTATCGCTTTTTTCAATTCTTTTAAGAGTTTTTCTGCTTACAATTCTCGATACTCTTGTAAGGAACATAACTATGAAAACGGCAATGAAAATAACTATCACTCCTTTCAGAAGTTTTTCAATCAGTTCTTTTTTCTTCCTTTCCTTAAGGATTATTGTCTCTTCCTCAATATTTGATATCCTCTCCTTTAGCGTACTGATCTTTGTGTTCGCGAGGTAGATCATTGTCCTTGTAGTGTTCAAAAGAGGGATCTCAAGTCCGTTTACCCTCAGTTGGGTTGCTTTTGAAATGGCCCTGTCGATCATTCTCACAACTGGGTTACTGCTCTTTACCGCTTCAGATCTGAGGTTTTTTGCTTCAGATATTTTCTCTTCAATTTTATCATTCCTCTTCTTTTCCTTCCCTTTCAGTTCCTTCGCTTTTTCCAGTTGTTCATCAAGCTCTTCTTCAAGGTTGCTTTTCTCAGATCCAAGTAAGGTTATCCTTTCGGAAAGGGGGAGCTTCCCACTGGAAACTGAATTGTATTTTTTCCCAGACCCGGATATGCCTTTGTTCTTTTTGTTCAATTGTACCATCTCGATCTCTTTCTCTATCCGGGAGACCCTTAGAAGCATGTTGTTAAGTCCCCTCTGTATCCTGATAAGACTTTCCGGTCCGGTACCGGTGAACTTTTCAAGTGCTTTTATGGTTGTGGATGAAGGAACTCCGCCTGATTCTGAAGTTTCCCTGCAGAGTGGAAAGATCTTGTCTGTCAACAGGTTGTATTGGGCCAGAAGGAGTTTGAATTTCCTGTTGTTAAAATCAAGTTGTTCAACAAGCTGGTTTGTTTTTTCAAGGTCTTCGAATCCCGGGAAACTTTCAGGCAAGAATTGATCCAGTGTTGCTGCTTTGGCTTTCAGATCATCAAATTCAGCATTAAGTTTATCCATTTTAAGAGTAAAATCATTTCCGCTCAGGAAACTGATTGAAAACAGTAGAACTGTGAGTAATATTAGAGTTTTTTTCATTCTTTATCCTTTTTTATTGTTCGTAATAGATCTTTAATTCCCATCGTACTATTTCTCCGTGGATCCTCTCTCCTGAGTTGGTGACGGTTACTTTCCATATCCCGTTAGGATCATTGGAATTGAATATCTCTGTAGAGCCTTTGAAATCTTTTCCGTCATCTTCATGAGGCCCCTTGTTCCAGACATTGTAGATGGTCCTGTTGTCTGTTCCGACAAGAGCAATAGAGAGGTCCTCAATTCTAGGATGGCCAACAGTTATCAGAAATTGTACTTCCCTTACCGGTCCTGTGATCCCCTTTACCTCAATAAGTGAATACGATGGGGCCAGAGATCTGATCTGTTCAGGAACATCATTTGTGAAACGCTTTGACAAAATCTGTGGCTCCTGCGGAGTATCTTTCTTCTTCAGAACAAGTAACAGGATTGCTCCTATAGCTATAGCTCCACCTATGAGAAGTATCGGGGAGGACTTTTTCTTTTTGTCCTTCTTAACCCCCTGTTTCTCGATAACTTTTTTTTCTCTGCTCTTCTCCAGAATAAATGCAATTGTGTTTGTTGTGTCGGGATTCACATTTACTTTTTTTGTCGAAATGTTATACCCTTTTTTTGCAATTGTTATTATATATTCACCCTTTGTAAATTTTTTAACTTTCAGCGGAGTATTCCCCATGCTTTTGTTATTTATAGAAACCGCAGCATCTGAAGGGTTAGAGGTGATATTCAAACCACCAAGCCATTCAGTCTGTACATCTCTGAACATCTTTATGAATTGCGGAGGAAAGATCTCTTCGTCAATTTCCTGATTTGGGCTGATTTTTATAAGTTTTTCAAGTTGGAGTTTTGATTTCCCTGTTTCCTGAATAGTGAAATATGTCAATGCAAGGGATATCATGGTTCTGAAAAGCTTTTGTTTGGTTTTAACAAGCTCTTTTCTTTCATTGAGTTTTAAGATTATCTGTTCATATAGACCTATTGCTTCTTTGAACTTCCCGTTCTGATAATTGTCTTCGGCATCCGACAGCAGTTTCGATATTGCAGCCTCATCTTTCTCTGTCTCAGGGAATAATCCTGGATTTGTCCCGATCAGTACAAAAAACATAAAAAAGAAAATTGTAGATATTGTTATAGCCCGTGAATTTCTCATTTCTTATCCTCCTTTTTTAGTGAAAAACTTATATTTGATTTTTTCATATTTTCGATCACAATTACCCGTTCTTCAGTAGTATATCCTTTCTTTACAGCCTTGATATAATATTTTCCGACAGAGATTTTTTTTTCAAAAATAGGATTTTCCCCGTGATCTTTATCGTTAATAAAAAATCCGGCAAAAGGCCTGGCTGTGATAGTCAGAAAGCCGTAAGGGCTGAATCTGTGATGAGCGGAGATCTCCCTTCCCGGTTCCACTGAGATCTCTTTTTCCATTGACATATATCCTTCGATCTTAAATGTGAACTTGTATTTCCCGGGAGGAAATTCTTTTTTGAAAATCTGAGTCGTATCTCCGAGTTTAAGCCCGTTCCAGTAAATATCAGCAGGAGGAAATGAGCTGAATCTTAAAATACCCGGTTTGTCCGAAATACTTTTTACAATTTTTTTTTCAGTCGGGACTACTCTGTTTTTTTTACTTTTTTCAGTCTCCTGATCTTTCCGGAGTGGGAGCTTGTCCTTTTTTATAACGGATGTTTTTTCCGGTGATCCGGAATTGACGGTTTTTATCTCTTCTAATTCGGTAACTCCTGAATCTTTTCTTTCAATAAGCTTTTCAGGTACCTCATCAGCATCTTTCTTAATGTTACTTATGATATCCGGTCGGGTAATGTTGTTTTGCATATCTTTAGAGATCTCAGTTCCTGATTTGATGGTATTTTTGTAGATAAGAAAAGCGATCAAAGGAATTATTATAAGAGAGAGAAAAACAAATGCAATACGTTTTTTGCCATTTTTCCTTCCTGATTCAATAGAGTTCAGGTATTTCGTTATAGAACCGTTTTTCCTTCCGGATATTGTTTCACTGATCTCAATTGCACTCTGAAATCTTTTATCAGGATTTTTTTCAAGACATCTTGTAATAATATATTTCAGGCGTTTAGATATTTCCGGAGTGACCTTTCCGATCTGTTCAGGTTCTGAATTTACATGCTTGTAAAGTATTTCTACTGATGAGTCGGCAGAAAACACAGGTTTTCCGGTGACAAGCTCGTATAAAGTGGCACCTAGAGCATATATATCAGATCTTTGATCAACAACTCCCCCCTTTATCTGTTCAGGGGAAATATAATAAGGTGTACCCATGATCGATCCTGTCTGTGTCATGGTCTGGCTTGAAACTGATCTGGCGATCCCGAAATCAGCCAGGTAAATATTATCTCCTCCATCTTCAAGGATTATGTTCGCAGGTTTTATATCTCTGTGGATTATCCCTTTCTCATGAATGTAGTTCATGGCTCCGGACAGGGCATCGATCACTCCGGGAGCAAGGGAAAGCCTTGTTTTAACATCCTTTTGTATAAAAGTTTTCAGATTTTCGCCCTTAACATATTTCATTACAATAAATGCAGTTCCTTCAGCAATTCCTGTCTCGTATATATTTATCAGGTTGGGATGCTCCAGTTTTGCATAAAGACGGGCTTCTCTTATAAACCTTTTAACTATATCAGGATCGGATGCATGTTGGGGAAGGAGGATCTTTATCGCTACCTTCCTTTCGAGCATTTTATCCAGAGCAAGATGAACTTCTGCGAATCCACCTCTTCCGAGAAGCTTAATAAACTCATATTTGCCCGAAAAGAATTGTTTTATATTTTCAATGTCCATTTTTCACCAACTTTGTTTCCCCGGATCGTTAGAGAAAATTATAATATTTTTGATGGCAAAAAACAATTGATGTAAAAAAGATTTTCTCCTTGACTTTTGAAAATCCGGTAACATATAATTCTCTCATAGGCTATATAAAAGGGGAAAAGCCAGGAGGGGAAAATGAAAAAAACGGTAATACTTTTAATATCGGTTTTATTTTTCGCCCTTTCAGTTCCGGCCGATGAAGCGGTTGTGGAAACAAGTGATCTTAAAATCGGTAGTGTGAAGTTTCCGAGGGCATTTATTCATGACGGGAAGAACTACAACAAAGGTGTCTATAAAGTCACGCTTATGGAAAAAGAGGGAGAATTTTTGTTTAATGTTTTTAATCCGACAGATGAACTTCTTTTTGAGGAAGTTGCTATTGTGAAAATCAGAAAGAGCAGGATCGGGAAGAGAAAGTATCTTCTAAGGAAAAGTTTTATGAGAGGGTATGAATTTTTCCGGATCAAAGTGACAAAACCCGATAAGGTAATAATGGGATATTTCCTGATCGGTAAAAATACAACCAAAACCAATTAACGAACAGGCAGCCGTATACTAATTATAATCCGGGGTGCCTGAGAGGCACCCCTTTTTTTGCAGAGGTAATTCTGACCATTTGCTTTATATAATTTAAAAAAAAAATTATTTTTTTTGAGATATTTTCAGTGAATCTTCTATTTCCATATTGAGACGGAAAAATGAGGAAAATTTTTTATTAAGGAGGAAACATTATGAAAAAACTCTCATTATTAACAGTTTTTGTTTTAATCAGTTTTGCTCTTGTTTTAAACCCGGTGACCGGAAATGCACAGGATCTTCAAAAGCTTAAGGTTACTAAGTTCACACCACAACAACTGACTATTTTAAAAACAGCAGATCTGCGAGTGCTTGCAATTCATTCTTACAGTTGTATTTGTGATCTTGTAGGTGTAGATGCATTCTATATGGGAAATATAATGGTAGATCTTGCCAATCACCCATATAAAAAAAGAGGATGGCCAACATCTGTTATTGTTACTCTCAGGTATTTTGACCTTATGAAAGGGAAAATTGTTAAAGTTGTTAAAACCACACGGGTATTAAATCCTTTTCCGAAGAATATTCACACCTTACAAAGGTTTGTAATGGTCGATCATCCTGTATTGGTGAAAAAGTCATTCGGCATCAGTATTTGTGTGAAACCTGCAAACTCTTCGATCACTGATCCGGTTGCTGCAAACAATTGTAAAGTAACAAAGAAGTGTTCCGTAGCGGTTTATTAAAAAGACAATTAATTTCGAACAAGAGGGCAGGTTTTTTCCTGCCCTTTTATTAATTTGTATCGTTTTCTTCGCCGTCATCGTCTTCAATGGGGCCTTCATATTTCCCGTAATAGTCCTGAATCTGCATATGGTCCTCTTCAGTGCAATTGTCCAGAGGCTCATTCCCTTTAAGGAAACATTCCATGAAAGGGTAGAGGCAGTCGGGAGAGAAAAGCTTCCCTGTCAGTTTATCTATCTTGACCATTATTACCCCTGACGGTTTCCTATACCTTTTCATTTCAGGATATTTCTCAAGATATTTTTTCATGAATTCGACAAAAACAGGGGCCGCTGCTCTTGAACCGGTCTCATTATTGCCGAGAGATTTTTCTATAAAATGGCCTACCCAGACTCCCACGGTTATAGTAGGGGTATATCCGATAAACCAGGCATTTGAGAAATTATTGGTAGTTCCTGTCTTGCCTCCAACCGGGGCATCAAGAACTCTTGCCCTGAAACCGGAACCGTATTTTACAACACCCTGGAGTAGGTAGTTCATAATATATGCCGTGTCTGGTTCCAGCACCTGTTTTTTGTCGGGAAAATTTTCTTCAACTATATTATTGTTCTGGTCGAGGATCGAACTTATCTTGAAAGGATTCACCCTTATTCCGTAATTGGGAAAAACGGTATATGCTGCTACCATCTCCTTGAGGGTAATCTCAAGAGAACCTAGTCCTATCGACATTACAGGTATCAGGTTCGAAGTTATTCCGAACTTTCTTGCATATTCGACCACTTTAGGAGGTGTAATCGATTCCACGATCCTGGCAGTTACAAGATTCTTGGATTTCTCCAGAGCCATCCTGAATGTAACAGGTCCCATGTATTTTCCTGTATGGTTCCTCGGTTCATAAGGCTCCTGGGTCCAGCGGTTCTCGAATATCCTCGGTTCGTCAAGTATAATGGTTGAGGGAGTGTAGCCGTTCTCAATAGCAGCTGTGTAAACTATCGGCTTTATTGTTGATCCGGTCTGCCTCAGGGCCTGAGTAGCATTGTTCCATTTACTCCTCTCAAAACTATATCCGCCGACCATTGCCTTGATTGCTCCTGTTCTGTTATCTATGGCAAGCAATGCTCCCGTCATCTCGGGTTCCTGTTCAAGTCCGAGTTTTAACTCTTTTTTCTTTTCATCTATTCCGAGGATCTTTACCAGTGCAATATCCCCTTTTTTCAATATTCTCCTGAGTGAATATCTTGTCCATTTTGCCTCTTTCGCACTCAGTGTACCTTTGTGATCCTTTATTCTGAAAATAGCTTTTGAATTATTGACACTTGTTACAAGGCCGCTTGTTATTACGCCGGCTTTGATCTTTATTTTACCCCATGATTCATGCTCAAATGATTCAGGATCCAGTTTTTCTTTTATAACGTTGTACAGTTTTTTCCCGGATCTCCATCCTCCTCTTTTGTGCAGGTCCCTCAATCCCTGTTGAAGAGATTGCTCAGCCCATTTCTGCATTTCATTGTTCAGTGTTGAGTAGACTTTTAATCCGCCTTCGTAGAGGAGAGTATCTCCGAACTTTGATTCCAGGTCTTTCCTGATCTCTTCAACAAAATAGCTTCCTACCTCATATTCGTCATCATCGAATGGTTCCGTGGGGAGCTCAACTTTAAGTGCATTTTCGAGTTCTTCCTTTGTAGTATATTTGAGGTAAAGCATTTTCTTTAATATCTGATCTCTTTTTGTTCTACAATTATCCGGATTTTTAAAAATATTATATCTACCGTTAGGGCTTGGGATTATAGCGGTTAAAAGTGCAGATTCAGCAAGATTTATATCACGGGCAGATTTTCCGAAATAGTATCTGGATGCAGCTTCAACCCCGTAGGCCGGTCCCCCGAATGGTATCTTATTACAATAAAAAGTGAGGATCTGGTCTTTTGAATAATTTTTTTCTATCTGAATTGAGAGGAGGATCTCCTTTAGTTTTCTCCCGAATGTTCTCTGCTTTCTCTCTTCAAAAAGGAACAGGTTCCGGGCAAGCTGCATTGTGATCGTACTTCCGCCTCCGCGATTCTTTTTGAAGATAATTCCAGAGACAGCACGAAAAATGCTAGTAAAACTTATCCCCCAATGCGACTGGAATCTTGAGTCTTCCGATACGATGATCGCATTTTTAAGGATTTGCGGAATATCACTATATTTAAGGATGATCCTTTTCTCAATGGCATATTCTTTAAGGAGTTTTTTATTGTCGTCATAGATCCTGGTCATAACAACTGGTTTTATATCTTCCAGGTTGGTTATCTGGGGGAGGCCTTTCTGATAGACCAGGAGAATCCCGGTTAATGCTCCGATGAGGATCGTTACGATAATACTTATAGCGATTAAAAAAATCTTCAGATGTTTAAGGAAAAACTGTTTCATTGCGGCTGTCAGTATATCATACGGGTTCTAATTTTTAAAGTTGTTGGGGACGGTCTTTTAAAATTTTAATTTTTTCGATCTTCTTTTTTTCTATTCAGTTGAAAATAAAGTGTTAATTTTTTATTCACGCAATTCATGGTCAGATGTTTTTGTTTTGTAATTATTACAAGGTTATGCGGTACTCCATATCACATGACAAGTCAATACTTCAAATGACTGTCCTTGCAATGACTGTAGATTCAAAAAATTAAAATTTTAAAAGACCGTCCCCAAGTTTTCAGCTCAACCACTGATAAGAAGTTGGTCACTGAGCTTGTCGAAGTGACCGGATGTAGGGTGACCGATTAAGAGAAATTAGTGACTCTGCCACACTCTCTATAGCACTGGTAGCTTCGTATCCATGAATGTATTATTTGAAATAATCTGGTTTTTATTGTTTAATTCTTATGAGGTGAGTAAATGGAATGGTTCTCCGGATTATCCCCGATAATACAGGCTTTAGTTGCAACATGTTTTACCTGGTTCATGACTGCACTTGGCGCCGGGATCGTTTTCCTTTTTAAGAATTTCAACAAAAAGGCAATGGACGGTATGCTTGGTTTTGCTGCCGGGGTTATGATAGCTGCGAGTTATTGGTCTCTGTTGGCACCTTCGATCGAAATGGCAGAAGAGATGAATATGGTGCCATGGGTACCGGCAGCAGTAGGATTTGTCTTTGGCGGTGCTTTCCTGTGGGGAATGGATAAAGTTCTTCCTCATCTTCATCTCGGTTTTCCGATAGAGGAAGCTGAAGGGATCAAAACAGGATGGAGGAGGACTATTCTTCTTGTCCTGGCAATCACTCTCCATAACATTCCTGAAGGCCTTGCAGTCGGGGTTGCATTTGGTGCTCTCGGTGCAGATTTATCAGCAGTTTCGCTTGCAGGTGCGATCGCACTCGCATTTGGAATAGGTATCCAGAACTTCCCTGAGGGGGCGGCAGTTTCGGTTCCCCTGCACAGAGAAGGGTTAAGTAAGGCCAAAAGTTTTTATTACGGCCAGTTATCCGGTGTTGTTGAGCCTATTGCCGGAGTGATCGGTGCGGCTACAGTTCTCCTGATCAGGCCTATACTCCCTTATGCACTTGCATTTGCTGCCGGAGCAATGATTTTTGTAGTAGTCGAAGAGTTGATCCCAGAATCTCAAATCGGCAAAAATACAGATCTTGCAACGATCGGAGTTATCCTGGGTTTTACTATAATGATGATCCTTGATGTAGCTCTAGGGTAAAGTAGATTAATTAATTTTTTAGATAATTTTATTAAAAATCATACTTGACATTAATTGGTAAAGTAATACAATAATATTTCACAAAAGGAGGTTCTGTATGCCTGCTAAAGGTTATGTCGAAATACTGGTTGACACGTGTAAAGGGTGCGGCCTCTGTGTTGCAAATTGCCCTACTCAGTGTCTTGCGTTAAAACAGGACGATACGAATGTGTACGGTTATCATTATTCCTATATGTCAGAGCCTGAAAAGTGTATTGCATGTATGAATTGTGCCGTTATGTGTCCTGATTCTGTTATAACTGTTTATAAGAAAAAAAGTTAGGTTCTGAATGGAGGAAAAATTGGGTGAAATAAGATTTATGAAAGGAAATGAGGCTCTTGCGGAAGCCGCTATAAGAGCCGGGATGCAGGGATATTTCGGGTATCCGATAACCCCCCAGTCCGAAGTCATTGAATATCTTGCTGCAGAAGAGCCTAATCATGATTATACTCTAATTCAGGCTGAGAGTGAGGTAGCATCAATAAATATGGTATATGGAGGAGCTGCAGCCGGAGCCAGAGTAATGACCACAACATCCTCTCCGGGATATTCTCTGATGCAGGAGGGTGTGTCATATATTGCATGTGCAGAATTGCCATGTGTAGTAGCAAATGTAGCAAGGGGAGGGCCGGGCCTCGGTACAATTCAAGCTGGCCAGGGAGATTATTTCCAGGCTGTTAAAGGCGGAGGCCATGGTGATTACAGACAAATAGTCCTTGCACCTAACTCGGTACAGGAGATGGTAGATTTAACTATCCTTGCATTTGATCTCGCTGATAAATACAGAACTCCGGTACTTATACTGTCGGATGGAGCTATCGGCCAGATGATGGAGAAGGTTGAACTTCCCGAGCCGATCCCGTATAAACCGGACAAGCCATGGGCCACAACAGGAAAAACTCATGACAGAGAAAGAAATATTATAACTTCTCTGTATATCCAGTCTGATGATATGGAAAAAAAGAATATACATCTTCAGAGAAAGTTCAAAAAGATTGAAGAGAACGAAGTCAGATATGAAGAATATATGATAGAAGATGCAGAACTTATTATAACTGCTTACGGAGTAACCTCAAGAACTTCGAAGAAGATAGTGGATCTCGCCAGGGAAAGCGGTATAAAAATGGGACTTCACAGGCCCATCACATTGTGGCCGTTCCCAGCCGACAGGATCAGTGAACTTGCTAATAAAAACAAGGTTAAGGCTTTCTTCTCGATTGAAATGAGTGCAGGCCAGATGGTTGAGGATGTAAAATTGTCAGTTAACGGTGTTAAGCCAACTTTTTTCTATGGCAGGACCGGTGGTATCATCCCGACACCTGAAGAAGTTATTGATTTTATACAAAAGAAGGCCGGGGAATTATAAGGAGATATAAATGAGAGAAGGATACGAGGTAATATATCAAAAGCCAAAGACCCTTACAGATAATAAAATGCACTATTGTCCGGGTTGTATTCACGGCACTATGCATAAAATATTTATGGAATTAATTGAGGAGATGGATCTCCAGGAAAAGACTGTCGGAGTTTGTCCGGTAGGATGTTCTGTATTTGCATATGACTATATGGATGTTGATATGCAGGAAGCTGCTCATGGAAGAGCAGCAGCTGTTGCGACTGCAATAAAGAGGATGCTTCCCGACAGAATAGTGTTTTCATATCAGGGAGATGGTGATCTCGCTGCTATCGGTACAGCCGAGACACTCCATGCATGTAACAGAGGTGAGAATTTTCTTTTCATCTTCATTAACAATGGTATTTACGGAATGACAGGAGGCCAGATGGCCCCGACAACTTTAGAAGGACAGAAAACGACCACAAGTCCATTCGGAAGAGATAAAAAGAATTCAGGATCTCCTTTGAAAATGACAGAGATGGTAACACCTCTTGATGGTGTTGCTTTTACCGCAAGGGTAAGCGGTAACACACCTGCAAATGTCAGAAAGGCCAAGCGGGTATTCAAAAAGGCCCTTGAGATTCAGCAGCAGAACATCGGGACTCAATTTGTTGAGGTTGTATCAAATTGTCCTTCCGGATGGAAGTGTACTCCTGTTGAATCAATGGAATGGATCGTAGAAAAGGCGATACCTTACTATCCATTGGGAATTTTCAAGGAACCGGGAAAATAGGAGATCAGAATGCTTAATGAAATGATATTTGCAGGTTTTGGCGGACAGGGTGTTTTATCCATGGGGAAACTACTTGCATATGCAGCTATGAAAGAGGGGAGAGAAGTCAGTTGGATGCCTTCTTATGGTCCGGAAATGCGGGGAGGAACTGCGAATTGTATGGTAAATGTAAGTGACAAACCAATTTCATCACCTATCGTTACAATGTATGATGTTGTAATAGCTCTCAACCAGCCGTCTCTCGACAAATTTGAACCTAAGGTAAAAAAAGGCGGGATTCTGATCTGGGAAAGCAGTACTATTAAAGACGGGCCGAAGAGGGATGATATAAGAGTTTTTGCAATACCTGCGGTTGATAAGGCCAACAAAGAACTTAAGAATGTACAGGTAATGAACATGCTGATTCTCGGAGCATTGGTCAAGATCAATGATATAGTAAAAAGAGATTCTCTCCTTGTTGCATTAAAAGAGACACTTCCGGAGAGACATCACAAACTTATTCCTCTGAATGAAAAAGCTATTGCTCTTGGAATGAGCCTGGTCTGAACTATCAGGGGATAGTTCTTAAAACACTTCTTTTTGAGAATTCCGCGATAAGAAATATAAAAAGCCCCGGCAAAAGAAAAAAGGAGTAGAGTTCCTCTATATTATAAAACCTTTTTGTTGATATTTCTGTTTTTTCCCATTTGTTTATTTCAGTAAAAATATTGTCGAGTGAATCTTTGTCAGTTGCTCTGAAATATAGTCCGCCTGTCGCATTTGCGATCTCTCTTAACACCTTCTCATCTATTTCTACATCTACCATTACCTGTGTTTCCCTCCCGAAGCCATCCTTTACCGGAAAAGGAGCTTTCCCGCGTTTACCCACACCGATCGTATACACTTTGATTCCGAAATTAAGTGCGATCTGGGCAGCATCTCTAGGATCTATCTCCCCTCTGTTATTGACTCCGTCAGTAAGAAGTATGATGATCTTTGTTCTGCTTTTTGAATGTTTGATCCTGTTAACGGAGGTTGCAAGGGCCATCCCAAGAGCTGTCCCGTCCTCAAGTTCTCCCAGGTTGGTCATATTCAGGAAATATTCGAGCATATCATAGTCCAGTGTCAAAGGACATTTAGTGACAGCAGCACCTGCAAAGGAAACCAACCCGATCCTGTCGGTTTTTCTTTTGCTGATAAATCTGTTAATTACCTCTTTTGCAACTTCAAGCCTGTTTTTTGGTTTAAAATCAAGTGATGCCATTGAACCGGATATATCCATTGTAAGCAGTATATCGATCCCTCTCTTATTTTCCACATCATAATAATCGAGGAGTTGGGGCCGTGCCAGGGCAATAATGAAAAGTACAAGAGGTATCAGTTTAATATAGAAGAGGTTTTTTATAAAAAATGTTCTCAAACCATTTTCACTGATATTGAGCAACTTTCCTGATGAATAATTGATATACCTTTTCCCCCTCTTGTCACCGAAATGTTTCCATTTGATCAGGACCGGAACAACCAGGAGGAGAAGCAGTGCAAGGGGGAATTCAAAGTGAGGCATCTGCTTTTTCCTCTTCTTCTTTTTTTCTACGTTCTCCTATTATCTCAATTATTCTGAACAAATTTGCCCTGACCTCCTCCACTTCACTTTCAGCAGGAGCATATTTAGCAAATTTTGAAAGATCAGAAATAAGAAATACCTGATCAAAATTACCCGTAATTTTTTCGTCTTTTTCGAAATTCCTGAGATTACACATGATCTCATATGAAGTGAGGTCCTCTGCATTGAAATTGTATAGCCTGGTCATGAAGATCTTGTAAGATTCAGTCAGAGTCATAAAGAATTTTTTGGTTTTTCCTGTATTAAAAAGATCAGATCTCCATAGAGACTCTATCCTGTTCTTAAATTCCACCTCCGGATGCAATGGGGCAGAGATGTTCTGAGCCTCTCCCTTTTTCCTCCGTTTGAGAAAAAAAACGATCAGAAATATAATAATTATAATAATCAATGCAAATAATAAATATTTGAGCAGATAGAACGGATTCCCCTTTATTTCAGAGAGATCTTTCAATGGTTTTATGTCTTTGTCATCTTTTTCCAGAACGGACCTGATGTTTACAGGGATGGTATTTGAAAGAAAATTTTCAACAATTTCCCCCTTTTTGATAAGGCTGATATTAAAAGGACCAACATTGTATTCCCCTGTCTTGAAGAAGAATATATCAAACTCTTTTTCAAATGTCTTAACTCCATCATTCTCACTGATTGAAAGTTCAGCTTCCGAAATAAACTCGAAATCAGGTTTTCCCTGTGAAATTTTTATCGAGTCACTTTCAGCGGATGTCCTGGTTATAAACTTAAGAGTGATCCTTTCTCCGATGGTTGTAGTGGTTGAAGAAACTGAAACTGACACCTGGGTTTCGGAAGTGAGGCCCTGTGTGAAAGAGAGCATTAATAATATCAGAAGTAATTTCCTCATCTTGAATATTTTTTCCTCCTCTTAAGGAAAAAATTAAAAAGAGGTTTTTCGTAATTTTCTTCGCTTGATATATCTATGGAATCCACATTGTACTTATTAAATTTTTCTTTTAAATTTTCATTTTCCCGTTCAATTAATATTCTGAATTTCTTCCGGGTCTTTTCAGATGAAAAATCGACCATGAATTCTTCCCCGCTCTCACTATCTCTCATTCTGAAAATACCTTTGTCCGGTAATACAACTTCTCTTTTATCTGAGATATTTATCGCGATCAGGTCATGTTTTCTTCCGGAGATCCTGAGAGGAAGAGAAAAATCTTTATCTATAAAATCAGATATAAGAAATACAATTGCTTTTTTTTTAATAACCTTATTCAGATACGTAAGTCCGTTCTCTATTGATGTCCCTTTGCTCTCCGGTTTGAAGGTCAGTATTTCTTTGATTATCCGGAGGAGGTGGGATATCCCTCTTTTTGGTGGTATGTATAATTCAACTTTATCAGTAAATACTAACAATCCCACCTTGTCTTTATTGTTATTGGCAGTAAAGGCAATAATTGCGGAAATCTCAGCGGCTATATCCTTCTTACTTTTCTCTCCTGAAAAAAAGTCGAGTGATGACGAAAGATCAACTGCCAGTATCACTGTCAATTCCCTCTCCTCAACAAATTGCTTAACATAGATTTTACCCATCCTGGATGATACATTCCAGTCTATAAATCTTATTTCGTCACCTGGATAGTATTCCCGGACCTCAGAGAATTCCATCCCCCTTCCTTTAAATGCCGAGTGGTATTCTCCCGAGAATACTTCGCTTGAACTTTTTTTTGAAATTATTTCTATCCTTCTAATCTTTTTGAGGATTTCTTCGGAGATCATTTCTTTATATGACCTGTATTATTATCTTTCCTGAATAACCAATCTTGAGGTTTGCAGGAGAACCGAATCTCATATTCCATATCCTTTCACCATTATTATTACATGACATAATTGCATTCTTTACTTCAAGTGGTACCGGTGCGTTTATTTCAACTCCGTCTGCATTTGAATAATTTAAAATTATTGATTTCTTCCTTCTGCTTGCACATTCGATAGAATAATCAGTAGGACTTGTGTTCTTTATGTAGATCATATCAATCTCGAACAATTTTTCTTCCATTTGTTTCTTTCCTTATGTTTAATCCGAAAATTATAATACTCATAAATGGATATATCAAGGGGTTTATATCGGATCAACAAACATTTTTGTGGAAAATTTCTCTATTTGTTACCATACTTTTAAGAGAGAGGGAAATGGAAAAGGATCAGAAATACATGATTTCCTGTTGGCATTGTGGTGCTGAGTTCAATGCATTTGACTCTACGTTCTGCTGCCACTTCGAGCCTACGCCTTTATGTCTTTTTTGTTATAAGTGTTTATGTAGTGCTTCTGAAGAATACCGTGAAAAAATTTTGAAAGAAGCTCCCCCTGAGTTTTTTGAGATGAAAAAGAAGGCGATTGGAAAAAGAGATATGAAGTTGGGTGAATTGCTCTTGAATGCGGGAAAGATAACAAAGGCGGACCTGGATATTGCAATTTCCATGCAGAATGAGATGAAAGCTAAACTGGGTGAAGTTTTTATCAGAATGAAATTGATAAATCCTGAAGATCTTGAACTTTTTCTTCTTGATCAAAAAGCTATTAATGAAGCCAAGATCGGATATGATCTGCCGGATCCTTTTCTGGTTGAAAAGATCGGCCCGGAGTTTTGTCTGAAGATGGGAATGATCCCTATCGATGTTGTGGAGATAGATGAAAAGAAGATCCTTGATTTTGCTATTGAAAAAAAAGAGGATCTTATGCGAATAAGGCTTTGTGATGAATTGTCGGATTATATATTGCTACCGTCTCTGGGGAAACCTGAGGAAATGAAGATCCTTCTGGGTAAGGTTAAGGCTATCAAAGAGGTGGATGATATCCTTACTCTGAAATGACGGAGAAAAATACTTATTTTAATTATATACTTTGCCGGTAAGTGAACGGACAATAAATTTTGCCCCCTCTTTATGTTTTCCGCCTTTCCTGATCGGAGGGCCTACACAGGAGGGGCAGCCTGCAGGGCAGTCACAACCTTCTATCGTAGACAATACATCCTCTATAAGAGTTTTCCCCTTTCTGTAAAGAACTTCAGAAAACCCGATCCCGTTCGGATAACTGTCATATATGTATATGTTGGGTTCGAAACTGTGTCCGCCGTTCTCAAAATTTCCGGTAAATCTCCCTGATTTTATCCTTACCGGTTCTTTTGTGATGTTATCCTCTACTGACACCCCCAGATCCTTCACATCGCACATCAACATAACAGCACTGATATGACGCATGAGGTAAGCGATCCCGTTTACTGCTTCTATTTTATCCTCGTTGTTAATATTTACTGAGTCAAGAAGTTCTTTTCGGATAGTGAGCCAGAAAGCAGTAGAGTGCATTTCACGCTGAGGAAGCTGAAGGTCACCGGCACCGACATTTTCATTGGTAAAAAATTTCAGTTTTTTAAATCCTACAACCTGTGAAAAAACGTGAACTTCACCGGTAGATATGATATAGTCCCGGAACCCTGTATCGTCAAAAAGGTCCAGAATACTAACTTTTGTATAGGTTATTGCATCCGTATAATAATCAGAGTTTGACTCTTTTACAAAGGCTTTTCTGTTCTCAAAGTCAAATTTTTCAACAACATATTGTTCTCCTTCAAGAATATAGATTGCCTTTTCATGAAGCGTTTCAAGTGCTGAAGAGAAATCAACCTCGGCTATAACCTTTTCGCCGGATGTAGTATCAACAACCACAAAGTTATCTGACGACACTCTGTTGATGCTGACTGCGTCAGCCGGGTATCCTTCCTCAGACCAGAACCACTTGTTTTCTCTTTTAAGCAGCACTCTGTTCTCTGCCAGATAGTCCAATATCTCTTCAAGATCTTCATTGCCGAATTTCTCTCCCGATACGAACGGAAGCTCGAAGGATGCACATTTTATATGATCGATCAGAATTGTAAGATTGTCAGGGTTGATCCTTCCTGTCTCAGGAGACCTGCCTGTAAAATATTCAGGGTGATTAACTATATACTGGTCAACAGGTGAAGATGAAGCGACAAGGATGCCGATTGAGCTGGAAGATCTTCTCCCTGCACGTCCGAATCTCTGCCATGTAGATGAAATTGTTCCAGGGTAAGATGCAAGTACAACTCCATCAAGAGAACCGATATCTATTCCAAGTTCGAGAGCATTAGTTGACACTACCCCCCTGATCTTTCCGGACTTCAGCCCTTTCTCAATCTCCCTTCTCTTTGCAGGGAGGTATCCTCCCCGGTATCCCCTTATGATCCCTTTCTGGTTCACATTTCTCTCGAAATCACTTTTCAGGTATTTGACAAGTATTTCGGTTATCAGACGTGCATTGGTGAACGTAATAGTTGTGAGGTTGTTCCTGAGGAGTATCCCGGATACTTCTCTGGCCAGGGAAATATAGGACCTTCTTATCCCGAGCTGTTTATTTACAACCGGAGGATTCAGAAATACGATAAATTTTTTCCCGCGTGGTGCTCCGCTCTTCTCTATCAGAGTGACATCTTCTCCTGTTATCATTTCTGCGAGTTCCCCCGGGTTGGCAATTGTGGCGGAAGACATTATGAACACTGGATCGGAACCGTAAAAAGAGCATATTCTTTTAAGCCTTCTGACTATATTTCCCATATGGGAACCGAACACCCCGGTATAATAGTGTAGTTCGTCGATAATGACATATTTCAGGTTCTCAAAAAGGTTGATCCACTTGGTATGATGGGGAAGTATACCGGAATGGAGCATATATGGATTAGTTAATACGATCTGAGCCTGTTTTCTGATCGCTTTTCTCGTTGTCTGCGGTGTGTCCCCGTCGTATGTAAATAGTCCCAACCTGTCTCCCAGCATCTTGTTAAGATCGAATAATTCTGACAATTGGTCCTGAGATAGCGCTTTTGTCGGAAACAGGTAGAGGGATTTTGACGACTTGTCATTCACAAGTGAATTTAAGGTTACAGCGTTATAAATTAATGTTTTGCCCGAAGCTGTCGGAGTTGATACTACTACATTATTGCCGTTGAGGATATTTTCAATAGCTGCCCGTTGATGGGAAAATAACCTTTCGATCCCCTTTTTCCTGTATATTTCTATTATCTCTTCAGAAAGGTTGTTTGGGAAATCAGAGAATTCTCCCTTGAATTCTTCCAGTTTTATGAGTTTGGCCGTACCGGAAATATCAGATCTTAATTTCCGGAGGTCATCAAGGGTTTTCTCGACCCGGGTATCCTTATCAGACGGCATGAGGTAAAAATATCACACCCGGATACCCGGGTCAAGACAACACTTATCTGACTTTTTAACTCTTAAGTTCTTTGTGTGTTTTCCACAGCATCCAGAAGATCAGGGCGAGTCCTGCAGCCAGTATAACTAAGAACAGGGCCATTACGGGATATTGTGTGTTCGTTCCTACGATTGAAAATTTTTCGGAGAATGGTTCCAGGAATAAACTTCTCACCTTTCCTCTCATTATTACAAATATTACCATGTTTAATCCCATCACAACTGAAGCGGGAATAATTCTCCGCTGAAGGGACAGATATCCGGCGATTATGAGACCGAAAAAACAGAATACACTCACAATTGTCCATATTGCATCACCGGTAAGGAAGACTTCTCTTATATTGTGAGGCAGAATTCTCATATAGTAAATAAAAGAAGGTAAGGTAAGGAAGCAGGAGTAACCGGCAAGAGAAGCTCCGTATGCAATCCATGGTTTCGACTTCTCTTTTCCATATTTAAACTTTGAGTAAACTGTTATAAAGAGTCCCCCGATTGCAAGCAGCAGAAATAAATAGAATGTATATCTGGGTATCATTGTCGGATCGCCGGTATTGAGATGAAAACCGCCCATATGAGCGAAGTATTCTTTCCACAATGACGGCCTCAATGCAAGTGTATTTACATTTACAAGAATGAAACCTGTCCATGCAAGGACGATTGATACAAACAGGCCGAGATATTTTTTTGTTCCGTGTTTCCCGGACTCTCTGAATGAGATCCAATATGCGGCATAATAACCTAAAATAAGAATCACTACGAGGAGGATCCAGTTAGTCCCGATCAGTGTAGATGCTGTATAGAAAAAATTACCATGAATGACCTGGATGAAAAGAAGCGGTGCAACTCCGAGATTAATTGCAAAGGCAATCGTAAATGGGAGAAGGTGCGCCATATCCTTACCGAAAGAGAGCCAGTTATCATCTGATTTTCCTTTGAAATATCCGACGGTCATCGATATTGCAATAGTGAACATTATTCCAACACTTATCAGGTGGAAGTAATAAGTGAAATGTGATAAGAACTGGAACCATCCCGCTGCGACCGGTAACGGATCCGGATTAGGGATTATATTTATCAGATTATTCATTTTTTACTCCTTGATTTAATAATGTACTCTGCAAGAACTTTCTTCTCCTTGTCACTTCCTTCGAACGGAGGCATATCCTCATTAAGCTCATCAAGCTTGCTCAGAATGTCCATCATCCCGTCTATCTCTGTAATATTCGTTGTCTTCAGGAAGAGAGGGTCATCAGGAGAGTTCTCATGGCAGTCCGAGCAGAAAGATTCAAAAAGTGCCGGGCCGTCAAGAGCTCCTCCCTCTTCAACTTCTTCCTGAGGCAATTCACCATGAACTTCCCAATAGAACCATTTTGCCAATGCATCCTTCTCAATTTCATTTCCCACGAATTCCGTCATGAAAGGAGTGATCCCTTTTAGAGAGCCGACTATCCTTTTGATCTTTTTCAGGTCCCAATCGGCCATTTTTTTATTGATATTGTTCTTGATACCGAGGGAGTGGCATGCATAACATTGTATTCTGAATATCTCTCCACCGGCTTTTACGGCATTATCAGGTGTGACCTCTTTGATCTCGGTCCATTTTGCGTTCTGAAGGATCGACTTATCCTTGATCTGGTCAAAATCTGCGACCCTGATGCCCGTGGAATACATATAATCTTTAATGATATAAGGTTTCCGTCCTGCTTCTCTTATGAATTCAAATGCACCGAAGAAAACAAAGATGGTCAGGAACATTGCAATAGAAGACTTGAATCCGAATTTATTCGTTTTCCAGAGGTAAAGAAAAATGAGGAATAGAATGAACAAACCGAGACTGATGATCAGATGCCACAAAGAGGATACCATTATTGCTGAACTTCCGGCCAGACCCTCCATGGCTTGTTTGGGGAATGTCGAATAATACCAGAATGCGGAGGGAATAAGGCCTGCAAGTGACCAGAATATCCACTTCCCGTTATATTTGACAAGTTCATTTTTCTGTTCACCTTTAAATTTCCGGGTTGCGGTCATCAAGCCATAACTTCCGGCAAGGGCGAAACAGAGGAAAGTTCGAAAGGCTGTTGATGAAAGGTAGCTCGGGTTAAATATCCCATCCCAGAAATTCTGAGTTGCGATCCACTTCCCCGGAGTAAGCATGAATGCGAGTATTGCGTTTATTACCAGGAGTGATCCCCATGCTGCGAAAAAATATATCCAGCCTATCAAAAGGTGCAATTTTTTTGATATTTTCCCGAAATTATAAAAATATAGAAATGCTGCTACTATCTCTATTACAAACAGCACCCACTCAATTGCCCACCCGAAAACAAAAGTATGGATCAGGTGAGATGTAGCATCGGGATGGATCAATGCAATGGTGAACCATATTCCGACACCTGTTAATGCACTGAATACCATTGTCAGCAACAGGAAGAACTTCGCGTGTTTCTTTACGTAATCTACAATATAGTCTTTATTCTCCCTATAACCTTTCTTTTCGGTCAGGACCAGCCACAATCCCCCTCCTACAGCAAAGTGAGAAACTACAACGTGAACTATCGCTACAAATGCGATGATCAGCGGCCCTCCGATCAATGGGATGTACCAAACGGGGTAGTTCATATTTCCCTCCTAAGTTAATTAATTTCAGATATTAACAAATTACCAAATATGACTAAAAAAAACAATTGTCCTCAGCACTTTGGAAAATTGACATAGATATGGACGGCTGATAGAATCAATTGAGGTACAATGGATAAAATTAACAAATCAAAATTATATAAATTGAGAGAGGTTATCAGGAATTCCGGATCACTTGTTATTGCTTTTTCAGGTGGAGTTGATAGCTCTCTGATCGCTAAAGTTGCATATGATGAATTGGGTGAGAAAAGCATTGCAGTCACGATAGAGTCCGATACTCTGTCCGGAAGAGAGTTGGATATAGCGAAAAGAGTTGCATCCGAGATCGGGATTGATCATAAAATAGTTAAACATTCGGAACTCGATAACGACGACTTTGTTAAAAACCCGATTGACAGGTGTTACCATTGCAAAAAGGAAGAGATGGATATAATGAAGGATGTGGCATCATCGAGAGGATTTGATTCTATTGCATTCGGTGTGAACATGTCAGATTTCGGAGAGTACAGGCCGGGGATCAATGCCCTCAGGGAAGAAGATTTCTTTGAACCGCTTGTTGAAGCGGGGATAGGTAAGGATGAGATCCCCGATATCGCTGCATCTCTGGGACTTTCCAATTACGACCTCCCGTCAACTACCTGCCTTGCATCGAGAATTCCCTATGGTGAAACAATAACAAAGAAAAAACTGGAAAGGATAGAGCAGGGTGAAAACTTTCTTCATAATCTCGGTATTAAGCAGGTGAGAGTTAGAAATTACAATGATATTGCAAGGATAGAAGTTGACGACAATCAGATTGAGATCGTTGTCAGGAACAGAAAGGAAATAAAAAAAATATTCAGAGAACTCGGGTTTATCTATGTTTCACTTGATCTTGAAGGATACAGGTCGGGTAGCATGAATGAAGTTCTGGAAGAAGACAAGAAAGGTTAATGTGAGCTCAAGATACGACAAACAGATTCTGATCGGGGATATAGGGGTATCCGGCCAGAAAGTTTTATCATCAAAGAAAGTAGCACTGATAGGATGCGGTGCCCTCGGTACAAATATTGCGAATCTTATGGTCAGGGCCGGAGTGGGAGAGATATTTCTTGTTGACAGGGATTTTGTAGAGCTCGGGAATCTTCACAGGCAGGTATTGTTCTCGGAGACAGATATAGGGAAATCGAAATCAGAAACAGCAGCTTTGAAATTGAAAGCAGTCAATTCTGAAGTAAATATAAAATTTCTGATCAGGGATATGATGAGTTCGAATATCTCTGAAATAGCAAAAGGTTATGACCTGATAATGGACGGCACTGATAATATTCCGACAAGAATGATCATAAATGATTATTCAATTAAAGAGAGTATTCCCTGGGTTTATGGAGGTGTTCTTGGTACCGGCGGGATGGTGATGACCATAGTAGAAGATGGCCCCTGTCTGAGATGCCTCTTGCCCGATCTTCCGGAGCAGGGTGATATCCCTACATGCGAGACTATGGGAGTCCTGAATACGGTTCCGGCTGTTACAGCTGCAGTACAGGTAACGGAGGCGTTTAAGA
>JAOZUQ010000103.1 GCA_029938635.1 Candidatus Aminicenantota bacterium
CCAGGTCTTTTTACTTTTGCCATTTTACTTTTACTTGTAACACTGAGCATAATTTTGTCGGCAAACCGGCACCCATTTGGCACTATTTCAGTGACTCAAATAGAAGTTATATTAATATAATTTTTGTAGATTTGATGATTAAGAGCCAAAAATAGATTTGATCCCTCTATATGATATGTATTAGGACTTGACATTCTGAAAACATGGTGATAAAGTCCTAATATGATTTCGTCTGAAAGTATTGAAAAAATATTTATAGCACTGAATAAAAATATAAAACTTAATAAAGGAACAAAAATTTCGATTGTTGTTTGCGGCGGGACAGCTTTATTTGCTATGGGTCTTATCAACAGAACCACCAGAGATGTTGATGTGCTGGGTTTGGTTGATGAAAAGAATAAAGGAACCATATCTTATCTGAAAAAATTCCCGGATTGGTTTTTAAAATCGGCAAACACTGTAGCCAGAGATTTCAATCTTCCTGACGATTGGATAAATTTAGGTCCTGCTGAGCAGATCAAATCCGGATTGCCTGAAGGATTATTTAAGAGATTAAAAAGGAAAGAATATGGAAAGCATCTGAATGTTTACTTTATAAGCAGAATTGATCAGATTTTTTTTAAATTGTATGCATCATTAGACCGGGGCGGGTATCATGTGGACGATCTGTGGGAATTGGAGCCCACTGAAAAGGAACTATTCAATGCATGCAGATGGGTTTTAACCCAGGATGTATCAGCTGGTTTTAAATCTATATTAATCAGTTTTCTAAACAATTTTAAATACAATGGAATCGCTGAAAAACTATAAAAAAAAATTATTAGATTTGTATCTCAAACTGCATTGGAGACAGTGGAGCGCTATGGGAATTCAATCTCATATACCTGAATCAGATTTCCCGGTAGACATCGAAGCACTGCTGATCTCAACGTTTCGTATTGCCCGGTATGATAAAAGATTATTTTATGCAATGCTTGAATGGTTGGACTTGAACAGAAATCTGGTGAGCGTATCAAGGGCAAAAAATATTCTAAAAACTTTAAAATCTGATTCGGATAATAAAAATGATGTAAGGAATACAGATTTACTCATTAATATTTTAAAGCAGGGAAGTGTCAAATCATATATCCAGGTGAATATTGACAATCAATATCATGAAATACTCAGAGAGTATTCTAAACGTGGTGTAGTACAAAAAATCACTTTAAATAATAATCAATTACTTCAACTGAAATTGAGAAGCATTTTCGGGGTTAATGCAAGATCGGATATTATCTTATATCTTTTGGCAGAACGAAAACAAAATGCCAATAAAACTGCAAAAGAAATTTATTATGATCAGAAAATTGTACACCGTGTTTTAAAGAACTGGGAGATGTCGGATTTTGTCAGAAAAGAGGAATCAGGTAATGAGATCTTATATTCACTTAATCAGAAAAGTATCTTGGGAGATTTAAACAATATAAAGAATAAGGAATTTGTAAATCAACCTTTATTATTCTTTACACTTGGTAGAATTATATCAATTTTCCATGCATTGGAATTTCACGAAGATCCTTACCTGATCTCATCCCAATTAAGGAAAATTTATAACGATATTATAAAAGTATCGAATATTGCTGATTTAAAGCTTGAGAAGGAAGTGAATTTTCCTGGTGAAGAGTTACTTTTATATCTTCAGGAAAAACTAATTAAAATATTCAGTATTATCTAAACTAATCGCGCCTTCGACTTGGTGATTAAGAGATCATTCTGATTGTTTTTAACAAAATTTCATACTTCTTATAAATAACCTCAACATGCAATTAAGTAAAGGGTTTTAAGGTTTTTGAACTTTTGCCATTTTACTTTTTACTGGTAATACTGAGCATACTTCTGTCGACAAGTTGGTACCCTGCGGGCATTTCGTTCTTACAGAATAGGTCACACCCATTTGGCACCATTTATTTAACTTTGAAAAGAAGGGTGAGGTCGAAATGGCTCCGACATCCCAGCCAGAACCGAATATAATTGAACTTGATAAGAAGAGTGGATAGCTCAATTAATAAAATATACATAATTCATGCAACGACATTATTTGGGAGGTATAATTTTGCTGAATTGACATTTTTCCCGGGATATTATATGCTCAATATGACATATTTTGGGAGATATCATGAAAAGAACCTTATATTCAGAGCTTTTAAAGTGGAAATCTTCCGTTGACAGGAAACCGCTTCTTCTTCAGGGAGCAAGGCAGGTAGGGAAAACCTGGCTGCTGAATGAGTTTGGGGAAAATGAATTTGACAGCGTTGCATATTTCAATTTTGAAGAATCTCCGAAGCTGATCCCGCTGTTTGAAAATGACATGAATCCTTTATCTCTGATTGAATCCCTTCAGATAATGGACGGGGAAATGATTGATCCTGATAAAACAATGATATTTTTTGATGAGATTCAGGCTGCTCCAAAAGCACTGACTTCTTTGAAATATTTTCATGAAAAAGCGACTCAATTTCACGTCGTTGCAGCTGGCTCATTGCTCGGGGTTAAGGTGGGCAAGAGTTCCGGATTTCCTGTAGGGAAAGTGAATTTTCTGGATTTATATCCGATGAGTTTTTATGAATATTTATCTGCTGCAGGTGAGGATCTATTATTACAGAAATTGTTATCAGTTAAATATCCGGATAAAATAGAGAGCCCCATTCATGAATTACTTTTGAAACATCTGAGATTTTATTTTGTTCTTGGAGGAATGCCGGAAGTAGTAAAGAACTATATGGAAAGGAAAAATATTAATGAAGCCAGGAAAATCCAGCGTGATATTCTTAATGCATATAAAAGGGATTTTTCAAAATATTCAGAACCTTCAGAATCGATAAGAATCTCAGAAGTATGGGATTCGATCCCGGCTCACTTATCGAAAGAGAACAAAAAATTTAAATTCAGTGAAATCAGGAAAGGAGGAAGAAGTTCCAGGTATGAATCCGCAATAGAATGGTTGAAAAATGCAGGCTTAATCAATTTATCATACAATATAAAAACTCCAAAAATTCCCATGACCGGGTACCGGGACCTTTCCAAATTCAAAGTATTTATTTTTGATACCGGATTGTTGTCTGCATTAACTGAGGTTCCTGTGGAAATGGTATTACATGGCAGTAAGCTTTTCTCTGAATATAATGGAGCTTTTACTGAAAACTTTGTTGCACAGGAGCTGGTCTGTTCAGGTAGCAGAAAGGAATTATTTTACTGGACCAGCAGGAGTGATGCTGAAGTTGATTTTATGCTTCAGTGGGAAAACGGGATCACTCCCGTAGAGGTCAAGAGCGGAATGTCCCGAAGATTAAAAAGTCTTCATGTATATGATGAAAAATATTCTCCTGATATCCTTTTCAGAATATCCCCAAGAAATTTTACAAAAGATAATAAATTTATAAATATTCCCCTTTATGCGGTCCCATCGATATTCTCCTGGCCTTTTAAACAGAAGTGAAAGAGTCAGATCTTGAATTAATGAATTAGAAGGGATTCAACATTCATGATTAAGAATCCAATACTAATAAATTGAGATACAATTTTGAGATATCTCAGGTTGTTTTTATATATATAATATGAGGAGAGCTAGTGAAAAATAAATTTACTCTGATATTTTTAGGTATTTTTACTTTCTTTAATATGGGAATTATAAATGGACAAGTAATCGATCTGAAGATCAGTATAAAATGTCTCGGAAATGTATTCAGCGGGCAGGATCTGAAAAACACAATTAAGGTTTATGTCACAAACGCTGGGGAAAAAACTGCAAGGAACTTTCCGGTTGATCTGATCATCTCAAAGAATAATAGTGCTCCAAAGAAGTATGCAGTCTATTCAGCTTCATTCAAAGAAGACGCGCTGCTCCTCGGCGGTAGAGAGTTCATTTCATCTCTCGCTCCAGGTCAGACAAAATCCATTAAACTTAATGGGAAGAACAGAATACCGGCTGACTCGCCCACGGGTTTTTACTTTCTCGGTGCAATAGTTGATGCCGGTAATAAATTACCCGAAACCAATGAGAATAATAATATGGATTTTTGCAGAATAAAAATCAAAAGAGCACCTGTATTATCGGTATTAAAACCACAGACAGGTGGATTGAATAGAGTGGTTGTCAGTGAAAGAAAAACCAAAAGGATCATTCGTGGTTGTATCATGACTGCAGCACAGAAAGGTGTTGCCGGAATAATTGTTAGAGCTTTCTACTATAAAGAAGGTAGTGCTCCAATGACGTTGGGAATAGCCAATACTGATAAACGTGGATATTATGTAATAGACTATACACATCTGGCTGAACAGAGTATCAGTGAAACATATATTGATCTTCAGGTGAAATGTTACGACAAGTCTAAGAGGTTATTGGTTGAATCGGATCTGATAAGAAATGCACCTCCGGTAAAATCAGTTAACTTGATCATTCCCGATTAAATATTCAAAATTTGTGAATGAAAAAAATGATCCCTGAAGGGTGAGCATGGCGAAAATTGGTTTCCGTCATGCAGGTCTCCTCACTTAAAACTTTTTTCGTAGGCTCAACCCTTCGCGACCTATTGATTAAGAGCCGAATCTGACCATTTTATTAAGATTTTGAAATTGCCCTTAAATAACCTCAGATTGTAGTCTAGGTTAAGGTTTTCGGGTTTGGTCTGAGGCTGTGGGTTGAGGGATGAAAGCTGCA
>JAOZUQ010000005.1:0-68190 GCA_029938635.1 Candidatus Aminicenantota bacterium
AAAACAGCCCGGTAAGGACTGTTATTGCTACGAGCAATGTGAATAGCTTTTTCATTAAAGCCTCCTTGTTTAAAGATCAGAAAAAATCTTCTGTCAGAATTCACAAACAAGTTTCCTGCCATCAGGGATTTTTTTTTAGAAATTTTCCGGGAGTTGCAATACCGGGGTACTCAGGGATTCATAACGGGTAATAAATGCAAATAAAGGATCAGAAGAATTCCTGATCATTTGTTAAAACATACAAAAATTCAATTTATTGAGAATATTATTCAAATTTTAATAGATTTTATTTGATTAACTTCTGAACTTTTGAGATGGGTTGGGGAGAAAACAGGTGAGATAAAAAAAAAGGCCGCCCCCTGAGGGACGGCCCTTATGTTAAAACCTAACAAAACACCATATTAAAAATTAACTCTTACTCCGAATTGGAATAATCCTGGATTGAGAACCCTTTGAATTGCTCCCTGGGTAGGCCCCATACGGGGGTTCACCTTCAGTGTGATTGCATTGTTTGTAATATTGTATCCATCAGCAAATACTGTGGCGGTAACCCTATCACTAACCTCAAAAGATTTCTCCAAACCGAGGCTCAACATCCAGAATGTCGGCAATCTGTCATCACCGAATTTCTTGCCGGGTTCATAAATGTTACCCCATCCGGGTCCGGAACGATAATACCGTTCATAATATGGAATTACATATCCTTCTCTTGCCTGGAAAACACCTGTTACATTGATTCCATAAGGCAACTGATAAAGTCCGGAAAGTTTGAACTGCCATCTTGCATTCACATAGATTTCCGTAACTCCCGAGCCGCCTGCCTGAGGCGCAACAGCTCCTTCATTATAGAATTCAAAGTTGGTAAGATCTCCATATTCACTTTTAACTTTTGTTTGCTTCCAATCTGCATAACTGAAAGAAGCATCGAGCATATATTTGTCTGAAAACTTTTTGGTAACCGCTAACTGAAGTCCCATATAGACGTTATGATAATCTGAACCATGGTTGGTAAGCAAATCACCCCGGCCCCTGTTGTAGTAGTTGTAATATTGTTTTGTCTGCCCGTCAGTGAACGTATGTGTTCCGGCAACATACCAGTTAGCATCAGTTTCCCCTGATCCATCAGGCATAATAGGCCTGTACCAGAGTAGATTATGTTTCTTTTTATACAATCCGGTTACTGATACAGCCATATCTTGACCAAAAGATTTTTCAAATGAGATAATTAATTCATCAAGATAAGGAGAATTAAGATCAGAATCATACTTATTTCTACTTGAAGTAGAATAAGGGTCTTGTTCATTTATATTCCAATAATACCAATCACTAGGATCCTCACTCCACTCTCCCCATTCAACGATATTGTTTCCATTATCATTCCATCGCACATCAATTTCCCTGAAGCCTACTGTCCAGGTATGGTAAGCAATATCATTACCACTCTGGGATCCGTAACGTGCAAGTGAAAGTTTAACTACATTTTTTCCATTTCCGCTTATATCATAAGTTAGTGAAAACCTTGGAGAAATAACTTCAAATCCTTCCTCAACTTTATATTCAGGAGCAGTCAGAGGACCCAGATAATCTGTAAAGATCGGAACCCCCTCAAACGTTAATGCAGGGGAAGTTGCTTCATTATGAGATCCGGATTCCTTATCATATCTAATTCCCACATTGGCGGTCAATTTACCGAATGTCATCGTATCTGAAAGGTAAAATGATACTCTTGTAAATCCAAGATCAAGTATTCCATCAGCTCCCCACCAGATCTCTTTGTAATCATCAGGATTCGTCTGATCATCAATATAAAGCCTTCTTTGATTTGCATATAATGTCTGTGATGTTGTCTGCGCCGTATAATAGTCGACTCCGAAACGGATCTCATGATCACCGCCCATCAAAGCTTCTGCAAAGTAATTGCCGTTTAAAGACATGTTCATGGTATTTCTATTCGTACCATAATAGTACATACTTCCCCATCCATATCTTGCGGGATAATAACTGATAAAGGCATCGTTTCCCTCAAGGTGCCCTGTAGAAGGATTTACATCTCCCCCTTTGGGGTCCAGAGCAAATCCACCATCAGTATATGCAAACTTTGCACCTAACATCAGATTACCCATAATATGCTGGATAGAACCCAAATAGACTGCCCCGGGGCCTATTTGATCCCAGGTAGAATCAACATCCTGACTCGCCGCTCCATATCTTGATCTTCCCCATTTGTTTTTATTATCACTGGAATATTGAAAATCCGCTGATGTATTCCCGAGCTGGAAGTTTAACTTCGCATATGCCCCAACCAGCCATGTTGCATCTTCAGTCTGAGCAATTGTTCTGGAATGGATATCCTGAACTGCATAGGAACCGAAGAACCAGATCTTATCCTTGATGATCGGGCCACCGAAATTGACTCCATACTGGTATAATCTGTAAATACCGGGAGATTCCAATCCGGCATCAATCATTTCCTGAGGCAGGGTCTGGCTCATTTCCCACCTCTCATCTTCAACATATAAGTGGAAGTCACCTGAATAAAGGTTTCCTCCACGTTTTGTAACAAAGTTCAACTGGGTTCCACCAGTCTGGGCTGTAATATCATTCGATCCGAGTGTTACCTGGAGTTCCTCATAAGAGTTAATATTGAGGTATCCGGGGGCAGCTCCGATAGCGGACGGGTCTGTAATGTTGGCCCCATTAACGTTCCATGTCACATCAGTATCATCGGTTCCATTTCCATAAAAAGATGACTGCTGTCCGGATTCGTTACCACCGACATCTTCTCTGTCCACCATCATACCGGGGACCAGATTAAGAACTGACCACGGATTTCTTGCTGTCGGAAGGGATTGGATCATCTCTTTCGAAATGTTAACTCCTACTGTTGTCTTCCTGGTATCAATAACAGATGCTACACCTTTAACCTCAATAATCTCCTTCAATTTGGTCGTTTCCATCTGTACGTTGAATGTCTTATCCTTACCGACAAATAATCTAACCCCTTTCTGAATAACAATTTTGAAACCTTCCAATTCAAACTTCAATTCAACAGTTCCTGGCGGAATGTGAAGAAATCTGAAGTTTCCTGCTTCGGATGTAACTGTAACTTTCTTACCGATAACGTCACCGGTCAGTGTTACGGCTACTCCGGGGATTGCTGATCCATCAGGCAATACTACGGTTCCGTAGATGTCTGATGTTGAGCTCTGTGCGAATGACAGCCCGGTAAGGACTGCTATTGCTACGAGCAATGTGAATAGCTTTTTCATTTAAGCCTCCTTGTTTTGATCAGAAAAATTATTTTCCGTCACACAATACATTCAGTTTCCTTTCCAAAGCCGGAATATTCACACACAAAACTTACCGGATTGCAATAATCAGGGACAAACATACTGATATGAGGGACAAAGCACATATTATGTTTCGTTAAATTGGAGATTATTAGAAATTTACGTGGAGAATACAAATTTTTGGATTATAAAACTCAAAAATATGAATGGAAGAACAATTACCGGATTATTAAAGCGATGAGATGTAAAAATTTTTCAGCAATTGTTCCAAATCTTCCGGGCCACGGATCCTTCTACTTTCCTTTATTTGGAATTTTCTTATCTTCTCATTCAGTGTTGTGGGTTTCAGCCCCAGGACAAAAGAGGCGACCCTTTGATTGCCGCCGGAAATGTTTAAAGCCCTGCTAATCATTTCCTTTTCAAATTCCTTCATGAAACTTTTAAGAGGTACATTACAATTCGTACAATTACGAAGAAGGAATTTTTTCACAAGCTCATCCCGCAAATTTCCGATCTCTGCTTTCAAGTTGGCCGATTCTATTTCTTTAGCTGAATTTTTTCCGTCTTTCATATTCAAACCTTTATCTCCCTGACAATCCTTTCTCTATACCTTCTACCCCAGGCCAGGATCTCCTTGTTTTTCAGAACAATTATATAATCATTACTTCCTGAACTTTTCATCTCTTCTATCCTGTCGATATTAACGATAGTAGACCTGTTAACCCTCATAAATCTTTCTGTCCCGAGTTTTTTTTCAAGATAACTGAGTGTATTTCTTACAATAAAATTTTTTTCGCCACAAATGATCCTTGAATAATTTCTCTCTGATCTGATCAGGCAAATATCATCCTTTAATACAAAATAGTAATTTCTACCCCTTTTTACCATGATCTTATTTCCATTTGAAAAATTCATGATATTTTGGGTTTTATGAAATCAAAAAAAGCCTCATGCAATCCGACTTTTCTTCGAGCTGAGTTTGGATATCTCCTTCCCATTTTATACTCTCTGAATATTAATACGGATTAAGGACAACTTTTATCACAAAAAAAATAAATTCAACTTCTATTCCATATTAAAAGATAGTAAAAAAAACTAAAGAAGAGATATGTTTATTTCATCAATAAGGTATTTGAGGTCTCTCCTTCCCCTGATCTTTTTTATTCTGTTCAGATCGAATTTTTTTATTTTTTCATTCAGTGTCGTCGGTTTAATTCCGAGGATAAATGAAGCTACCCTCTGGTTCCCTCCGGCTACTTTTAAAGCTTTACTTATCATATCTTTCTCAATCTCATCGATAAAATTCTTTAACGGCACATTCTTTTTAGTACAATTATTCAATATATAACTCCTGATAAGTGTATCTCTCGGGCTGTCAACATCTTTACTTCTAATTCCAATTACTTCTTTAATACTTGAATTTTCTTTCATTTCAGATCCTTGTTAACTTAACAAGTTTCTCCCGGTATTTTCTACCCCATTGAAGAACTTTATTATTGTTAAGAACTATTATGTAATTATGATTCTCAGCTGCTTTCATCTCATTTATCCTTTCAATATTTACAAGTGCCGATCTGTTTACCCTTAAAAAGTTATCCGCACCCAGTTTTTCCTCCAGAAATCCCAGAGATCTTTTTACGAGATAAGTCCGATCCTCACAATATATTCGGGAATAATTTCTTTCAGACTCAATGAAATTAATGTCATTTTTATTTATAAAGTGATAATTACGTCCTATCTTTATCAATATTTTTTCCATATTCGATCTACCTCCTGTTCCCTCATATGATTCCCTTCATTCAAATTCATACTCATTTATACGTAAGTAATGCTCATTTTTCATGTGAAAATGGTCAGTTTATTCAAAACATTACCTTTTTCACAATTTTATATGGATTTATTTTCGGATTCTTGAACTTATTTTTGCAGAAATTCAAATCTTAAAAAGAGAAAGATACGGTTGATAATAAAAATATATAGTTTTATACTCGGTTTCAAATAATGGAGACAAAATGAAAAAATATATAATAATTTCAACAATAATGTTGCTTCTGATTACTGGAACGATCTATTCGGCAGATGATATTTATCTAAAAATACCTGTAAGGATCTACAAGGGAAGTGAATACTTGAAAGGGTTGTCTAAGGAAGATTTCACATTGAAGATAAATGGCAAAGTCAGAACAGTCGAAGAACTCCTGACAGGCGAAAGGTCAATTAACGATATTTCAGAAAGGCGAAATTTTATACTTCAATTTAACCTGACCGATTATGGTAAGAATATAACAAAGGGAATTGAATTCTTTATCAATGAAGTTCTAAGGCTGAAGGATAATCTTATCATCTGGTCCCCTGTCAAGGTTTACAGGATGAGAACAGATAAGTCAAAAAAGGATATCATTTTAGATATTGAGAAGATCGTAAAGGAAGATTCATTTAAGTACAAAAGGGCGAAAGAATCAGCAAGGGAACAATTGTTCAGCATTGTTCAAAAATTCATTGATTTTATTCCCAATGTGAAGGACTCGAACCCGTTCTTATCAAATACTTTTAGATTTCTTAACTTCTACAGCAGTGAATGGCTGAACTTCAAATCAAAATTTCTCATCCCGGATGTAGAAAAATATTATGGAGTGTTTGCTCTCCTCTCTCAAAAATATCCGGGAGAAAAATATTTTATCAATTTCCAACAGAGGGAGGTAATTCCTTCATTAAAGAAATATAATTCTGCAAAGCAAAATATATATGATTATATTTCAAGGTGGATGGGAACTTCAGAATCTTCATCATTTTCATCAATATCAAGCAAAATAAACAGAATAGATAAATCAATGCTTCTTTCCTATAATTTTGACACAGAAAAACTTATATCACCTTTTAAAGGTGCAAATATAAGCTATAACCTTATCCTGTTTAACTCATTCAGGCAGAGTGGTGAAGAAGCTGACTCTGTCTCTCCCGATCTTGATGGTATTCTTAGGGATATTTCCAGATCAACAGGCGGAGTAAGTATCAAAACCAACGATTTTGAAAAAGGGATAGATTCAATATTAAAGAAATCTGACAATTATTATTTTATTGTCTATAAATTTAATGGAAAAAAGGGAGAAAAGAAAATAGAAATTGAGATAAATGATAAAAAAACAAAATTGTTTTATAAGAAAAATTTCATCCCGGAGGAAATTAACCTTCTTATCAAGCTTGCATCCGAACCAAAAATCACCATCTCAGAAGTAAAAATTAAAAGCCATGATCTTTCTTTCTCTATTTCGGGTTTCTCAAGAACTGGGAAGGGAAAAAAGACAGGAATTATGAAAATAGAAATAAAGTTGATCGACAAGGACAGAAATCCTGTAATGAATAAGGACAACACATTGAGAGCTGAGAAAGATTCTATTAAAATATCTCTTAAAGTCTCTCGGGGATTGAAAGGATTTTTTAAACTTAAGATCACGGCAAAAGATATGAATGCCAATAAAACAGCAAATTTCTCAAAATATATTGAGCTTAAATAAGAGCCAATTGCAAAAATAGATTTTTTATGAAGTTTAGCGAAATTTTTCATGGCAAAGCATCTGAGTAAAAAAACCGGAAACGTAGCCTCAGTGCTACATTGAGGATTTTTTGTGAAGATGTGAAGTCATGGAGAATTGCAGCAAACTGCAATAGAATGTATTTTTTCAATTGGCTCATAAGTTTGATTTTTTGAGATTCTGCTGATATAATTTTTAGAGTGGAGGAAATATGAGAAAACTATTCCTGATCTTTATTATAATCACAATGCTCGCAACATTTCAGATGTCCGGAATGATTAATCAAAGCAAATTCTCAATAACAATCGGTGGCGGAATGAGAAACATATCTGAAGAAATATTTGAAACTGTTTATGGAACGAACAACATTGCTTACAGCATAGATTTCGCATATAAACTTGGCAAATCACTTGAAATGTTTGTTCACTCTGACTACCTTAAAGTTGAAGGTGAACTCAAATTTGACCCGAAAGCTACCACACTCACAATTATGCCTGCTGAAGCCGGGATCAGGATCCTCCTCGGGAAAAGTAAGTTTAAGCCCTATTTAGGTTTGGGTGCCGGATATTATATGCTGAAGGAAGAGAACTTCATCGGAAAGGTTGATGAAAGCAGTACCGGTTTTTTCGGAGAAGGGGGATTCAGATTTTATTTCGGCAAACTCTTCATCGACCTTAAGTTAAAATATATTCAATTAAATTATGATGTTTCCGGAACTAAAGTAGACCTCGGGGGCCTCTCATACTTTGGTGGTATCGGAATAAGTTTCTGATCCGTTCAGATAGAAAAAGAATTATTTAGATATTATATATCACGAATGTTGTAAATTTGACCGGCTGGATCAGAGAAAATTGATTATCCAGCTACCCGCAATTATTCCAATGCTCATATATAGGAAAAGTTTGATCCCCTCTTTCCTTATCATTGCCTTATCATCATGCCTGATAAATGCAATTATAGTAGAAACGATGCCTGAAAAAACCAGCATCGAGATCAGATGGCTTTTAAAGATCATTTTTCTCCCCCTTTCCTGGCAATATCAAATGCATTTAGAGCTACCAGATAATTCAACAGGCCTGCTGATACCAGATAAGTAGTTCCGTAGTGGTATGTAACTGACTCGATATTCCCTTTTGCAAATCCCAGCAGGTTTACTATAACATTAAACAATCCAAGGCCAAGATCACCAAGGAAACCGAGAATAAGAAGGGGATGAAATTGCTTTTGTACAACACCGTAATTATTGGATGTCTCTGTATAAGGAAGAAAAAACTTACCTTCCATAATAATGCCCAGGATAACAAGAAGGAGAATCCCTGAAAAAAACACCAATGCTTTTGTATATTTTTTATGGATATAATGTCCTGAGCCCGGGATCAGCCAGGATAGCAAAAATATTAAGTAAGGTCTCATTTGATTATTATACTAGATAAACAAAGTTCATTCAATAATATCGAAGCAACTCATTTTTCAATTTACAGGGTTATATGATAAAATAGAATTTTAAACATATAACTGCCCCTTAGGAGAGAGTATGGAGTTTAAGAAGAGGATATTATGTATCGGAGCCGGTTATGTTGGCGGCCCGACTATGGCTGTAATCGCACTGAAATGCCCCGAATATAGAATTGACGTTGTTGATATAAATCAGGACAGGATAAATGCCTGGAACTCAGATGATCTCCCGATCTTCGAGCCGGGACTATTTGAAATTGTAAAGGAAAGGAGAGGGAAGAACCTTTTCTTTTCAACAGATACAGAAGAAAATATTACTAAAGCTGATATAATTTTTGTATCTGTAAACACCCCGACCAAAACTTTTGGTGAGGGTGCCGGGATGGCTTCAGATCTTCAATATTGGGAAGCTACAGCTCACCAGATCGTTAAGCATGCACAGAGTGACAAGATTATTGTTGAGAAAAGCACACTCCCGGTCAGAACTGCTGAAGCTATGGAAAGAATTTTAAAAATGCATAGCGGGAATATAAAATTCGAAGTAGTTTCCAATCCGGAGTTCCTTGCAGAGGGGACTGCAATAAGCGATCTTCTTGAAGCTGACAGAGTATTAATCGGAGCTCATGATACTGAAGAGGGAAATAGAGCTTCTCAGGAGATTGCCGATATATACAGGCACTGGCTCCCTGAAGAAAAGATTATTACCACAAACTTATGGTCATCGGAACTTTCCAAACTGATTGCAAACGCATTCCTCGCACAGAGAATATCTTCGATCAATTCGATCTCAGCACTCTGTGAAAAGACTGATGCCGATATTTCAGAGATTGCTCATGCTATTGGAAGTGATTCAAGGATCGGAAGCAAATTCCTTCAGACAAGTGTAGGGTTCGGTGGATCTTGTTTTAAAAAGGATATTCTTAATCTGGTTTATATCTCAAAGAGTTACGGGCTTTATGAAGTTGCAGATTACTGGGAATCTGTTGTAACCATGAATGAATATCAAAAATCAAGATTTGTCCGCAAGATCATAAAGGAGATGTTCAATACAGTTGCAGGTAAGAAGATTACATTGTTCGGTTTTGCATTTAAAGCCAATACAGGGGATACTAGGGAATCACCGGCAATAGATATAACAAAATCCCTTCTTGATGAAAATGTCAGGGTTACAATTCACGACCCTGAGGCAATCGAGAATGCAAAGATCGATCTGAAAGGAATTGAAAAAAACATAACATATGAAACTGATCCCTATAGAGCTGCTGCAAATTCAAATGCCATTATTATTACAACAGAATGGGAACAGTTCAAAGATTTAGATTATTCAAAGATTTATGATTCAATGGAAAAACCTGCTTTTATATTCGACGGCAGGAATATTCTTGATCACCGGAAATTATTCAGTATCGGATTTAATGTTTATCCGATCGGGAAACAGCAATTGACTCACTTTTCATAACGGAGGAGAGATGTGCGGAATTATTTGTTACACAGGTAAGAAAAAGGTAATCCCAATCCTTATGGATGGGCTGAAGAGGCTTGAATACCGTGGTTATGACTCAGCAGGACTTGCAGTAGTGGAGAATGGAAAAACCTTCATGGTGAAATCTAAGGGAAAAGTTTCGAGCCTGGAAGCCAAATTATCTGATTCATCATCAGAAGCGACTTTCGGAATTGCCCATACAAGATGGGCAACACATGGAAAACCCTCTGAGATCAATGCCCATCCCCAATTCGGCTGCAATAATAAAGTGAGTGTAGTGCACAATGGAATAATAGAGAACTATCTGGAGATAAAAGAAGAGCTTATTGAAAAAGGACATGAATTTACATCCGATACAGATACAGAAGTAATTGCTCACCTTATCGAACAGAATTTTAACGGCGACCTCGAGAGGGCGGTCTTAAAATCGATCGAAAAACTTGATGGTGCATTCGGGATAGCGGCAATACATTCTGATGTCGATCATAAGATCGTTGTTGTCAAGAGAGGAAGCCCGATCATAATAGGGATCGGTGAAAATGAATATTTTGCTGCATCCGATTCTACTGCCCTGGCTCCATATACAAATCAGATGATCTATCTCAGTGATGATGAGATGGCTGTTCTTAATAGTACTGAGTATTATATAAAGAACCTGAGCAATGAGGTTCTTAAAAAGAAAGTTGAATTTGTTGATTCAGATATATATACAAATGATAAAAAAGGGTTTGAACACTTCATGCTTAAAGAGATCTTTGAACAACCTGAAACCATAGAGAATGCCTTCAGGGGCAGAATTATAGAGAGTGAAGGTGTATCCAAGCTCGGTGGACTTGAGCCTGTTATTGACAGACTTAAGAATATGAAAAAGCTGATCATCATTTCCTGCGGCACCAGTTATTATTCGGGCCTTATCGGACGTTATATTTTTGAGGAATTAACCGAATTGAATGTTGAAACTGAAGTGGCATCCGAATTCAGGTACAGAAAGCTTAAACTGGATAAAAATGTAGCAGTACTTGCTATATCTCAATCAGGTGAAACTGCTGATACTTTAGCAGCATTAAAGGAAGCAAAAAGAAAAGGTGCCCTTCTACTCGGTATTGTAAATGGAGTCGGGACATCTATTCCCCAGCTGACAGATGCAGGTGTTTATAATCATGCCGGGCCTGAGATCGGAGTTGCTTCAACTAAGATCTACACATCTCAACTTGTGATTCTGACATTAATAGCTCTTCTTATCGGAAGATATCAGGGAATGTCATTTACCGAAGGAAAAGAGATAATCAATGCTATAAAAAAGCTTCCCGATCAGATCAGAGAGATACTTAGCAATGCAAAAATGATAAAAGAGATTGCACTTAAATATTCTGTTTATAATGACTTTTTATATATAGGAAGATTATTTAACTTTCCAACTGCCATGGAAGGCGCTCTGAAACTTAAAGAAATTTCATACATTCATGCTGAAGGATATGCAGCAGGTGAAATGAAACACGGACCGATATCCCTTATAGATGAAAATTTTCCTACCGTTGCAATTGCAACCGACGACCTGGTCCTTGAAAAAATACTCAGTAACATGGAGGAGATCAAGGCAAGGGATGGGAAAATCCTTGCTATTACAAATGAGGGTGAAAAAAAAGTTAAAAAAATCGCAGATGACATTATTGCCGTTCCGAGGACATTGCCGCTGCTTCAACCTATCCTGAATGTTATTCCTCTTCAATTGTTCGCATATTACATAGCTGACGAAAAAGGATGTAATATCGACAAACCAAGAAATCTCGCTAAATCAGTTACAGTGGAATAGTTGAATTCAACCTAATTTAGTTTGTTAAGGATATCTTCCAGCCATTTTATTTTTGCAGTCTGAATGTTAGGGCTGGGGTGTGAGTAAAGTTTAGGGTGGCCGGGAGATACGATGCCTGATGTTCTGAAATCTTCCAGAAATTTTAATGCTTTCTCTGCAAGCGGAAGCAGGCTTTTATCCCTGCCCCATCCGAGAATTACCGGAGAATCTTTTTTGCACATCTGGAAAACCTTTTCTCTCTCCTTTTTTCTTGTTCCGGAAAAAATTGTATGGACATCATTAAAATTAATTTCAAACTCTTTTACCCGTTTGAAGAATTTAAGGCTTTTTGGTTCTCTTAAATCCGAAAGGTTAACGATCCGGACATGGTTCCATCCCATCTCGGCCATTATTCTCATGACCTGATATTGAGTAACATCCGGTTTTGCAAAGACCATCTCAAGAGAAGCCAGTAATGGGGGCGCTTCTTTTATAGAGAGACCGGGTTCACGGAATCCGAATTGCCTCGGCTCTGAAGAGCCGGGATTCATCATCACAAATATCGAATCTGGTTCAGAAGAGCTCAGGGTTAATGGCTCCGGTATGCTTTTAAAATATCCCCTCCTGAATATTTCTAGGATATTCCGGCACTTGATCTTCTCTTCACCCTCAGATATAAGATCATAATAACTGCCATAAACCGTAAAGATATCTTTCAACTCCTCAGCATAAAGGAATTTAAACATTTTCAATTAATACAGGCACTCAGGTAGCCCACAACCTGATCGAAATCACCGCTTACATATCCGGAATTTGTGTATTCGATCACTTCGCCTTTTGTCCCACCCAATTCCTTTGCAGCAGTCATCATTATATATGTTGGTGAAACTCCGCACATAGAGATCCTTTTTAAGTGAACTGTATCAAACAGCCCATCAGGATCCAGTTCTATAATTTTTTCTATAGCTAAATGGTCCAGCACCTTAGCATTTTCCGCACTGATATAATGGCTCATATCTGTAGATGCAACGATCAGAATATCATCACTATTCTCTTTAATTATTTTTCCTAACTCTATACCACCTTGTTTGATCATTTCCCTGTCATACGTTCCTATAGTTATTGGTAATATCTTTGCTGACGGATTCAAAATCTGAATAAAAGGGACCTGTACTTCAAGAGAGTGCTCTTCTTCAGATGCAATTGTATCAATACCGAACACACTACTAGTACCTGTGAGCTTTTCTCTCAACTCTTCATCAAGATCAATATCACCTAACGGAGTATTCCATTTCTCGTGACCGTCAACTGCCATCACATGTCCGGATCCTCTGTGATTGACACCAAGAATAATAACCCGGCCGGGAATAATTACTTTTCCGAATCCGCTTCCTGCACATCCACCGGAATAAACATATCCGGCATGAGGTGAGATCAATCCTATAACTTTGATCTTGTTCTCAGTTTCCTTAATAAGTTCTCCTACTTCGGTTCTTAATACCTCCCCGTCACCGGGGTAGAACATTCCCGCTACAGAAGGATATCTAGTCATATTCTCCTCCATTTCATAAAAAATTGTATCATATAGGGAAAAATATATTGAGGGTTAAAACGTGAGCCTGCTTTCATCAACCACAACTTCACCTGATTTGATTATTGTTTTAAAGGGATTTATCCCGAGATGATAGGCAAGGTAACTATAGTCCGGAACATCTGCAAGAATAATGTCCATTTTCTTACCAAGAGAGATCGAACCTACACTCTTTTCTCTGTCTATTGAATAGGCCGCATTAATTGTAACAGTATTAAGAGCTTCTTCAATTGTCAGCCCCATCTTAAAAATTCCGAGATGAAAAATAAAGAATTGTGATGAGACCATTGAGCTTCCGGGATTGAAATCCGAGCCGAGAGCAACTATAGAATTTGATTCAATCATCTTTCTCACCGGAGCGTATTTATCCATCTTCAGAAAAAATGAAACACCCGGGAGTAGAACTGCCGTTGTATCCGAGTTGGAAAGTACTTCGATCTCTTCATCAGTGATCTCTATGAGATGCTCTGCAGACACCGCCCCTTTTTTTACAGCAAGGATAGCAGCATTGTTCGATTTAAACTCATCTGCATGGACCTTCAGTTTAAATCCATTCTTTTTAAGTTCTTCCAGATAGTAGTCCGCTTCGTCATAAGAGAAGTACCCATCCTCACAAAATATATCTCCAAATTCGGCAAGGTCATCCTCTTTTACTTTCGGAACAACATCATTAACAAGAAACTTTAAAAAATCCATATTCCTTCCGGTGTATTCTTCCGGGATCTCATGGGCACCGAGAAAAGTAGGAACCAGATCAACAGGGTGAAAAGAATTTAATGCTTTTATTACCTCAAGCTGCTTCAACTCACTTTCAAGGTCAAGTCCATAACCACTCTTCGCCTCAACAGTTGTGCTCCCTGATTCAAGCATTCTGTTAAGCCTCCATTCACTTTGGGAAATTAATTCATTAAGGCCGGTTTCACGTGTCTTCCTGACACTCCCCTTGATACCTCCTCCTTTTGCAGCAATTTCCTGATAACTGACACCCTGAAGTTTCTGCCTGAATTCATCCTGTCTTGTGCTGGCAAAAGGGAGATGTGTATGTGGATCTACAAGTCCGGGAAGGGCCACAAAATTCGAACCGTCAATTACAACTGCACCACTTTTTAAAACGCAATTTTTATTGAAATCCTCCTCAAATCCCAGAAAAGTAATAATTTCACCTGTTGAGCCTATCCAGAGATCTCTCGATATTCTAATTGAATTCAGATCCTTTCCTCTTACTACTACATCTGAAGCAGGATTAACTAATTCCCTGATATTTTTTATCAGAAGATCAATTTCTATCATTTTAACTTATTCCGATTTTTTTTCTCTCTGGAATGTTGGTATATCCAATTCATCTTCAGTATTTTCAAGATTATGCTTCTTGGTCAATCCCGGAAAAGTCCCTTCATTTATATACCCCGGATTAACATCCGTCAGATCTGCCGGAGTAATCGGCTTTTCAAATTGATAAGGAATACTTGACGGTGTATCCTTCCTTATAAAATCCTTGCTCGAAACATTGTCTGAATTACTTCTGTGAGGCATATTTATAAGTGTAGGAGTAACCGGAAACAACTCCTCTTCACGCATCGTCTTTTTAATTTTATTTTTCTTCCCTGAATTCTCGAAGCCTGTAGCTATCACCGTTACCCGGATCATCTCGCCCATATTATCATCCTCAACTACTCCGAACTTACTCTTTACATCGGGAGATACTTCCGCATTGATCGTTTCTGCAATGATCTTCAGCTCATCACGCCTTAATGGAAGTGTGGACGATGTCGTTATATTAAAAAGAAGGCCAGTTGCTCCGCCAATAGATATGTTATCGAGTAATGGTGAATTAAGTGCTTTGTTTACAGCTTCCTCTGCTCTGTTCTCACCTTTAGACTCGCCTGTCCCCATCATCGTCATCCCCTTCTCTGCCATGGTTGTTTTTACATCGGCAAAATCAACATTCTGCATGCCGGAAGTGTTTATAATATCGGAAATACCTCTTACAGCACTCAGCAATACTTCATCAACCTTTTTATATGAATCTTTCAGCGGTATCTGCTCATCATCAATTTCAAATAATTTTTCATTGGGGATAACAATTATGGCATCGACACTTTCCAGAAGGCTTTTTATTCCTGCCTCCGCAACTTCCATTCTATGCTTCCCCTCAAATTCAAAAGGTTTGGTCACAACGGCAACAGTAAGAATCCCCATTGATGCAGCATGATTTGCAACAACCTGGGAAGATCCGGTTCCGGTTCCCCCTCCCATGCCGGCAGTGATGAAGATCATATCAGCGCCTTCCAGCATATCGGTTATCATCTCTGTACTTTCAAGAGCCGCTTTCATCCCTATTTCCGGATTCGAGCCGCTCCCCCTGCCTCTTGTAAGTTTCTCTCCAATCTGGAGGGTTAGTGATGGAGAATTAATATTGGATAAGTCCTGAGTATCGGTGTTTATCGCAATGAATTCCACTCCTGAGAGTTTTTCATCGATCATCCTGTTTATAGCATTCCCTCCGCCTCCTCCGAGGCCGAGCACTTTCAGAACAGCTCCATCCTTTCTCTTTTTCTTCAAAGTTATTTTAACTTCATCATTCATATTTCCTCCTAGAAACCTATAAATTCCCTGACCTTCTGAAAAAATCCACTTGAAGAATCTGGCATTACTCCCCTATTCCTCATATCAAGTAATCCATATTTAATCAGACCAAGGGAGGTAGAGAAGTCAGGCGTATTGACCTTATCGATCAACCCACCCAATCCCGTCGGTCTTCCTACCCTTACAGGAGTTGAAAATATCTCATCTGCAACTTCCAGAAGCCCATCCAATTGTGAAGTACCACCGGTAAGGACAACTCCTGCATTAATTTTATTTTCAAGCCCTTCCTGTTCTATCTTGTTTCTTATCATTTCAAATATTTCTTCTGCCCTCGGTTTTAAAATTTCAGTAAGTAATGAAGGATTTATCAACCGCATTTTCTTCCCGCCCACACTTGGTATTTCGATATTCTGGTTCCTCAGATTAGGGTCCATCCCCATTCCATATTTTCTTTTTATAATCTCTGCTTTGTCAATGGGAGTTCTTGTCCCTATGGCCAGATCATTCGTAAAATTGAATCCTCCTACCCCTATAGTAGATGAGAACTTTAGAGCACCTTTTTCATAAATCGCAAAATCTGTTGTACCGCCGCCGATATCGACCAATGCTACTCCCAATTCCTTTTCATCAGGTGTGAGAACAGCTTCAGCTGTAGCAATATGGGACAAAACCATTTTCAACACATCAATTTTAGCTTTTTTCAGACATATAAGGAGATTCCTGGTTGCTGCCTTGGATGCGGTAACAATAAGGATATAAACCTCAAGGCTGTTTCCTGTCATCCCGATAGGATTTTTTATATCATCCTGAGTATCAATAATGAACTCCTGAGGAAGAACATGTAATATATCCTTGTTATTGGGAAGCATAATACTGCTTCCATGAGTCACTGCCCTGTCAACATCATCTTTGGTTATTTCCCGGTTCCTTCCTCCTGTAATATTGATACTCCCTTTTGCACTAATTGACTGGACATGACTTCCGGAAATATTTATGTATGCAGATTCAACTTCGACACCTGCTGTCAGTTCAGCTTCTTTTACAGATCTCTTGATATCTTCAACAGTGTTGTTCATATCAACAATGACTCCCCTCTTTATACCTGAGGAATCAGCGATTCCGTATCCGATAACTTCTATTTCGTCTCTCTCATCCTCTGTCTTTACCTGACCTATTATCGTACTGATCTTTTTTGTACCTATGTCTATACCGACTATAAAATTGTTTTTCATTTCTCTAGATTATCTCCTTGTCAAATTCCAGGTAAAATCTGTTTTTGAATCTAAGATCGACACTTTTTATTATTTTCTGATTATAACCGAGTTTTTTCCTTATCTTTAGATATTGTTTCACTTTCTTCAGGTCAACATTATTCCCGGTATAGAATATTTCACTTGTCCCCTTCAATTTCAAAGCCGTACCATAAGGTTCCCTGAAACTTATGTATTCGATAATATTTCTCTTGTCGATCAGACTGGAAATACCGGGAAATATATCCTTAAGGTCTGACGGTTCTATATCCCTTATTACCATAATGCCATCTAATTTTTTTCCGGTTTCAGAAAGAATCACACCATTTTTATCAATAACATTGTATTTTCCCTTATACAGGAACTGGAATGCCGGCTGCCTTAAACTCAGTCTTACTTCTACTGTAGAAGGTAGTTTTCTGGAGATTGAAACTTCATTGATCTCCTTGATTTCCATCAATTCATTGCTCAAATTTGTTGTATTCAGAGTAAGGATATTTCCTCCGTATTTTTTCAATATTTCTCTGACTTTATTATTTCTGAACACAGGTGCATTGATTAGTTTAAATGAACGGATATCAAGTTTTTCCCATCCGGTCATAAACCTGCCGATAGTATAGGCCGCATATCCCGACATCAGGAACAAAACAATTATAAGAAACACATGCAGGCTCCGGATCTTTATTGACCGTATTTTTTTCTGTCTGTTTACGACTCTGTTATTGTTCTTCCTGAGAAATTCTATCTCAGTCACAGGGCCGTAACCTGCCATCTTTTTCATCTTTTTTCTATCTCCATTAATTTTGCAAATGAGTGTGCGGTCTTAGTCAGGTCTCCGGCTGAAAGGAATACTATTGCATCACCCTCTTTTGCTTCACTCTGTAAATATGACAAAATATCCTTACTTCCATCTATATACAAAATTTCCCGGGAGCTGCTTCTTCTCATCAGATCAGCAAGTACTCCACTACTTACTCCCTCTATTTCCTTCTGATTTGCACTATATAGTTTTGCAAGGACAACAATATCAGAGTTTTCAAATGATTTTGAAAACTCTTCCATGAGGCTTTCCAGCCTTGTAAATCTATGAGGCTGAAACACTGCAATAATGCGACGGAATCCGCCATGATTTAAAGTATCAAGTGTTACTCTGATCTCTGTTGGATGGTGAGCATAATCATCAACTACAAGAATCTTGTCACTCCGGTACAACACCTGGAATCTCCGGTCAGGAAGTGAGAATTTTGAAAGTCCTGATATTACATCATCAATATCTATTCCCGATTCAAGTGCAGCAGAAATAGCTGCAAGACTGTTCAGGACATTATGGTGCCCACCTACATTAAGATGAACTTTCCCATTGTCAATGCCTTTAATAACCAGGTTGAAAGTTGAACCAAAAGTTCCCGGCACTATATTTTTCGCTCTTATATCTGCATTTTTTGATACACCGAATGTAATTACTTTCTTATTTATTTCGGAGAGTATCTCTTTAGAATTAGGGCAATCGATATTAATAGCAACCGAACCAAAAAAAGGGACCTTATTTCCAAAGTCCGTAAAAGCCTCCTTTAGTGATTCGAAGCTTCCATAATGGTCCAGATGATCATCTTCAATATTGGTAATAACTGCTATAGTAGGGAATAATTTTAGGAAACTCCCATCCGACTCATCTGCTTCCGCCACGAGGAACTCTGATTTACCCAATTTTGCCCCACTCTCCTCTGTCTTCAATTTACCTCCGACCACATAAGTCGGATCCTTTTTTGCTTCATTAAGAATTGAAGCGATCATTGAAGTTGTTGACGTTTTTCCATGTGTCCCGGCAACCGCAATAGCAAATTTAACCCTCATAAGTTCAGCCAACATTTCAGCTCTGGGAATCACCGGTATTTTCATTTTAACTGCAGTTTTAACCTCAACATTATCTCTGTTTATAGCGCTGGAATATACGAGGGTCTCAACACCTTCGACATTTTCCTTCCTGTGTCCTATATGAATTTTTATTCCGGACTTCCTCAGCCTTTCAACAACTTGACTTTCCTGAATATCAGATCCTGATATTTCAAATCCCATATTGTTCAGCACTTCAGCAATACCGGACATTCCTGCACCGCCTATACCGGCAAAATGAATTTTCCTGACTCTGCTGTGGCTAATCATTAAGAAGCACCGTTTTTCTGTGTCTTGAGATATTTAGTATTAATCCGCCTATCAACAGGCTCGAGATAAGAGAACTCCCTCCATTTGAAATGAAAGGCAATGGAATTCCTTTCGTAGGAAAGATCCCTATTGTCACAGATATATTTATCATCGCCTGAAATACTATAAGAAAGGTCAACCCTGTAACAAAAAGATATGTGTATCTGTTCCCGGACAACTTTGCAATATTAAGTCCACGAACAAGAAAAAGGCTGAACATACAGACTACTAGGAAAGATCCAATCAGTCCGGCTTCCTCTCCTATTACTGCAAATATAAAATCTGAATATGCATATGGAAGGAAATAAAGTTTTTGTACTGAATTACCGAGTCCCTGTCCGAATATCCCTCCGGATCCTATCGCATATATAGACTGAAGGGCCTGGAAACCGTATGTTGATGAATAAGCTTCCGGATTAAGAAATGCAAATATTCTTCCCATCTTTTCAGGGTTATATTTCAGAATCAGCACAAATGAAGGGAGCATGAAGATTGCTGAAGCCAAAAGATACCTGAATTTCAGCCCTGCTACAAAAAGAATAACAACAGAAATTATAAGGATAAGTGCAAATGTCCCGATATCCGGTTCCCTGAGAATCAGGATCTCAATGATAATAACCGGAATGAGTATAAAAAATAATTTCTTCAGATCATTAACATCTGTTTTTTTCCTGCTCAGCATAAAAGAGAGATAAAGGATGACAGCAATCTTTGCAAATTCTGAAGGCTGGATCGTTAAATCTCCAAATTTAATCCATCTGAAACTATTATTGATCTTACCTGTAAAAAAGACGGCAACAAGTCCTGTAATTGCTGCAAACATCGAAAAGAAGACAAAATTCCTTTCCAGGTAAAACGGCTTCTTCAGTGAAGTAATAAAAACGAGAATTAAACTTCCGATGATAAGCCATCCGATCTGCCTCTTCAAATAATAGAAGCTGTCCCCGAATTTTTCCTTGGCAAGGATAGAAGTAGAATTGTGGACCATTATAATCCCGAATAGTGTAAGCATCACTATAACTGCGATCAGGACCTTATCCACACCTATACTCTTTACCATTTATCCCTCTTCTATAAATTTTCGTACATCATTTTTAAAAACATCACCACGCTCTTCATAATTTTTAAACATGTCAAAGCTGGCACAGCCGGGAGCGAGGAGGACAGTCCCCCCGTTCCCGGCCAATACCTCATAGCCCTTTCTCAACGCTTCATCCAGGGTGTTAGCCCTGGTGAAAAATGTTTTTTCCGAATTTATTCCGGCTGCGATTGTCGCTGCCGCCTCTCCAATTAAAATGATTTTTTTAATTTTTCTATTTAAATATTCTTTCAGAACGGAAAAATCGCCGCCCTTATCCTTGCCCCCGAGAATCAATGCGATATCATCTTCGATACCTGTAATAGATTTAAGGGTTGCTTCAACATTAGTTGCTTTTGAATCGTTTATGAATCTTACCCCTTTTTTTTCACCGCAGACCTCCATCCGGTGTGGCAGCCCTGTAAAACTCTTTAGTGCTTCCGACAGGTCACCCACAGATAATCCTGTTAACGAAACCGCCAGGAATGATGCCAGTATATTTTCAATATTGTGTGATCCTATAAGTGGATTCCCTTCAAGTGAGATTTCTTGTTCTTTCCCGTTTATCTTTAATGTAGCTTGATTATCAGTGAACCATCCTCCTTCATCAAAACCTGACTCTTTAACTGAGAACCAGATCTTCCTGAAGTTGCATTTATCCCGGCCATAGAAAGTTTTACGGAGGAAAAGATCATCATAATTAAGGATAACCGGATCATTCTCTGAAAGATTTTTTAGAATATTCAGTTTTGCTTCTCTGTATTCAGAGAGTGTAGGATAGCGATCAAGATGATCAGGAGTAACATTCAGGATCATCGTTATTCCGGGCTTAAAATCTTCGATCTCTTCCAATTGAAAACTTGAAACTTCCAGGACAACTACACTTTTATCACTGATCCTGTTTACCTCCGAAATGAGCGGAACTCCTATGTTACCCGTGAGACGCGAATCAATTCCCGATCTGTCAAGAATATGGTGTATGAGGCAAACAGTTGTCGATTTCCCGTTAGTGCCGGTAACTGCTATGATCTCTGAATCGATCAATGATGAAGCAAATTCCATTTCAGATACTATTTTTACTCCCGATTCCCTTATTGGAAGAAATCTTTCATCCCTGCCGTTTACACCGGGGCTGAATATCACAAGATCAGATCCGGATAATTTTTTTATCCCCTCTTCCCCTGAAAGCAATTCCACACCCATGTTGGCATATCCTGAAGGCAGCCTTTCCCGGTCAATATTTTTATCATCAAATATCATAATATCTGAAACACCGGGATCATCCAGGAGGAAAGAAAAAAGCCCCTCTCCTGTTCTCCCGAACCCTATGATGCCTACCTTTTTTCTATCCATTTTTTATCTTTTTTATTGCATTTTCAAGCTTAATTCCCCTGGATGCTTTAAAAAGTAAAACACTGCTCTCCTTAATATTATTTCTAATAAATTCACCCGCTTCTTCTGAAGTTTTAAAAGTTTTTATATCCACTCCCGGGAATCCACCGGACTCTGCACCTTTTGCAAGCTGCTCAGATCTTTTTCCCACAGTTATTAACATTTCATAATTAAGCTCTGAGAAAAATTTCCCGGATTCGAAATGGTATTTGTTTTCTTCTTCGCCAAGTTCCAGCATATCTCCCAATACCGCAACCTTGGAATTATCAAACTCATCATTGACCCACTCAAGTGTTTTATGAAGTGCGACAGGATTCGAATTATAGGTTTCATCTATTATCGTGAAATTCCCGGTGTTTTTTATCTCTCCACGTCCTGATACAGGTTCAATATTCTTTACGGCATCTGATATCTCAAAATTTTTCATCCCCGAGTATTGAGCGGCAATAATTGCAGCAAAAAGATTTTCGATCTGAACTTTATTTATCAGGTTAGTTTCGAACCTTGCTTCAATACCATAGAAATCAATAAAGAAGCTGCTTTTTTTCACACTTCTCTCAATACTTCTTAATATGATATCATTCGCTCCTTCAGACCTTCCGAAAAAAACTTTTCTTCCCCTTTTAACTTTCACTTCATCTTTTAAAAACTCAGAATCTCCTGAAATAAATGATATCCCATCCGCATCCAGATAATTCAGAATCTCAGCTTTCCCTTTTGCTACATTCTTCAGGGTTTTGAGAAATTCCATATGTACCGGGAAAACATTCAGTATCAATGCAATATCCGGCCGTAGAATATCGGCCAGGAGATCGATCTCCCCGATTCCCGGATAGCTCATGGCCAATTCGAATATAGCAAAATCTTCATCTCCCCTGATCTTTAACATGGAGAAAGGTAATCCGATCCAATTATTCCAATTCCGGTAAGATCTGAACACTTTATATTTAGTAGAAAGGATCTGCGAAACAAATTCCTTGGTTGTGGTTTTACCGGCACTTCCTGTAATTCCAATATATTTTATTTTCCTGAATTTACTCCTTACATTTGATGCAAGTTTATGTGCTGCTTTTAATGTGTCATCCACTACTAAAAGAGGAATTTTTATCCCTGACCTGTCAAAATCCTTATTAACAACTGCTGCTGCTCCCTTGAAATTATTCAGACCGGCAACAAATTTGTGCCCATCACCATTATCAGAACTTAGTGCAAAGAAAAGTGTATTCTCATTTTTTATATTACGGGTATCAAATTCAAATTCAGAGAAATACTCTTTTCCCTTAAAGTTAAAAGATTCTCCACCGGTAATTCTAAGGATCTCTTCAATTTTAAATTCAGACACCTTTCGCCTCCATGAGTTTTGCAACAACTTCATAATCATCAAAATGGATCACTTCTTTTCCCAGGATCTGATAATCCTCATGCCCCTTGCCTGCAATAATAACGACATCCCCTTTCGCGGCAATATTTATTCCCGCAGCTATCCCCTTCTCTCTGTCCTTCTCTATCTGATAAGATTTGAATCCATGGGGGAACCCTGCAACGATCTGCTTAATTATTGCACCGGGATCCTCATCCCTGGGATTGTCACTGGTTACAATAACTTTATCCGCATGCTCAGCTGCAACTGCACCCATTCTCGGCCTTTTTGTTATATCTCTTGACCCGCCGGCTCCAAAAACAAGGATTATCTTTCTGAAATTTAATTCTTTCACACTCAGCAAAAGATTTTCGAGGGCATTATCTGTGTGAGCGTAATCTATAATGACAGTAAAATCATTCTCAAATACCGTATCAAGCCTCCCCTTCACATTCTTGAATTCTTTCATAGCAGCTGCAATATCTTCGAAACCTATATCCCTTACAATTGCAGAAGCAACAGCTGCAAGGATATTCAACAGGTTTATCCTGCCGATCAGGCTGCTTTCTATCTGTATATCACCCGCGGGAGTTGAAACAAGAGCCTTAATACCCTTTGCGGTCAATTTGTAACTGACCGGTCTCACATCTGCTTCACTCGAAAATCCGTAGGTAATATACTTTGAATCTATTATTTCAATGATTGCTTTTCCCTTTTCATCATCAATATTTAGTATCGCCCATTTATCCGGGGTTAAAGATCTGAAGAGTAACAACTTTGAATCAAAATAATTTTCCATATTGTAGTGGAAATCAAGATGGTCCCCCGACAAATTTGTGAAGATAGCCTGAGAAAAGCCTATTCCCGTCACCCTGTCCAATTCAAGAGCAACTGATGATACTTCCATTATCAAATTTTCAAAATCACCGCTGCATTCCTCGGCAAGAAATTTATATATATCATTTGCTTCAGGTGTTGTAAGAGAAGCTTTCCTTCCGTTCATCCCGCACCATGCACCAAGAGTACCGAACTTTACAGTCCTCATCTTTCTTCTAAAGATAGAATCGATCAGAGCAACCACCGTTGTCTTTCCATTTGTCCCGGTAACCCCTACAACATATTTATCCTTCAGAGGATCTCCATGAAAATTGAGGCTTATTGTTGCAAATGCTTTCCTGATATTTTTAAGGCGAACCCATGTTACTCCGGGATAATTACCAGCAGGGGATGTTTCAGATATCACAAGTATTGCACCTTTAGAAACTGCATCATCAATATATTTATTTCCATCATCCTTATATCCTGAGATGGCAATGAAACAATTCCCTTCATTTACCTGTCTGGAATCTTGAGTGATTCCGGTAATTTGAATATCCAGAGAGCCTCTCACCTCTATTGTCTCTATTCCTGCGAGGAGATTCCTTATATTACTCATATCCTCACTCCTGGAAGTTTCTGATCTTCATAACCGATATTCTGACTCATGATCACTCTTTTTGATATTTCTTTAAACAATGGAGCAGCAACATCTCCTCCATAGAACAACCCTTTCGGTTCATCTATCACAATAAAAATCGTTATTTCCGGATCATCAACAGGGAAGAAACCACCGAAAGATGATACATAGAGTTTCCTGAACTTCCCCAATTTATATTTCTTTGCTGTTCCCGTTTTTCCTGCCACTTTGAGATCGGCCAGGGTAGCTTTCTTTCCTGTGCCGATATCAACAACATCTACCATTATATCTGTCACTAAAGAAGAAGTATTTTCGGATATTATCCGCTTCGGTTTGCTGTTTCTGAAAAGGACACCATCTATTGATTTTAAGATTTTCGGCTCTACAAGATAGCCGCCTGAAGCTATTACATTTAACGCCCTGATCATTTGAATCGGAGAAACATAAATTTCATAACCATGAGCAATATATGCAGAAGAGTACCTGTTCCACCTTTTTAACGGATTAACAATCCCTTTTTCAGCAGCAGGGAGTCTGATATCCGGCTCATTCCCGAAACCGAATTTTTTTATATAGTTATAATATCTTTTGTCTCCTAGCCTCATCCCGATTTGTGCTGCTCCGATATTGCTGGAATACACAATGATATCCCTGAAACTAAGGGTGGCGTATGGATGAACATCCTGAATTTTCAGATCATTCATTGAATATTCACCGTTGTAGCAATTGAATTTGTAGTCTACATCACACACTTTATTCTCAAGAGCTGAAGATGCCAATATGACTTTGAATGTCGAGCCCGGGTAATAAAGGAATGAGAGTGCATTGTTTCTCAGTACAGATTGCTTTGTATGACTGATATTTGATGGATCATATCCCGGGTAGCTGGTCATTGCCAGAAGAGAACCATCCTTCGAATTCATAACAATTACCGATCCACCTTTTGCATTATATTTTTTCACAACTTCTTCAAGTTTTTTCTCTACAAAATATTGGATTGGAAGATCTATTGTAAGGTGAAGGTTTTTCCCCGGAATCTCACTTTCAAGATATTCAAGACTGAATATCTGACTTCGCGCATCAAGTTGGGCATCAACTTTCCCCCCTTTTCCTTTAATGACCGCATCGAGTGAAAATTCTATTCCGGAAAGGCCCTGCTCATCGATCCCGACTCCGCCGAGGATGTGTGAAGCAACCTTTTTCTGTGGATAGATCCTTTTATATTCATCGATAAATCCAATCCTTGAACTAAAACCTTCTTCATTTACTTTTTCAATTCTCAGGAACTCCTTTTCCGACAATTTTCTCTTTATCCAGATGAAATGCTTTCCTGCAGAGATCCTTTTTCTTATATTCAGGCGTTCCTTGTATGACAGAGAGATCTTTTTCCCAATTTTTCCATAGAGTGTTCCGGATTCTCCCTTGTCCTTGTTTGAAATAAATGCTGATTTTGAAAGAACTGAAATGGCAAGAATGTCACCATGTTTATCATAAATAGTGCCTCTTTTCGGATGGAGAGAGAAAATACGATTAGTCTGGTTCCTGATCTTCTGTGTATACTTCCCGTAATTAAAAACCTGAAGTTTTACAAGTACACCAAGGATCAGGATCACCCAGGCCATGAAAGAGAAGAAAACAATTATTACTCTCTTCCTCTCCCCCCTGTTTATCTTCATCTTATTCTCCGTAAATCTTTATGATCTGCCCTTTCTTCGGATAATCATATCCAAGCTTCTGAACAACAATTCGTTCAACCCTTCCAAGATCGAGCAGTATCGCTTTCTTTGCACTTAACAGATCGATCGTTTCTTTAAGTTCTTTTTTTCTATTTTTCAGTCTTTGCTTTTCATAACCATAATCTGTATTCCTCAAGTTCAGGCTTGAGTAGGTGAAAAGGAGTGTAAACAATACAAATGCAGTTAGCGCTATAAGCTTTCCGTAGTTGCTCTTTTTTTTCATAATATTGCAACAGCCCTTAATTTTGCCGATCTTGACGGGTTGTTCTCTCTGACCTCCTCATCTGACGGCTTCATCGGGAACGGTTTTATCAGTTCCACAATTCCTGAATTTTTCAACTTCCGGAACACCTCTTTGATCATCCTGTCTTCCAGAGAATGGAAAGTCAGGAAAGCAATCCTTGCACCTTTTTTAAGACGTCCGGAGAGAGCTTCTACAAATTCACTTATACCTTCCAGCTCGTCATTGACATAGATTCTTAAAGCCTGAAACACCCTGGCAGCAGGATGTGTTCTCCCTCTCTTTGGCCTCCATCCGAAAAAATCTTCAGTGATCTTCCTTAATTGTTCTGATGTGTCAATTGCCCCAAAAAGCCTCCGCTCAATGATCCGTTTCGCAAAACCCTTTGCATTTCTGATCTCTCCATATTTTTCAAAGATCTCTGAAAGTTCCTTTTCACTGAATTTATTTACAACCTCATGAGCAGAGATCCCTTTTCCGATCTCTTTTCTCATGTCAAGCCTGGAATTCTCTGAATGAGAAAACCCTCTTCCGCCTGACTTAATCTGATATACCGAAAGACCTGGATCCACAAGGACACCCGATATTCTGTCCCATTCGACCCCTTCAATTTCGAATACACTGGTAAACCGTGTCAGGATAAATCTGACTCTGTCCCCATATGAAGCCATGTTTGTTTTCGCCATTTCTATACTTTCACTATCAGCATCAATTGCAATCAGTTCAGATCCGGGGAATTCATCCAGGATAAGCGATGCATGACCGCCCATCCCGACTGTACAGTCAAGAAAAAGATCTCCGTCCGAACCTCTCAGGACAGAGATCACTTCATTATTCATCACCGGATAGTGGGAGTTCATTGTTCAACAACCTCGAAATCTCATCCATTTCACTATCTGAAAAGCTTTTTGAAGAATATTTTTCCTCAAATACTTCATTGTTCCAGATAGCTATATGATCGATCTGCCCTATAATGAGCACACTGTCCTTTAACTTGATCTTCTCTCTGAGATCGGGTGGGATTAAAATTCTCCCTTTAGGGTCAAGCTCCGACTCGGTTCCCCAATACCCCGTAACTCTTACAAAATCTTCAACTTTTCTCGTCCGCAATTGTATTTTCGCTATTTTTTGTTCTATAATCTCCCATATATGAAGTGGATAAAAAAGAATGTGGTCATCGTTTGCGGATGTGAGGTAAACCTCTCTTCCGAACTGGGTTTCCAGGATGGTTCTGTAGCGGGAAGGGACAATTATTCTGCCCCTGTCGTCTATTTTTAGGGTATAACTACCCCTGAATCGCCTGTTCATCCCATTTTGTCCCATTTCTTCCCATTCATCTTAATATATATATACTTTAAATGTCAAGAAATTTCAAAAAAAAATCACTTTTTTTCAAATAAAAATAATTTTTTCAAAAAAAAGAGTTGACACACCATATGTAGTGTTTTAAAATTTTCTGGTAACTAGATATACCAGGAGGAGATGGATGGAAAATTTTTCAGAGAATGCCTTGAAAATTCTACGGGCCAGATATTTCAAAAAAAATGCTGATGGGGAGCTGACAGAGAAAAAACCTTCCGACCTGTTCGAGCGGGTCTCAAAATATATAGCAAAAGCCGAAAAAAATGAAGATGACAGGAAATTCTGGGAGGATAAATTCTACAATTCCATGATGAACAGGGATTTCATGCCGAATTCTCCAACTCTTACAGGAGCGGATAGAGGAATGTGTCTCTCCGCCTGCTTTGTACTCCCGATCAAGGATTCACTTGAAAAGATCTTTGAAACAGTAAAAAATGCCGCCCTCGTTCACAAAGAAGGAGGTGGAACCGGATTTGACTTTTCACTTATAAGGCCTCAGGGTAGTTTTGTTAAAAAAACTCAGGGGATTGCCTCCGGGCCTGTTTCATTCCTTAAAGTAATAGATGCCGGCACTGAAGCTGTAAAACAGGGCGGGACAAGGCGTGGCGCCAACATGGGAGTTCTGAGAGTAGATCATCCCGATATCAAAGAATTTATCACGATGAAAGATGACGGAAAAACAGCCCTGAACTTTAATATTTCCGTTGCAATTACAAATGATTTTATTGAAGCAGTTAAGAATAAAACAACTTATGACCTGATCGATCCCAAGGACAATGAGGTCGTAGGGAAAATGTCCGCAACCGAAATAATGGAACTGATAGTGGATTCCGCCTGGAGGACAGGCGATCCGGGACTGATATTCATTGATAAAGTGAATGAGTTGAATCCGACAAGAATGCAGGGGCCGATCAGAGCGACAAACCCCTGCGGAGAGCAGCCACTTCATGATTTTGAATCCTGTAATCTCGGATCCATTAATGTATCAAATTTTTTCTCACCTGATAAAGAGGATATGTTCGATTGGGAACGGTTTACAGAGATGATCCAGATGGGGATCAGGTTTCTGGATAATGTCATTGATGTTAACAAATACCCATTGAAAGAAATTGATAAAATAGCCAAAAGCAACCGGAGGATCGGACTGGGTATCATGGGATTTGCAGATCTTCTTATCAAAAAAGAGCTCAGATATGATTCGGATGAGGCACTCGAATTCGGGAGAAAGATCGCAACTTTCCTAAGAAGTGAAGCGGAGAATGCATCAAGAGGCCTTGCGAAAGAAAGAGGTAACTTCCCGGGTATTGATCAATCGATATACAAAGGGAAACAGATGAGGAATGCAACAGTTCTTACCATTGCCCCCACAGGAACAATCTCAAGGATAGCGGGCTGCTCATCCAGTATAGAGCCAGTATTTGCTTTTAAGATCATATCGAAGATCCTGGATAGTGAAATAAAGGATTTCCACCCGCTCTATCAGGAATGGGAAGAGAAACACGGAGATGAAGCGGTTCCTGAATATTTCATTTCAGCCTCTGAGATCTCACCTGATAATCATATAAAAATGCAGGAAGTATTCCAGCTGAGTGTAGACAGTGCCGTTTCAAAAACAATCAATTTTGCAAACAATGCATCAAGAGAAGATATATCCGATGCCTATATTATGGCATTCGGCATGGAAGTGAAGGGGATAACTGTATACAGGGACGGATGCCGTGCAATACAGGTGCTTAATAATATGGATAAAAAAGGCAATCCTGAGCCTCTCGGGAGGCCGGATTCACTCCCGTCAATGACTCATAAAGTTTCTACGGGACTGGGCAGGCTCTATATTACAATATCACACTTTAATCATAAACCTTTTGAGGTTTTCTGTTCTATCGGTAAGAGCGGATATTCTACAATGGCAGATGCAGAAGCGATCGGAAGGCTTACATCACTGGCACTAAGAAGCGGCATCTCAGCTGAAGCGGTTGTGAGTCAGCTTAAAGGGATCGGTGGATCTGAACCGACCTTCCACAATGGAGCTTTGATCCAGTCCATCCCGGATGCAATAGCACAGGCTCTGGAAAAACATATTGGAGAGGTTATAACTAACAATCAGGATATGAACTCCATTACATGCCCGATGTGCGGAGCATCATTACCTGATGAAAAGTGTCCGACCTGCCCGAATTGTGCATGGACAAAATGCGGCGGAACCTGATTTGTTTTTAAAGAATCAATTGTCTTGTGGCAGAACCCGGGAAATTGGGATCAAAGCGAATTAACGACAATTCCGGCCCGTCATGAGATCCGTTGAAAGCCTCAGTTCTTCCGATTTTATCTCTCCACGACCCTGTCAATCTTGCAGATTCATGTACGTGTCCATGAAGAGTTAAAAGCGGCGATTTCTCCTCAATGAATCTTTTAATTGCAATACTTCCTATATTTACATCTAAAGGGACATGATCAATCATTTTTCCATCCAGGGCTGCTCTGTCCAGACTGGTTTTATATGGCGGAGAGTGGAAAAGAAAGATCGACTTGGATAATTTTCGATTTTGCGTTAATTCTTCAAGATCATCTGCAATTGTCCGGAATTTCAGGTCGTATTCTCGTACCGGAATTGAGAGCGCACCTTCATCCGGCGCCGTACACCCGGGATCAACATACCGTGACACATCATACCTTTCCCAATCTTTCAATCTAAATGGTGAAGGGGGAATAAATGAGTACCCAAAAATAAGAAAAGAGTTCCAATTAATCATCTTATTATGAGCATAATGCCAAATTCCATCCATGGCTGCATCAAGAATTGTGGCCTCCTCCATTCTTCCATCATCATTCCCTAATATTATAAACACATCAGGATATCTGCTTTTTAGTTTCTTTCTTATCCTCTGCAAGGTTTTTACAAGGAAATCATTAACAAAATCTTCATGCTGGAAATCCAGGGCAGTCAACGAAGAAAGAGGTGATGGTAACAGATCTCCTCCAAAAAAAACCGCAGCAGGAGACTCTGATAAAATCTTCTCAAACAAGATTTCATATTTCCTCACATCGCCATGGAGATCGGTCACAAAAAAGCAGGGCAAACTCATTTCGCTGCAAATATTAGAGCTCCTTGTTTAAAAAAAGATTAAAAAATACTCTGATAATCATTTTTTTATATCAGCTAACGCTGTTTTTCATTTTAAGTTCTCTTGCCGAATCCGTAACCGCATTTATCTTTACTGCAAAACTATTTTTCTCAGCAATCTCTTTATCTGATATCAAATGGATATCAAGCAGTCCCTCTGTTTTGTATCCGGTCCTTTGATAGTTCAATTCAGCAAGTGTAAGACTCCATCCGTCAAGCCATAATAACAGATCACTTTTTTGCCTTTTTGTTCCGTCAAAATGAACCAGCAGATCAATATCACTACAAGGCCCGGCTGTTGCATTTTTAGTACTTCCGAAAACATAGATAGCTTTTACCCCAAAACGATCCGGGTCTAAATTAGCACTGATCTGTTCGGCCATTCTCAATCTCCATTTCCAATAATCATCCGCAACAAAGAATGGGCCTGATTTGATGTCATCCTGTTTTTCACTCACCTGATCAGTACCGGATTTCGTTATAACAGCAATTGCCTCCCCCAGGTCTGAGTTCATTAATATCTGCAATGGCTCTCCATCGCAATTATCAGGAACGTCAATTACTTTAACAACATTTTCCATATCTTTATATTCGGGGACAATATCACCCAATATGTTTTTTGACCTGAGAAAAAAATCTTCTTTAAATACTATATCTTTGTCATCAGGATAAAGTGGAAGATACCTTATCGAGGCTTCTACAAGATCTTGAAAAAAGTGTGTCCCGAATGACAATTCGGGAGTATAATTCCCTTTGGACCTTGCAATTTCAATTAATGCAGCAGTATTATTAATGTCTGAATATGTAACATTAACTCCAAGTTTTATATCACCCCTGGAACCCCATCTACCCGGCCCAAGTAATATGAATTGCCTTTTAGGCAGAATATTATTCAGTTTCCCGACTATTCTCCCGATCTTCTTAAGATCTTCAAGGTTTGATAGTTTTGAATATTCATTCGGATCAACGTAAACAACATGTGTAACATTAGGAATAAATCCATCTGAAATATATTTATTTCCTGTAAAAATTATCCTTTCATGAGGAATATTCCGTGGTATTGGAACAGAATGTGTGCTATGGAAGTAACTTTGAGCTCTGCATTGTAAAAGATATAAATTTGTCCCGTCATGGGCAAATTCAATATCAACCGGAGTCTTAAGTTTTGTTTTCAACGTATCCATCATCCAGTTCATTTGATTAAGGAACTCGGATCCTTCCAGAAACCCCTGAAAGTTAACTACCAATTCATCTTCCTTAAATTTAATATTAAAGGCAGAAGCAGGTTTCTGGATCATATCTTCTTTTACAACAGATACCATATTATGAATTCCGGGGATTAATGCACCGTGAGATTTTAAAAAATCTTCGATTTCGATCGTTTCAAAAATATTACTTTCAAGATTCAGTACATCAATATTTTTTGGCGAATATCTTATAACTTCATCAGGAGTTATATTTACATTTAACCCTGGTTTTTTAGGTGCAATCAGGATCGGATAATCCTCGGCAATCCTGTCTACCGCTCTTGTTCCCAGTCCGGGGACCAATCTTATAAGCCCGTCATCCCTTTTAATCCTGGGGGACCATCTGAATTCATTACTACTGAATGCAACACCGGCAAAACTCGGTAAAAAATATTTTCCGATTTTTGTACCTACGACCTCCTGAATAATAATCCCCATTTCTTCATTAAAATCTAATAGTTCACGTTCTGCCCTGTATTGGATAGGATCAGGCCCGAATATGGATGAATAGACCTCTGCAATTGCATCGGTCAGAGCATTTAATTTCATTTCAGCAGTGCCCTGATTAGCAAGAAATAAACTTTTATATTTCCCGGAAAAACTGGCTCCGACCCTGTCTTCCAACAAACTTGAACTTCGGACAATAATCGGATTATCACCAAAATATTCAATAACCACTTTTAATCCTCTCAGAATTTCAGGAGGAAATTGAGAGTTTTTTAAGATTTGTATAATATTAGGGTATTCCAGATGAATTTCACCTATATCCTTATATTTTTGCTCATAGACATTCTCCAGATTATTATAGTGCAAAAAGTCGATTAATCCATCTGAAGTGATATACCATGTTTTTGGAATTTTAATCTTATGGGGAAACTTATCAAACCCTGCAGAATTTTTTATAATGCTTGCGGCAAGAAAAAGGCCGGAACTTTTCCCCCCCAGTTTACCGAAACTATTTGAAGGAGACAGGATCTGTTTTATAACACTAAAAAAATCCTCCAGATTTATATTATCTTTTGCAATTTTTATAAATTCCATTTGATCTGACAAGATCTTTCTGATAACGGAAGTTTTTATACTTTTTTCAGTTGCTGGTGACAATTTGACCTTTCCACTATTTAAAAATTTAAACCGTGTCAATGCGTTAATTATGTCAACAAGAGAGGAATTCGGATTTTCCAGGATAGTAACAAGAAATCTGGATTTCTCCTCATCAATCCAATTTCTGATAAGAGGCATTATATATTCATCAGCAAAATTTTTTGAAGCCAGGTCAAAAATATCATTACTAAATGAAATAATTTGATCCATCGAATCTTTTCTGGATGGTTGATTGATATCTTCAAAAAATACACTATTCTCACTTTTATTCTCAACTTCTTCATAGGTTTGAATTAATATGTCATTCGCTTCTGTAATGCTGTTTAAAAGGAGGTGATAAAGCATTTTTCTGGATATATATATATACAATTTAAGATTTGAATCTTTGAGCAGGTCTACGATCACCCGCCACTGAGGGCTTGATTCTAAAGCGATCTTTTCATCTGCTCTCTCCCATTTATTATGAATGCTTTTCAATTTTGAGTATAGGAAAACATGGCTTAATCTCTCAGCAATTGATTTGATCAATTGTCTCTCTTCCTTTAAAAACAAATTATCGATAGCTTCGTTTATTTTTCCTTTATAGGAAATAGTTATTTCGCCTGTTTCTTCTCCCTGAATTCTGATTTTTGCAGAAAGACTTTTTGAAGTTTCTTCATAATCTTCAAAACGATATTCCTGGCTTTCATAATCAATCTTTGCCTGAGCATTTTTTGGGAATTGCATCCCTTCAGGAATTGTTCTGATCACTGCATAGATAAGTTCATCAAGTGCTAATTCACTATTTTCTAAAATCTCCTCGATACGATAGAGACAATTTAATTCCTTTTGCCTTTCCTGTAGAGAATGTAATAAAGTACTCGAATCTTTTTTTTTTGAATCATTCATTTAAAGATCACTCCCTCACTTTTTCTCCCGTCAACTTTAATTTTCATAGGAGATTTTAATTTTATATGGCGGATATATTTCCCTTTCCATTTTATTTCTTGTTGACCCAACCAGTCCCAGTCAATGGGGATCCGGCTTTTCGTTGAAATTGAAAAATAAAAAATTCCGAGATTTGAAATATTATGGAAAAAATGTGACCCTTGGCTCATATCAACAAATACACTTGCCAGAGAAGATTCGATTATCACTTCTGCTCCTGAAATCTCACCCCAGGTCACAGGAATTCCCAGCCATGGATCAGATGAACCCCACCTTCCGAATCCGATCAAAGTATAATTTTCGTTTTCATTTACCAGGGTTCTGTTTACCATTGCAATCTCAGAAGCAATTTCTCTCGTATTTTTCAGATTGAAGGTCTCCGGCATAACATAAACGATATCTCTAATGTTATCTTTCTCACCATTGCCTAAAATGTTGTCTCCTGCAGTTAAAACTGTTTCAGGGCTCCAACTCTCTTTTTCTGTATCCACAGGGTTGGAAAATGTCGCCATCGGGCGTACCTGCAACAAACTGAATTTATTCTTATCAGAGATACTTTGCCCCAAAGATATGGCAAACTCAATCTCCACATCTGAGTTAAAATGAGATTCACATAGTTTTAAAATATCAATGATCAAATCATTCACAGGCAATAATTTACTCTGAAGGATAGGGGCAAAATTTATCAACCTTGCACCCTTGTTTGCCACACCTATATCAAACCTGTCCGATTCATAATTGTAAGTGGAAGCAATTTTTGATAATGAATTGTCATATTCCGCATCATTTATTGATAATTGAATTAGATATTCAGTTTCTTTGATCGGATCATAGGTCTTTATTTCACCCATATTTACTGCCCAGAATTCTGTTTGAGATTGTTTCAGCAGATCATTAGCACTATTAAAAGGTGGTGGCGCATCGGGATATATCGGGCAATAATCCCATGAATTTCCTCCATCTACGATTGATTTGCCCAAACCCAAAGCTAAGCTGACCACACCATCTTCGGGTTCCGAATGCCCGGATGTATAAAAATTATAAGATTTAGCAACTCCTGATATATTCGGATAGAACCTGTTATGATGTTGTTGTCCTACAACTTCCTGAATAATAACACCCATTTTTTCTTCATTTATATCTTTTCCTGTTGATTTCAGATATGTTTTTGCATTAATGAAAAATGTTGATGAATAAATAAATTTTATTGCTTCTACAAGTTTTTTAAATCTTACATCAGGGTCCGGATGATTGTTCGGGATCATTTTTGTTTCATAAACACCTGCAAGTGGAATATTCAAGCTGTCTTCCAGAAGACTTGAAGATCTTATTGCGAGAGGCAATTTCATTTTTTCAATCAATCCTCTTATATCTCCCGATAACCTGACAGGTAACTCGGAATTCAAAAAATGATGTGCAATTCGTTCATCACTTTGCTCTGATAATGCAACTTTATACAGATTGTTCTGCTTCAGGAATTCATCAAAATATTGAGTTGTGATAACAATTGTCCTGGGAATACTAATTTCGAATTTCAGATCTTTTTCTTCATCTCCATATGAAAGTAATTTATTCCGGATTTTTGCCAATCCACCGGCTTTTCCGCCAAATTGACCTTTTCCGATAAATGTAAAATCATTGGATTCATCATAAAAATCCCTGTTAAAAGGGTTAATTCCTTCTAAGTGATTATCTGATCCTTCCATTAAATTAATTTCCCCTCTGCGAAATTTAATATTTTAAAATAATAATTCAATTATTATGAATTATGCAAAGTTAATGATATTGGAAAGTTTCTTTTTTTTCAATAATAGAGGGGGTTTCCCCCCTCCATATTTAATGTCACAACAAAATAATTTATACTTTTAAATCCAGCCTCTGTTTTTACAAGCCAGATTTACTCTGTCTATTGCAATAACATAAGCAGCATCCCTCATATACAAATCTCTCTCTTTAGCCATTTCACTAACGGCAATGAAAGCAGCGGTCATCTTAGAATCCAGTTTCCCGAGAACCTCATCTTTTGACCAGAAATAGTTCATATTGCACTGGACCTGTTCAAAATAACTGCAGGTTACTCCGCCGGCATTTGCAAGAAAATCAGGAATCATAAATATTCCCTTCTCTTTTATAACCTGGTCTGCTTCAGGGGTTGTCGGGCCGTTTGCCCCTTCAGCGATTATTTTTACTCTGGCTCCGATCTTTTTAACTGAATCTTTATTGATCTCATTTTCAAGAGCAGCAGGCATTAAAATATCTACATCCTGCTCAATCCATGCATCTCCGGGTAATACTTCATACCCCAGAGTTTCTGCTTTTTCTTTATCAATTCCACCATAATTATCAGTGATACCCAACAATTCTTTCAGATTTATTCCGGATTTATTACGGTATGTAAACCCTTTCTGCTCTTTCTGGCTCCAACTGGAAACAGATATAACCTTACCTCCATATTGCTCATAAAGTTGAATTGCGTATTGGGAAACATTGCCAAACCCCTGAAAACTGGCAGTCGTATCTTCCGGGCGAATACCTAATTCTTTCAAGGCTTCCCGGAGAGTAAAGATTACTCCATAACCTGTTGCTTCAGTTCTTCCCAGTGAACCACCCATTCCTACTGGCTTTCCGGTTATAAACCCGGGATATTTCTCTCCACGAATTGTCTCATATTCATCAAGCATCCACAGCATATGCTGAGCATTCGTCATAACATCAGGAGCTGGAATATCTGTGATCGGTCCAACATTCTTTGCTAACTGGCGGACCCAACCTCTGCATATTCTTTCCTGCTCATTTTTACTGAGATTATGAGGATCACATATAACTCCGCCCTTTCCTCCACCGAGAGGAATATCCACTACTGCGCACTTCCATGTCATCCACATAGATAATGCTCTCACAGTATCAATTGTCTCCTGCGGGTGAAAACGGATACCCCCTTTCCCGGGTCCTCTTGCATCATTATGTAGAACTCTGAAGCCTCTGAAAACCTTTTTGCTCCCATCATCCATTGTGATAGGGATACTAAAATGAAATTCACGCAAAGGTTCCCTCAAAAAATCTTTTGTGGCCTGGTCAAGACCTAATATCTCGGCCACTCCGTCAAATTGTTCCTGAGCTGTTTCAAAAGCATTATAGTTTTTGTTTTCCAAATCTAGCCTCCCTGAAATTATTTTTTTTATCACTCTGATATCATGATCTTATCAGTAAAATATCTTATAATTTGAAGCTAGATTATAGTATGATTTTTTATATTTTTCAACAAAAAAATTAAACGATTAATTTTTTTTTGAACACAAATATTGACAACAATTTCAGTGTGAAAGAGAGAGATATTTAGAAGAGGATTACGAAATGAAAATGAGTGTCCGACCTGCCCGAATTGTGCATGGACAAAATGCGGCGGAACCTGATTCAATCTAATTTATTCTCAAAATAAGAAGGGCGGGGCTGATGCCCCGCCCTGTATTTCCTGAAAATCTAAAAATTTTAATTCTTGTTTACTCCTATTTATAATTGGTACCTATCGGCCCATCCACAAGAAGCTTTATCTGATATATAATAGTGTCACCCGGTGTCACTTTCCATTCAATGCCTGTGGTCCAGTCGGATGATCCCACAGGGAGAGCTGGTGAAGGATTCTTAATTATTTCATCACTTGAAGTCTTTTTCCACTGATGTTTTACCATTTTCTTAAATACCCATCCGTTCTTCAGAGAAATGTGATATGAATCAGTCCCTTTATCATCACCTATTGCTCCCCACATGTTCTTATGAAAACCGCCTATAGCAATCTCAGGCCCGTCGGTGACATTGCAGGCATCAAAATTACTATCATCCCCACAGTGAAGACAGGTTACATCCCCAAAGGCCACCCATTTTTCCTCTCTCCCTTTGAACTGGGGTTTACCGAATGGATCGCTTTTAAAATTAAACTTAGATACAACAACCACACTGACAATCTGGTTCGGCTGGCCGTTGGCAGACTGCGGAATATATCCATTTGCTCTTTCATTACCTTCCCATGTGACATTTTCAAGCTCAATATGCCCCCCCGGGAAATTTCCCTTAATAAGGATCCTTCCTTTCTGGGGTCCGAAAATTTTTCCCTTGACAAACAACTGAGTTCCAGACTGTAATGCACCCAGTGGAATCGGCAATATAGATTCAACAACAGGCTTAAACATCCCCGGTTTGGGTTTGAACTGTGGTTTTTTCTTTATTTTCTTAATCACACCGGGATTGATAAGGAATTTAGTCTTAATTTCGAATTCATTACTATCCCCTAGACATGTGTTCTCAGCTTTCACCCTTATCACATAGGTCCCTGCTTCAAAATCTGCAGGAATTTTCCAGTTCTTTTGGGTCACTCCGGAAGCAGTAAGCTGAAGTTTGAAATTAGCCTGATCGACACTCCCCTTGAAAATATTGATCTTATAATCCGTTTCCTGACACCCGTTTGGCGTCCATTTGATTAAATAAGTATTTCCCTTGAACCAGCCAACACTCCCGTCAGGTTTATTAACAGTAATTGCTGCTCCTGATACCTGAAAAACACCAAAAATCACCAACAATAAAACTAAATAAAACTTTTTCATTTTTCCATCTCCTTTTGAATTTATTTGTTCATCTGAATTAACTTTAATCCTTTTCGAGGATCTCAATTTTAAGTTTAATTCCATTCAGAAAAATCTTGCATTTGGATTGATTGTGCTGGAAACTTTCATCCGGTCCGACAAACATTATTCCGTGATTGCTGTTCGGGAAGCCCATCCATCCCTGGGCAGCAGTAGTCATATTCGATTTTGGATCAGGTATCAGGCCCATATTAACAATAAAACCATCACTAAAAGGAGCGTTAACTTTGTAAACCGACACATTGCAATCCACAGGGTAATAGGTTTTATTATACTTAAGCTTTGCGCTCAGGATAATACCTTTCCCCTTGAATTGTTTAAGATCGAAATATGCATGGGTTCTCCATATATCGCCGTAATAGGTCTTCCCGTGATTAGCCGCATAATTTGAATATCCGGTCCATCCCTGAGAACTCCCCCCGGCCGCCACACAGCCGCCTACCTGGGACTCCAAGTGAGCCAGATTACCAGCATCTACCGCCCAGGTAGATCTTTTGCAATAATTTCCGAACGAACCGTTTATCTCATAAGTTTTTACTTTGGTTCCTATCTGGACCGTGAACATTCCACTTTTGCCTGATGCTTTGCCGTCTGTCCTGGATATTTTTATTACATATTTTGCCGGGCCGGTACCTTTGGGAATGAACCAGTTGTATGTTGATGTATCCGGAGGTTTACCTCCCCCTTTGTAAAGCTTTACTACATTTACACCAAGGATAGTTTTTATTGTTCTTACGAATGTATTTCCTGAATAATTATAAAGATCTATCTTTATTGTATTTTTCTTTGTAAATTTATTTTTCCATTTAATAAGGTGGGTTTTACCTTCCTTCCAGAAACTTGATGTTGACGGCTTTAATATTTCTATATTACCATGAATGGGCGTAATTACCATTTCCGGGGTGATCTGAAATTTTGGCTTGATCATGAATGGGTCCGAATCATCTGTCACCTGATCATCGCTCATGATCCTCAGGCGATATGTCCCGGTCGCATAATTTCCCGGTATCTTCCAGCTTTTTGACCCGTTGTTGGATCCGGTCAATTGCTCAAGAAAATTTGGCTGGGAAATAACTGAACCTCTATAGATGTTGATCTTAACACCTGCAGATTGCTGCCCGGTCTTGTCCCATGTTATTAAATTTGTGATCCCTTTTCTCCAGATTGTGCTGGAGTCAGGTTTTAAAATTGTGATCGACGGTTCTTCTTCCGGTAGTGCATCTTCGATAACAAGTAATCCGCTGTCACCGACACATAAGTTGTCATCGGTCTTAATCCTTATATAATAGTTCCCCGGATCAAAAGTATTCGGGATCGTCCAACTTTTTGTATTTGTACCTGAAGCTGTCAATTGAAGCTTAAAGTTCGACTGATTGATACTATCTTTAAAAATATTGATCTTATAACTGGTAACCGAACAATTTGTCGGGACCCATGTAATTGAATGTGTGGAACCTTTTTTCCAGACCGCCCCCGGCCCGGGACTGGTAACTGTAATTGAGGCTGATTGAGGTTTATCTGCAATAATAAATAATCCACTATCTCCTACACACAGGTTGTCATCCGTTTTGACCCTTATAATATAATTTCCTGAGTCAAAGGTGCCCGGTATCGTCCAGCTTTTTGTATTTGTGCCTGAAGCAGTCAGTTGAAGCTTAAAGTTCGGCTGACTGATACTATCTTTAAAAATATTGATCTTATAACTGGTAATCGAACAATTTGACGGAGTCCAGGTGATGTTGTGAGTGTCACCTTTGTACCAGGTAACTCCATTCCCGGGAGCTGTAACATTAATACTCTGTGACCAGATCACTCCGCTAAAAAACATAATTAGTAATAATAATATCCTGAATTTTTTCATGTAATTCTCCTATTTATATAGATAAAACTTTTAGTATTAATATCTCAAAAATAATTTATCATGTAACTAATTCTGAGATAAGAGAAGGCGGGGCATTGAGCCCCGCCCTGTACTTTATGATTCAACAACCAAATGCATCAAAAATATATATATTATTTATAATGAGTGCCGAGGGGTCCTTCGACAATTATTTTAATCCTGTACCGGACATTGTCATTAGGTGTTACTTTCCAGTGAACAATAGCACTCCAGTTCGGTTGACCAGCTGGAAATGAAGGGGTAGGACCTGACAACACTTCATCCCCTGAACTCTTAGACCACTCAACTTTCTGCATACTTTTCAGGACCCAACCGTTTTTAAGACTAATTGAGTAGACATCATCTCCCACATCATCACCTATGGCTCCCCATACGTTTGAATGATAACCACAAATCGCATAAGCTGTAGCACATCCCACAGTAAATTCCTCTCCTGGCCAGATATCACCACTTCCAGATGAAACACCATTACAAACATTACTGTTACCATCATTTCCGCAACTGACACCTACTGCATCAGCAGTAAGCACTTTTTCTTCTCTCCCCTTGAACTGGGGATTACCGAATGGATCGCTTTTAAAAGTAAACTTAGATACAACAACCACACTGACAATCTGGTTCGGCTGACCGTTGGCAGACTGAGGAATAAATCCATTTGCCTTTGAATTAATTTCCCATGTGACATTTTCAAGCTCAATATGCCCCCCCGGGAAATTACCCTTAATAAGGATCCTTCCTTTCTGGGGTCCGAAATTTTTTCCCCTGACAAACAACTGAGTCCCAGGTTGTAACGCACCCAGTGGAATCGGCAATATAGATTCAACAACAGGCTTAAACATCCCCGGTTTGGGTTTGAACTGCGGTTTCTTCTTGAACTTCTTAATCACATCAGGATTGATATAGAATTTGTTTTTTATCTCAAACAGTTTGCTATCCCCTAGACATGTATTCTCAGCCTTAACCCTGATCACATACATCCCTACTTCAAAATCTGCAGGGATTTTCCAGTTCTTTTGGGTCACTCCGGAAGCAGTAAGCTGAAGTTTGAAATTTGCCTGAAGGACACTCCCCTTGAAAATATTGATCTTATAATCAGTTTCCTGACATCCGTTTGGCGTCCATTTGATTAAATAAGTATTTCCCTTGAACCAGTCAACACTCCCATCCGGTTTGTTGACAGTAATGGATCCAGGAAAGATCAAGCCTGTACAAATCAAAATAGTAATAAATAAAACTGATAATTTTCTCATACTCGTCTCCTTACTTATATATAAAACCGGGGGAATAGAAATCTCAAATAAAAATCGCTGCTAATAAATTAACCTAATAATTGATATGACACAGCTATGGCATATTTTATTGTAAATCAGTGGAAAAACCGGGAAAACAAATTTGGAAGAAAAAGAAAAATATAAAAAAAAAGGCAGGGATTAACCTGCCTCTAGTATTTGAATACTTGGTTTATGCTTCTACTTTCAGTACTGTTTTGATAGCTTCTTCAAAACTTTCCTTTGGAAGAGCGCCCATTGACATTTGAGGTTTGTCGTCCTTCGGAATGAATAATATTGATGGGATACTTGTGATCTGAAATATCCCTGCAAGTTCGCCCTGGGCCTCAGTATCAACTTTAAATATATTGATCTTACCGTCAAACTCCTTGGAAAGCTTCTCCAGAACAGGAGCAACCATCTTGCAGGGCTGACACCAGTCTGCATAAAAATCAATTATTGCAGGAAGTTCCCCTTTGAATTTCCATTCCTTCTCATTTTCAAAATCAAATATTTTTTCAACGAATGTTTCTTTTGTTAAATGTTCCATCTTACATATCTCCTAAGTGTTTTTGTTAATATTTAATTATACCACTTTTTGCCTTTCGGGTCAATGCTGCAATCGACCTCTAGTAATTCTCCAGACGTGTCAATGTGGTGCTCAATTCAAGTACTTCCACCGGGCAATCCTTCCATCCACTTTCCCAGCATACAAGTAGTTCGCAGTTCTTCGTAAGCCTTTCGTTTTTTTTCAGATCGAGACTGTTTAGCGCAAATCCAAGGTTAACAGCTTCCCATTTTTCCTCTTCAGACGACTTGTTTCTTTTCCCTGAGAAACAATACCGGTCTAACCCGAAAGACTCAACTATAAAGTTCAACTCTTCACAAACCACTCCGAATATAAATATCACTCCCCGTGTATCGATCGGAGCAAATTTAATTCCTCTGAAATTCAGTGGGTTACCCTTTTCTTTTTCAGATTTTGTAATTGCAGGCTTAATAGTTTCAGGAATTATTTTTTTCTTCTTCTTTTTCTGAACATCCATAGCCATCAGGTTCTCGATCCCACCACCATCATCCGGAACATAATCAAAACTGGGCTCCGACTCTTCTTTACTCTTCCTGCTCTTCTCCTTATTTTCGATCTCATCAATTGTAAGGATATTATCACTTCCGAAATTATCGCTGAATTTATCCGATTCGGATTTTTCAATGCCCATTTCATTTTTTTTAATGGAAACAAGTGTCTCCTCAAAATTTATCTTTGACTTCTTTTTGCTATCCTTTTTTTTGGTAACCATAATCGTTTTATCAGGAGAAACAATCTCGATAGGCCCTTCATCCATCACAATGGTTTTATCAGGAGATGGCGCCGATTTCCGGTCATACTTGGATTTAGCAAGATTAAGTGCATCAGTAAGAGTTCTCCACCTCTGCTCATAATCTTCTTTTGAATATCTTCCGTTCTTTTCTATTAATGCATATGTAGGAGTTTCTCCGAACTCCTTCTCAATCCTGAGCAGGTCTTTAAGCAGGTCCTTATCTTTGACCTCTTCAACAAAAGTCCCGTCTTCAAGTCCTGCTTCCCTCAGGGCATCATGCCATGAGCTGATATAGAAATTTATTGTACTAACAGGGATCATTGTATTCTTTATGAAGTCTTTTTTCTTAAGGCTACTGGTTTTAAGGTTGGATGCCACCCTTTTTATCTCTTCTATGATCTGATTTTTATCATACATATCATTCCTTGCAGTTTTTTATGGTCTGCTCACTGCTAACCCCAACAGAAACCGCCCTGACAGGAATTTCTGAAAATTCTTCTATAAATCTGATATATTCTTTAGCTTCTTCAGGAAGGTCTTTATAAACCTTAATTCCGGATGTATCCGATCTCCATCCTCTGAACTTTTTTAAAACCGGAGTTACATTGTCAAGATAGATGTGGTCCGGTTCAAAGATTGTACTTATATCACCATCAGTTTGATATCCGGTCACCATTTCGATCTCTTCAAGTTCATCAAGAACATCAAGTTTTGTTAAGAAAATGTCATCAACTCCATTCACCATCACAGCATACTTCAAGGCGACAAGGTCCAGCCATCCTACCCTTCTCGGCCTTCCTGTGGTTGACCCGTATTCATTCCCTTGTTTCCGGAGATATTCACCGGTATCTCCTTTCAGTTCTGAGGGGAATGGGCCGCCACCGACCCTTGTAGTATAAGCTTTTGATATTCCGGTGATCGTGTCAAGGCTTTTATGTGGGAGCCCTGTCCCTGTAAACATCCCGCCTACAGTTGGATTTGAAGAAGTGACAAAAGGAAAAGTACCAAAGTTTATGTCCAGAAGGACTCCCTGAGCGCCTTCGAACAATATCTTCTTCCCCTGCTTCAGAAAACCATTCAATAAATAAATAGAATTTTTTGTGAATTCTTTTAGAAATTTTCCATATTCGATATATTCGTCAATATAAGATTCCAGTTCGATCTCTTTACCGTTAAAAGTTCTGATAAGTTTGTTGTAATATTCATTAAGAGGCTTGATCTTATTGTAAAATCTATCCTTATCAAAGAGATCTCCGGTAAAAACGGCCCTCCTTCCTGTCAGGTCCTCATAAGCAGGCCCTATTCCTCTCCTGGTTGTTCCGATCTCAATATAACGGGAATTTTCAAATACCACATCTAATTGCTGATGTTCAGGAAGTATCAGAGGTGCTGTGGAACTGAGCACAAGATTATTACAATTAACTCCGAATTTTTCAACTCCTTTGATCTCTTCAGTTAGCTTGACAGGATTGACAACAACTCCGTTCCCGATGACCGAGACAGTAGAAGGTGAGAATATACCTGAAGGAAGCAGGTGAAGAATAATCTTTTCACCTTTATGGTAAATAGTATGGCCTGCATTGTGCCCGCCCTGATATCTTACTACGACCTCATATTCAGGAGCAAGATAATTAATAGCTTTTCCTTTCCCTTCATCTCCCCACTGAAGCCCGATCACAGCTAAGTTCATATAAAATTCCCCCGGTTTGTACTCGGTACAACCTGACTAATTTTATCAGAGAAAAAGAGACAAATCAATCAGAACCTCAGTGACATACATGTAAGGCCTCCATCCATCTTCCTCACTTCACTTACATTCAGGGTTATTACCGGCTTATCAAGAGCGGCAAGCTGCTTGTGAGTATCGGGGAAACCTGCAGGAGTTATAAATGTTCCGTTTATCAGGAGTGTGTTTGCCGCATACTCTTCACCTTCTTTGATTATAAGCCTTTCGAAATCTGAAAACCCGGGAATATCTCTGAATACATATGTCATCAACATTTTCCCGTCTCCAAGATAATTCACCCCTGACTTAAGATGCAGTCCGTCACCTACACTAACTATATCAACAATATATCCGAATCTTTTCAGAATATCTGAAAGCTGATCTGCACCTTCTCTGTTCGTCCTTTCAGAGAGCCCAATAAAAAAATGGTTGTTTGCCTGCAGCACATCTCCTCCGTCAAGTACTCCCGGAGGTTTTATTCTCAGAGTATCTCTGAATCTCATCAGGATGAACTCAATTCCATCTTCTTCACCTTTTCTTGATTGTGCTCCGGGATTCGTTATAATTCCAATCTCAGGTATTATAACAGCTGTATCCTCTACAAAATAAGCATCGGGATAACCAGGGAGAGGATCAAGTACAATAACATCAAGGCCGAGTTGTTTAAGAATATTTGTATATTCATTATGCTGAGACAAGATCATATTGAAATCAGGATTTCCGAGTTCAGAGGTTGTTTCCCCACTACCGAAGTCTTCTCCCGGCATCCTTAGAATTGCAGTTTTAAAGCTCATAAGCTCTCCTGAGAATTAATATTTAAACGTAGGAAAAAATAAAAATTTTTGCAATGATACAGCTGCCCGGAGGCAGCTGTAATATCGACAAAAAATAAAATTACTTCTTAAGTCCTCTTTTTTTGAGAAGGGCATCTATCTTAGGTTCAGCTCCTCTGAACTTTTTGTAAAGTACCATCGGTTCTTCGGAACCACCTCTCGCAAGGACATTATCCCTGAAAGCTTTAGCAGTTTTCTGATCAAAAAGTCCATTCTCCTTGAAAGCCTCAAATGCATCTGAATCGAGTACTTCCGCCCAGATATAAGCATAATAACCGGAATCATATCCACCTATTATATGAGCGAAATATGTGCTTCTGTATCTTGGAATAATCTCAGGGATCAGGCCTATTTTATTAAGATAATCTTTTTCAAATTTGTTTGTATCCCTTAGCTTCTCATCCTTCAATGTGTGCCAGTTCAGATCAAGATAACAGGCAGCAAGATATTCGAGTGTAACAAATCCCTGATTAAAAAGTTTGCTTGCATTTAACTTGTCAAGAAATTCCTGAGGGATCGGTTCCCCGGTTTTATAATGTTTTGCATAAACTTTCAGAACTTCAGGATGAAGAGCCCAATGCTCCATGATCTGTGACGGGAGTTCAACAAAATCCCATGCAACATTTGTACCGGAAATCGACTCATATTTAACTGTTGAAAGAAGATTGTGAAGAGCATGCCCGAATTCATGAAAAAGTGTTGAAGCATCATCAGGGCTCAGAAGCGCCGGTTTGTCTCCAACCGGCTTTGAAGCATTAAGCACCATATATACTACGGGAGTTATTTCCTTCCCGTTCTTATAATGGTAATCACGTACACTGCCGCACCAGGCACCACCCCTTTTGCTCTCTCTGGGGAAAAAGTCCATATAGAGGATCCCGATATGGCTTCCATCCGATTCCAACACTTCAAAAGTAGTTACATCCTTATGATAGAGGGGGATATCCTTTCTCTCTACAAATTTTATTCCATAGAGTTTATTTGCAACATAAAAAGCTCCTTCCCTTACATTCTCAAGTTTAAAATAAGGGCGGAGAACACCTTCATCAAAATCAAATTTTTCTTTTCTCAGTTTTTCCGTATAATACCACCAGTCCCAGGATGCAAGTTTAAATTTGCCACCCTCCTTGTCAATGATTTTCTGAAGTTCAGCTGCTTCACTTTTTGCATTTTTCAATGCGGGAACCCAAATTTGATCCAGAAGCTTATAAACATTCCCCGGGTTTTTTGCCATATTACGTTCAAGCCTGAAATCAGCGTGAGTATCAAAACCCATGATATTCGCCCTCTTTACCCTGAGCGATGCGATTTTTGCTACGATCTTTTTATTGTCGTTCTTATTGTTGTTATCACCACGGAAAATATAACCTTTGTATAATTTTTCCCTCAGATCCCGTTTTTTTGAATACTTCAGGAATGGGGTCCAGCTCGGCCTCTGAGGAGTGAAAATCCATTCCCCTTTTTCTCCCATTGCCTCAGCCGTTTCTGCAGCTCCGTCAATAACAGATTGAGGAAGTCCTTCAAGATCCTCTTTCTTATCAATTACCATCTTAAATCCGTTAGTTTCAGCAAGAAGATTCTTTCCGAATTGCAGGCCTAATATGGATAATTCCTGATTGATCTTCCTTAGTTTTGTCTTATCCTCTTCATTCAGGTTCGCGCCGCCTCTGACAAACCCCTTATAATACTCCTCAACCACTTTCTTCTGTTCGAGATTGAGATTAAATTTGTCAACATTATCAAAAACACTTTTTACCTTTTTGAACAATTTTGCACTCAAATTGATATCATCTCTATGCTTGGAGAGAAGAGGGGACATCTGTTTTGCAATATCTTGCATATGTTTGTTCGTCAAACTGCTGTAGAGGCTGAAGAAAACTCCGGAAACTTTAGATAAAAGTTCTCCGCTATACTCGAGAGCTTCGATCGTATTAACAAAATTCGGCTCTTTTTTACAGTCAATAATAGCCTGAATTTCTTTTTTGTGATCTTCCATCCCCTTTTTAAAAGCCGGAACATAATGGTCCTCTTTTATAAGATTAAAAGGCGGTACCTCAAACGGCGTATCATACTTCTTAAAAAAAGGATTATCACACATCTTTTTCTCCTCCACCTTATCACCTGCCATAACAATTCCGCTGAGCAAAATAAACGTAATTATAAATACCGGCAGTGAACCTAAAATTGATTTTTTCATATTTAATATTTTCATATGGTTTTTACGAAATACAAATAATTATAGTTTTGTATTTCACCTCCTTTATTCTATGATTATATAACGAAATCCTGAATTTTCAAATTACAAAAACAGGGTAGGATCAAGCGGATCTTATTTACACCCTTCCTTCGGTAAGTTTCCTTATCATTCCGGTAAATTCTGATATATTTTTAATAGGCTTTTTGAACACAAGTTCGTCGGAAATCCCCAATTCTGCCAGAGACTCAGGGAGCGAATAGCCCATAGATCCGGTATGAATTATGAACTTCATTTCAGGCAGCAGTTTATTCAGTTTCGATATCAGCACATTTCCGTCTATACCGGGCAATCTCATATCAATAATACCAATATCCACTTTTTGATCAACAATCCTCTCAAGTGCTTCTTCACCGCTGTTAGCAGAAATAACTGTATATCCTTCATCTTCAAGATAAGCTTCAAGAGTAATACGTACGATTTCTTCATCATCAACAAGCAATATTTTCACTGAAGACATTATTTCTCCTCCAGAGGGAGTTTTATTATAAATTTTGTCCCTTTACCGGGTGTGGAGATCACATACATGGTTCCTTTATGGATATTTGTTATAATAAAATATGATACAGAAAGGCCCAGGCCGGTCCCGACTCCGATCTCCTTTGTTGTAAAGAATGGCTCAAATACCCTTTTTGTTGTCTCCCTGTCCATGCCCGGCCCGTTATCCTCAACTTCTATTACACCCAAAGACCCTTCTTTGAACAACCTTAGAGTAATCTCCGGATCTTCGGATTTTTCCTTGTTATCACTGATTGCATGTACAGCATTCTTCAAAAGGTTCAATAACACTTGCTGAAGCTCGTTCTCTGCACATAAGATCTCAGGGAACTCATTCTCAAATTCCCGGGTAATTTTAATATGTCTGAAATCATACTTTTTCTTCAGATCATAATCATTCGTAGCAAGTTCAATTGTATTTTCAATAATAGAAGAGATATCTGCTTTTTCAAATTGCGATTCCGATCTTCTACTGAAATTCAGCATATTTGTAACTATATCTGAGGCCCTCTCGCCTGATCTTTGTATTACCTCAAGGAAATATATTATCTTTTGTTTCTCCAGATATTTAAAAATATCTTCAAGGTTAAGGTTAAGTTCCTCAGCTTTCTCACGATTTACTTTAAAATCAGGTGAGACCCTTCTGAGAATATTCTGGACGCCCAGAAGTATTCCACCCAGAGGATTGTTGATCTCATGAGCCATCCCTGCAGCAAGGCCTCCCACAGACATCATCTTCTCAGTCTGGACCATCATATCCTCTATACGAATCCTGGTCGTAATATCATCCATTCTGATAACAGCACCTTCAACTCCATTTGATATCAAAGGATAGATCATTATGTCATTATATTTGAGTTCATCATCGACACGTTCAACAATTTTTTCCATTTTCTGGGGGATCTTCTCTTTTATCGATTTCTGAAATTTTTCCAGCTGGGATGCGAATTGCGGGAATATATCCTCTATTTTTTTTCCGATAGCATCTTCAGGTACAAGTCCGGATTTTTTTTCAGCTTCAACATTCCATTGGGTAACTTTTCCATCCCTGTCAATTCCAATCAAAACCGAGGGCATAGAATCTATCATGTTCTTCAGGTAAAGCTGCATTTTCTCCATATCTTTTTTCTGAATTTTCAGGGATTCAGCCATTGAATTAAAAAGCTTTGAGAGATCTCCTATCTCATCTTTTGATTTGATCCCGATCTTGATATCAAAGTCCCCTTTTGAAATGGACTGTGCGCTTTCCGATAGAGTCTTTAACGGCTTCCCTAACCATCTACCGATCAAAACACTCACAATTATTACAATGAAAAACACTGTGAAGAATACCAGCATCATACTCCGGACATCCAGATTCTTAGTTTTAAGAATGTCACTTATATCGTAGGCAACTATTACACTACCGATCTCCTTGTCTACATGATCATATATCTTAAAAGTTCCGATCAGGTACTTTTCCTCCCCAATGGTCATCTCCCCTTTGGCGTTTATCAGATCAAAAGAATCTGGAAAAAATCTCTCACCATTATTATCGAGCATGGTTGTCCCTATCCCTTTGTCATCCGAGAAGATAAAAATTTCTGCTCTCACCATATTCCTTATCTGATCGGAAAACTCAGAATCGAGAGGCAACTCAAGTACCAGATCTCCCACTTTTTCAAAAGTATTCTGGTTCATTATAGGAGAGATGGAAACAAAGCATATATTTTCTCCCAAATTTACAATTCCTGTCTTTCTGAGCAATGAATTCCGGCTTCTCTTAAAAAATGGTTCATAAAGGAGTGTTTTCTCATTTATATAACTCTCTGATGAATTTTTCACATCAACTATAATCCTGTTATCAAGATCTACTACTTTGGCATTGATTGAACTGAGGAAGAAAACTTTCAGTTCAAGTGACGTTGCTATTTCTTCGGGTTCGTCAATATTCCCGGCAATTTCATTCAATTCTGATATGAACAATCCTTTTCTTGATAATTCACCCAGATACCCGTGAAAGACCCCCGCCGTCTGTTCTTTCAACTTTAGAAGGTTCTCTTTTGCCGTGTTCTCATATTTGGTTGACAAAAAGTTGATCGAATAATAGATCGAAAATAATGATGAGATCCCTGCCACAATTATCAGGAACACTAGAATTTTAGTTCTTATTTTCACTGTTTCCCCAGCAGGAACAGATCAATCATTCCCAGACTGTCCAATTTGATCTTCCCCAGTTTTTTGTTATAAAGGATCAGATTGATATCCTGGTAAAGTGGAATGAGCAAAGCCCTTTCAACTACCAGATTGTTCAGTTTTATATAATATCTTCCTCTCTTGACGGGATCTTTTATAGTCCTTGCCTTTTCAATCATTTTAAGAATATCAATATTTTTCCCGGTTGAAAAATTAGCCAAACCTTCACTCTGTATTTTCTTGGAAAACAAAGGACTTATTATACTGAACGGATCAGGATAATCTGCTATCCATGAAGAAAATGTAAGGTCATAATCTCCCTTCGAAACTCTGGAAAAATATTCATTCATATCTACAATAACCACTTTAAGCCGAATCCCGACTTTTTTCAGATTTTTTGAAAAAATATTAACAATTGGGAGATGAAGGTCTGTATCCCTGTGTAACAGGAAGCTCAGTTGAAATCCTTTTTGTAATCCCTCTTTATTCAGTAATTTACGGGCTTTCTCTACAGACAGAGGGTATTTGTCAAGGTCACAATCATAACCGGACATCCCCTGTGGGAAAAGAGAGCACAGAGGCTTTACGTGATTCTGATAGACCAGCTTTAATATATCCTTATTCCATAAATAATTAATAGCTTTTCTTACACCGGTCTTTTTCAGATACCTGTTTTTCATATTGAAGGCTATATAAGAAGTGGAAAGAGAAGAGGAATATGAATATCCCACCCACTCATATCCTTTGAATATAACCATTTTTGAAATCGAAAAACTGGTTAAAACATCAATCTTCTGTTTTCTGAAAAGCTCAAATAATTTGTCCATATTTGGTTCAATAATTGTAATGTATTTATCGATACCGGGTTTCCCTTTCCAATAACCATTGAAAGATTCAAGTACTATTTTTTTCCCTTTTTTCCACTCCTTTACTCTGTAAGGGCCTGTCCCCACAGGTTTTAAACGGAATTTTTCTTTCATCCTTTTTAAAGCTGCAGGCGAAACTATCGAAGTGCAGCTTACAGACAAAGTAGCAGGAAATGGGAAGAAAGGTTCTTTTAAAATGAATTGGACTTTATACTTGCCGACCTTTTTTATACCTTTTAAAAATGGGAAAATTTCTTTAAAAAGGACAAATTCCCCATATTTATATTTCTCCTCCATTTGCCTTTCAAACGTAAAAACAACCGCATCAGCATCAAATGGCGTGCCATCATGAAATTTCACTCCACGCCTCAACCGGAATGTCCATACTTTCCCTTCTTTGTCCGAATCCCATGCTAAAGCAAGAGAAGGTTTGATCTTCAGAGTTCCCGGCTCCAATTCGACGAGCCTGTTAAAAATATTTGCAAGATAAACAGATGATGTATTATCCCACGCTTCTGCAGGATCAAGCGTTGTGGGCCCTCCTCTGTTTCCGGATCTGATCACTCTCTCTTTTCCGGCTGCTATTGGAATCGTAATCAACAAAACAATCAGAAATAAAATGAGCCCTTTATAGTATTTCAATTTTCCTCCACATATGCATCCTTGAAGATTACATGGGACAATTGGTTTAGATACAAGCCTTTAATTTTATTCTTAAAAACAAGGAAATCATTAACATTGTAAAGGGGGATCCAGGGACAATCCCTTGCAATGATCTCCTGTGCCCTGAAATACATTTTTTCTCTCTTCTTATTATCTCGGATTCCACTTGCATCATTAAGCAGTCGGGTAAGCTCAGGATCCGAATACCCTGACCGATTGAACTCACTATTCTTATCAGCAAATGTATCGAATAAAAAAACATCAGGATCGGGAATATCGGCTGACCATCCCATCATAATCATATCATGTCGTTTACTTCCGGCTGCTTTTCTCAGATCAGTGAAAGAAAGCGGTACTTTATAAACATGTATTCCGACTCTGGCTGCAAATTTTTTGATCACTCCGGCAATCTCCTCAAGAGGTTTTGAATTCCCTGAATAGTAAAGAGACACCCTGGTACCTTTTTTTATTTGTCCCCGTTTCAACAGATCCCCGGCTTTTTCCAGATCAAAAGATCTATCTTTAATATCAGGATTAAACCCGAAAATACCACTTGGAATGGGAGTAGTTGAATTTGATGCAAAATTCTGGAAAATTCTTCCTATTAACGGGCCTTTATTTATCAGGTGAGCAAACGCAATTCTGGCATTTCTGTTTTGAAATATGCCTTTTTGTGTGTTGAATGCAAGATAGTGTACAGAAACAGAGGGAACAGAAATGGTATTGAATTCACGTCTTCCCCTGATCTCCTCATATTCTTTTGATGATCTCACCATCAATAAAGATGCTTTCCCGGATTTCAGTTGTATCATCCTCCATGCAACATCATTAACGACCTTAAAAACAATCTTGGGAATCCGAACCTCCTTTCCCCAATATTTTTCATTCCTTATCACTGTAAGATATTTATTTTGAACACTTTTAAAATATTTATAGGGGCCGGTCCCTATCGGCCTGAATTCCTCTGAGACATAGGATAAAGGTGCAACTATCATATGCTTGGGACTTGCCAGGGAATAAAGGAAAGGGACAAAAGGTTTTTCCAGTACTATCTCAATTGTATATTCATCAATACTGCCAATACTTAAAATATGGGAATGAATTCTGTTCCAGTTATAGTACTTTTTTTTATTCAGCATCCGGGTTCTGAAATTCAATTCAACTGCAGCAGAATTAAATTTTTCCCCATTGTGAAATCTCACTCCTTTCCTTAACTTAAATATCCACTTTTTCCCGTCATTTTCAGTCCTCCAACTGACAGCAAGTGCAGGTTCAACACGGGAAGATCCTTTTTTATATCTGACCAGACCTTCATAAATGTTGGATATGGCCTCGGACGAATACACATCTGATGTAAGTCCCGGATCAAGGGTGGAAATATATGTACTCTTCAGATAGATAAGGGGGGAATCTGCAGCATAAAATGGAATAATGAATAAGATTAAGAGAATGACCAGTCCCGTTGCAACTCCGGACTTACCAATAGAAAATCTACTATTCATTTCAATATGCTCCAAGAAATAACCATCACAATATAAAATAATAAATAAAATGAACTAAATTATCAAATACTATTCCTGTACAACCTTTTTGTTATCGAAGAACACATCTCTGAAGTTCAAAAATGAAAGCGGCTGGATAGAGAGATTTCTTACATTTTTATTGCGGACCAAAATATTGTTCATGTAGAAAAGGGGTATCCATGGGAGATCTCTGTGAATGATCTTCTGAGCATTCCAATACAAACTCTCTCTTGTTTTTTTGACAGAAGTTTTTCGTCCTTTATCTATTAATCCGGTAACTTGTTTATTATAATATCCGGATCTGTTCAACCTTCCGGAATTTTCGGTAAAGTTTGAATATAGATAAACGTCAGCATCCGGTATATCCCCGGCCCATCCAAGCATGAGCATATCATGCTTCTCATATCCGATGTTAACAAGCTCGGTGAATGGGATCGGCATTTTTTTTATGTTCATCCCTATCTTCCTGGCTGAACGGGACAAAACACTGGCAATATTTCCAAGATTCTTCGAATTCTCTGAATAATAGAGAGAAACCTCGATTTTATCTTTATATCCTGACTCATCTTTCAATCTTGCGGCTTTATTGATGTTAAACTCATAATCTTTCAGATCCGGATAATGACCGAACATCCCCGGAGGAACAGGGGTTGTAGCGTTTATTGCAAATTCCTGGAAGATATTTTTTACCATTACTTTCTTGTTAAAAAGATGAGCAAGTGCCTGACGCATTTTTTTGTTCTTAAACGGACCTTTCCTAACATTGAAAGCAAGGTAATGGACTGAAGTAGACAATCCTGAAATAATTTTCAAAACCTTAGAATTTGCAACCTCATTATATTCATGCCATGACTCGATATAGGCAACATCAGCACTCCCGTTCTTCATCTGAAGAACACGCCAGTTTTGATCTTTAACAACTTTAAATATAACACCTGACAAATACGCAGGCTTCCCCCAATATGAATCATTTCTGATCAACTTGACAAATTTACCCTCCTTCCTGTTTCCGAACCTGAAAGGCCCGGTCCCATATGGAATAAAATTTCCGGCTTTATAAGATGAAGGTGCAATTATTGATGAATGAGGACTGGCCATCTGAAACAAAAAAGGGGCAAAAGGCTCTGAAAGAATAAATTCCACCACATAATTATCAATCTCTCTGACTTTCTTAAGATAACTATAGAATGAATTCCATTCTTTATACTTTATTTTATCGGATAGTCTTGTGTTGAAAGATTTTACTACAGCTGAAGCATTTAAAAGTTCACCATTATGGAACTTCACACCTTTTCTGATCTGAAACTCCCACCTCTTTCCATTATTACTCATCGTCCAGCTTTCAGCAAGGCAAGGTTCTATATCAGGCCTCTCCTTTTTATATCTGGTCAATCCTTCAAATATATTCGTGATTATTTGAGAAGAATATTTGTCTGTGGTAAGCCCCGGGTCGAATGTGATCACATCCACATGGCCAAGATATATCAGAGTATTATCCTGAGATGATGAATAAATTGATGGAAAAAACAATAAAACCAACAGGATAGATAAAACAACAACCTTAATCCTCGGGAAACTTTTTTTATCCTGCACGAGTCTTTGATAAAAGAAGTTCCCCATCTTTATAATATAGTATAGGCTTACAGGTTATTCAATAATTAACTCCTGGAAAAGGAGAGTGATTATCATAGTTGACGAGAATTCATGCTCAGGAGCCTGTATTAAAACTATGAATAAACGGAGCTATTATATTAGAGACTATTCCTGCACAGACTCATTATCACTGAAAAACACATCATTAAAATTTATTAGAGACAAAGGTTGTATTATAAGGTTTTTTACACTTTTATTGTGAATAAGAAATTTTTTCCTGTAATACAAAGGCAACCAGGGAAGATCATCATGAAGGATCCTCTGCACTTCCATATATAACTTTATCCTCACTTCTGTATTTGATATCATTCGTGCTTGATTAAGAAGTTTTGACACTTCCGGATTATTATATCCCGTACTGTTAGAACTGCTCACGCCGCTAATAAAATTTGGATAAAGATAAACATCTGCATCAGGTATATCGCCTATCCATCCAAGAATAAGCATATCATGCTTTTCAAATCCAAGATTCACAAGTTCGGAAAAAGGTACAGGCATTCTTTTAATGTTCAGCCCTATCTTCTTTGCGGAACGGGCTAAGACAACAGCAATGTTTTCATAATTTTCTGAACTATCGGAATAGTAGAGAGAAACATCGACCTCTGATTTGTATCCCGCATCATTTTTCTTTTTTTTTGCTTCCGCAATATTAAAACTATAATCTTTCAATTCCGGATTATGACCAAACACCTGAGGCGGTACAGGAGTTGTTGCATTTTCAGCAAATGATTGAAGTATTTTTTTTACTACTGCTTCTTTTTTGATAAGATGTGCTACTGCCTGCCTCATTCTTTTGTCCCGAAAGGGCCCCTTCATCGTATTAAAAGCTATGTGATAGATCCCGGGAGACTGCCCGGATATGATATCCACATTCTTTTCACTTGCAACATCTTCAAGGATAATTTCAGATTCAATCAGAGCAGCATCCGCATTCCCGTTCTTAATCTGAAGTATCCGCCAATTCTGGTTCTTGACAACCTTGAAGATTACGGCAGAAAGAAGTGGCCGGTTACCCCAATAAAAATTATTCCTGAGAAGCTTTACAAACTTCCCCTTTTTCCTCTCACCAAATCTGAAAGGGCCGGTGCCGATAGGAGAGAAAACTTCCCCATCATAAGAGGAGGGGGCTATAATTGAAGCATTTGTACTTGCCAACCGGTAAAGAAACGGAGCATAAGGTTCAGTGAGAAGGAACTCCACCGTATAATTATCAATTTCCCTGACCCTCCTCAGATATGTATAGTATGTATTCCATTCATGATAATTTTTTTTATTATTCAGCCTTCTGGAGAACGAACTCACAACAGAAGCAGCGTTAAATAATTCACCATTGTGAAATTTAACCCCCTTTCGCAATATGAAAACCCACCTCTTCCCGTTATCATATATTTTCCAACTTTCTGAAAGTCCGGGCTTGATCTTAATAGTTCCGGATTTATAGCTGGTCAAACCCTCAAAGATATTCTCAATTATTTGAGATGAATACATATCACCGACCATCCCAGGATCACTTGTGATCATATCCACAGGGCTGAGAAAGATCAGGGTATTATCCAGAGGAGATGAATAAACTGATGGGAAAAACAATAAAACCAGCAGGATAGACAGAACAACCTTGATCCCCGTGAGTCTGATATTATCCAGTTTGTCACTCCTATAACAGAGATACTGCATGTTATAAGTATAGTATCAGAGAACAGATTATTCAAGAAATTTACATGACAAAAAACATTATCAGCTAATTCAGTCTCCTTTTTAGAACATATCATCTGTGCTATAATTTTTCCGGAGGTATTTTATGGAATTTCCCGGAATGATGGACAGGTTTTTCAGTTATGTAAAGATAGATACTCAGTCTGATGAGGAGTCGGAATCTTATCCTTCAACAAAGAAACAATTCGACCTTTTAAACAAATTAGAAGTTGAACTGAAGGAATTGGGGCTTGATGATGTTGAGCAGAACAAGTGGGGGTACGTCACAGCCACACTAAAGACAAATCAAAAAAGTGATGTCCCGACTATCGCACTTATTGCTCATGTTGACACATCGCCGGATGTATCAGGAAAAGATGTTAATCCTGTTATCCATAATAATTATGACGGAAAAGATATAGTCCTCTCAGAAAAAGAGAACGTGATCTTAAAAGTTGATGAAAATCCGATGCTGAATGACAAGATAGGAAAGACGGTGTTCACAACAGACGGGACAACTCTGCTTGGTGCCGACAACAAGGCAGGAATTACAGAGATAATTTGTGCTGTAAAATACCTTAAGGAGAACCCGGAGGCTCCAAGACCGAACATCAGAATACTTTTCACTCCGGATGAGGAGGTCGGCCGGGGAACTGAGAATATCACCAATGAAAATATTAAAGCCGACTATGGTTATACAATAGATGGTGAAAGACTAGGGGAGATCGAGGACGAAACCTTCTGTGCAGATACACTTGAACTGGATGTCACAGGGATAATGGTCCATCCCGGATATGCTAAAGATAAAATGATAAATGCTATAAAAATAGTTTCAGAGATCGTTGACCATTTCCCGAAGAACGGCCTTGCGCCGGAGACAACGGAAAAGAGAGAAGGTTATATTCACCCCTTTACAATTTCCGGCGGTGGAGAGAAAACAAGTGTAAAGATCCTGCTCAGGGACTTCGAAGAATCGGGACTCAGAGAAAAAGAGAATTACATAAGAGAAGTTGTTGACACCATAATGAAAAAATATAAGGGAGCTAAAGCGGAGATCAAAGTTTCAGAATCCTACAGGAACATGAAACAGATCCTCGATAAATATCCTGAAGTGACCAACAAAGCGATAAAAGCTGTGGAAATGGCCGGTATAGAACCTCTCAAGAATATAATTCGTGGAGGGACAGATGGAGCAAGGCTCAGTTTCATGGGACTCCCGACACCGAATATTTTCACGGGCGGATCAAATTTTCATTCAAGATATGAGTGGATCACCCTTGAGGATATGTACAAAGCATCAGAAGTGATCGTCAACCTGATGAAACTCTGGACCATTAAATAAATAGCTTCACAAACATCATCAATTTGAAATTATAGTCAGGCTTTCGCCATCATCTGCTTTGCTCCCGCTCCGGATGTTCTCATCCGTCCCCGCTTCCTGTCCCCGGGGTGATCGATATTAACGAGTCACCCCTGAGGTGGCCGCTACAGCAGATAAGATGGCTACGCCTAATACACTCCCTGCTTGTAAAACAAAACTATGTTGACACACAAGTGAATGTTTGATATCTTGTCAACGTTTCTTCTTCAGAGCCTTTAGCTATGAAGACGAGGTGAGAGCCCGGTACTCTACGACCCTCACCAACCTGTTCTGACAGGGATAAGGTGGTTTACCGGATAGGGTTACAAACCCTGAAATAGTGATCGGGAGGCTGTAATGAATTCATTAATGATAATGTGAAGCCCTTAGGGGCATTCCAGTCTGTTATCTTCCGGATCGAATTCTGATCTGGCCAGAGGTTATAGGTCAGAGGTATAAAGAGTTTGAAAGTTACCGCTAACCCCTTACCTATTACCTGAATCTCAAAAATAAATTAAGGAGAAGAAGTGAAGAATAATAATAAAATAAATGTTTGTGTTATGGGGGCCACAGGTTTGATCGGACAGGCCTTCGTTAATATATTATCATCTCATCCTGTATTCCAAATTGTTTCTTTGACCGGGAGCAAAACAGGAATAGGAGAGAAATACAGGGATGCAATAAACTGGAAACTGCCTTTGGCTTTTCCGGACAAAGCAGGAGATATAATTATCAGTAAACCGGATAAAAAATCTCTTGGAAACAGAGGAATTCAAGTAGTATTTTCGGCATTGCCATCTGATATTGCCGGAGATATTGAAGATGATCTCAGGAATGAGGGATTTTTTGTTTTTACTAATGCAGGAGCTCACAGATATGATACAGATGTACCGATATTAGTACCTGATATTAACCCGGGTTCCATAAAACTGATAGAAGAACAGGGATTCCCGAAAAGCGGTTTTATAATAACAAATCCGAATTGCAGTTCAGCCGGCCTTTCAGTTGCACTTGCTCCATTAAAAAGATTCGGGATAGAAGAAGTGACTGTCTCCACTTATCAGGCAATATCCGGAGCTGGATATCCGGGACTATCTGCAATGGACATTTCAGGAAATGTGATCCCTCATATTGAAGGTGAAGAGGAAAAGATAGAGAAAGAGACCAGGAAAATATTGGAGATTGATCCTGAAATATTTGCAACATGTGTGAGAGTACCCGTTCTCTATGGTCATTTAGAAACTATATGGGTTGAATTTTCCGGATCTCCATGCCCGGAAGATATTCAAAAAGCATGGTCAAAATCTGTTCCGGAATTCAACTTACCATCACTGACAAGCAGATCTGTGGAATATTTGACCGGGCCGGGATATCCCGGCAATCACCTCTCTTTCCGGGGAGATCCTCCCGGAATGCAGGTTTACACTGGCGGATTGAAAAAGAGAGGGCGGCGGATCGGATTCAACCTCCTTGTAAACAATCTGGTAAGAGGCGGAGCAGGCGGTTCTGTAGCTAATGCTGAACTTTTTCATGAGATCTACCGGGGGAGCAAATGAAAAAAATAGTAGTTAAATTCGGAGGGTCTGTTCTAAAAAATCCCGAAGGCCTGCAAAAAATAGAGAAAATTATCAACTCATATAACAATTATCTGATAATTGTGGTCTCTGCTTTGTTTAGTGTTACTGACAAATTATCTGAAATTCTGGCAGGAGGAAATTTGTCAGGTGCAAATATTTCAAGGTTGATCAAAAGCCTCAGAAGAATACATCATGATTTCCTGGATCACAACATTAATAACCTTTCAACAATCAAATTGATAAAAATAGACCTTGAGATGATGCTGGTAGTATTAAATGATCATTTAACAGGGCTTATGTTGATCGGAGATATTCCCGAGTCCTCACATGCATTTGTTATTAGTTTCGGTGAAAGACTTTCATCAATGGTAATTACTTCCATATTGAATAGTAAAGGAATCGGGATATGTAAATCTACACCTGAAGAAATTGGGCTTTACACTTCCGGAAGGTCTTTAGATGCAAGAATTGACCTTGAAAGATCCAGGACAGAGGTTAAGAAAAAGCTTTCAGCTGAAAAGCATTATTTAATTCCCGGTTTTTACGGTATCAACAATAATAATAAAGTATCCGTCTTCGGAAGAGGGGGGAGTGATTATAGTGCTGCAGTTATTGCAGAATGTATAGATGCCGAATATTGCGATCTCTGGAAAGATGTGAACGGCTTCATGACTGCAGATCCTGTACTGATAAAAAACGCATCCACAATACCTCTGCTATCCTATGGAGAAGCTGCTGAATTATCCTACTTTGGAGCCGGTATTACTCACCCGGATACTTTTGCACCGGTCAGGTTAAAAAATATCCCTCTCAGGATATTCAGTATCGAACAACATATTGAGAGAGAACTCCTCCCTCCGGCATCAACTTTAATAAACTCAAAGAGAGAACGGAATAAAAATGTAATAAAAAGTATAACCTATAGTAATAACTTTGCATTGTTGAGGATAAAAGGGAGTGGTGTAGGAATACATCCCGGAATAATCTCAAATATTTCCCGGAAGCTAAGTGAGAAAGGGATCAATATCAGGTCAATAATAACTTCGCAAACAACTATCAATTTTCTGCTCTCTTCTAAGAATATTGAGGAAGCATCATCAATCGTCAGGGAACTCAACCTTCCTGATGCCGAGGAGATAAGTATTGATGAAAACATAGCGTTGATAGCTGCAGTCGGGTATGGTTTCAGAGAAACATATGGTGTCGCTGCAAAGATCCTGACAACTCTGTCTGAGGAAAAGATAAATGTGACTCTCATGACAGCCGGGGCATCTGATGATGCGATATATTTGACAATAAGAAAAAATGAATGTGAAAAAGCGGTCAGATCACTTCATCATGAATTCTTTGAGGTACAGCACCACAATAAGTAAGTTTGGTAAAAAATCTGTGTTGTGATATTTTTATAACCCTACCATGAAAAATTCTGAAACTTATGATTATATTATTATCGGCTCGGGTTTTGGCGGAAGTGTTTCAGCTCTCCGGTTAGCAGAGAAAGGGTATAAGGTTCTCATAATTGAGAGTGGCAGGAGATACAGGCCTGAGGACTTCCCGAAAACCAATTGGAACCTGAGAAAGTGGCTATGGGCACCCAGACTCTTCTGCTATGGCATACAAAAGATCCATATGCTGAAAAATGTCCTGATCCTGGCTGGAAGCGGCCTCGGAGGAGGAAGCCTGGTCTATGCCAACACACTTCTTGTCCCTCCTGACCCGTTTTTTAAAGACCCGGATTGGAGTAGCCTTGACAAGGACTGGAAAAAAGAACTGATGCCGTTTTACGAAAAAGCAAAAACAATGCTCGGTGTTACAACAAACCGGCATCTGTCAGTCCCGGATGACCTGCTTAAAAAATATGGTAAAGAGATCGGCAGGGAAAAATATTTTCATCCGACAGAAGTGGGAGTCTTTTTCGGAGAACCCGGAAAAACTGTCCCCGATCCTTTCTTTAATGGAAAGGGCCCGGAAAGGAGAGGGTGCACATTAACAGGCCATTGCATGGTCGGATGCAGGGATGGCGGGAAGAACAGCCTGGATAAGAACTATCTGTGGCTTGCTGAAAACCTTGGTGTCGATATTCTGACAGAGCATAAGGTTAAAGATGTCATGCTAATGGAGAATGGAGAGTATGAAGTAAAGGCAAAAAAGGTTACAGGATTTCTATTTAAAAGATCAAAAAAAATCCGGACAAATGGAATAGTCTTCTCTGCAGGTGCACTTGGGACAAATGATCTTCTTGCAAAATGCAAAGAGAACGGACACCTTCATGACCTTTCAGAAACACTTGGTGAAAATTCAAGAACAAATAGTGAAGTTATGACCGGACTCACTGCCGGAAATAAGGTTGATTTCAACCCTGAGGGGGTTGCCATAACCTCAGGACTTTTTGTAAATGAAAATACTCATATTGAGGTCGTCAGGTATCCGAAGGGTTCAAGCGCAATGATCTTTCTTACGACACTGTTGATAGACAAAAAGAACGGCAGGTCAAGAACATGGATGCTTTTAAAAGAGATGTTGAAACATCCCTTGAAAATGGCCCGCATATCGATCCCGTTCGGTTGGGCACGCCGTTCTGTGATACTTCTGGTCATGCAGATAATTGACAATAAGATAAAACTTATAAGAAAGAGGAGATGGTGGTCACCATTTAAAAAAGCTCTCACATCAATTAATACGGGGAAAAAAATACCTGCTTATATTCAGGAAGCAAATGATGCCGCCGGATCAATGGCAAAGAGAGTTGAAGGGATCCCGCAAAGTGCAATTACAGAGATATTGTTTGACATCCCTGTTTCCGCACATATTCTCGGCGGGTGTGTGATGGGGGAAAACATAGAAGAGGGCGTGACCGATAAATATCACAAAGTGTTCGGATATAAGAACATGTATATTCTGGATGGATCTGTCATCCCGGCAAACCTCGGTGTAAATCCGAGCCTGACAATTGCAGCCATGTCCGAAAGGGCTATGAGCTACATACCTGAAAAAAAGAGAGTTTGACAATAGATGAAAACGGTTTACGGCACAACTGACAGAATACTTGAAATAGATCTGACCTCAGGAAAATTCAATGAAATAAAGATCCCTGAAAAGGATAGAAAAGAATATCTCGGAGGAAAGGGGCTTGCATTAAAACTACTTTATGACCAGCTTACTCCCGGGATCGACCCCTTGAGTGAAGATAATATATTCATTCTGACAACCGGGGTGCTGATAGGTACAGGCGCCCCTAATTCAGCCAGATTCTCAGCTGTTTCAAAATCTCCTCTGACTGGAATAATCACACATTCATCATGCGGTGGGCCGTTCGGGAATGCACTTAAAACATCAGGCTGGGATGGAATAATTCTTAAGGGTAAATCAGTTTCCCCCATTTTCTTGTCGATCAACTCCCTCGGAGTAAAATTTGAGAGTGCAGAAAAAATCTGGAATAAAACCACTTCGGAAACCGAAAAATATTTATCTGCTATTGGAAAAGGCTCTTTGTCAATCGGCCCGGCAGGAGAAAATCTTGTCAGGTTTGCAAATATTTATTCAGGAGGCAGATTTCTTGGCAGAGGTGGACTTGGAGCTGTTCTCGGATCCAAGAATGTGAAAGGGATAACGGCTAAGGGGGGAGAAATAGAAATATCCCCGGCTGATCCGGAAAACTTTAAGAAGTATTCTTCAAGAGGATTCAAATTTATAAAAAGAAATTATTTTACCGGACATAAATATAAAAATTACGGGACCCTGATGCATCTAAACACAAACAATAAAGCCGGTATCATGCCTGTAAATAATTTCACATTTTCATCCAGTGAAAAAGCAAAGATCTTAACAGGTGAATTCCTGAATGAAACCAGGAATACAAAATTTGAAAGTTGCAGAAATTGCTCAATCCTTTGTGGACATTCGGGTGAGTTCAATGGAAAGAGGACAAGTGTCCCTGAATATGAAACAACTTCTCTCCTCGGTTCTAATCTCGGAATCTTCGATATTGACAAAATATCGGAATGGAATGATAAATGCGGAGAGTTGGGGATTGATACAATATCTGCAGGAGGCACAATTGCTTATGTTATGGAAGCGGCTGAAAAAGGGCTTATTAATTCTCCACTCAGATTCGGAAACTCTGATCATATTACTAAAACGATTGAGGACATATCATTTTTGAAAGGTTTCGGGTCAGAGATGGCTGAAGGCAGCAGGAAGCTTTCCGAAAAATATGGCGGTAAAGAATTCTGTATGACAGTTAAAGGACTGGAAATGAGCGCATATCATCCTGTAGGCAGCGTTGGAATGGGACTTAATTATGCTGTTGCCAATAGAGGAGGGTGCCATTTATCTTCAACAATATTCGGACTTGAAATTGACACTAATTTCCTCAATCCTTTAAAAACATTCAGGAAAGCGACCTATGTCGAAATGCTTGAAAATATATTTTCCGGTATTAACTCTCTCCACACATGTCACTTTACAATTTACCCTTATCTACTTGAATCGATAAGGCTGAGATATATTCCGAAACCGTTAGTTAAGTTTTTTATGCTGTTACTTCCATCTGTTGCAAAACTTTTTATTGATGTCACTATGTATTCAGGTTTATTCTCATCTGTAACAGGGATTAAAATCTCTGCAGGGGATTTCCAGTCAGCCGGGAAAAGGATTCATGTTCTTGAAAGATATTTGAATACCAGAGAAGGGATCAGTATTGTTGATGATACTCTGCCCGAAAAAATTATTTCCGGAGGAATTAGAGGAAAGATTCAGAAGCCTTATCCTCTCCAAAAGATGCTTCACCAATATTATAAAATAAGAAAGTATGATGAGAATGGGATCCCGCGGCAATCCTCTCTTAAACGTCTTGGTATTGATACAGAGGGGAAACAGATTAGAACCTGATATTCTTTTAATGTATAATATCTCCAAAATATCATTATGAAGAAGAAGATCATTATCATACTATCACTGATCGGTGTGGGACTCTTCATAAATCTCATTGTTAAGATCGGACTCGAAACAATATGGGACACTGTAAAAAATATTTCTCCCGAATATTTTCTGATCCTTCTTCTGATCAGATTTGTTTTCTGGTATATCAGAACACTCAATTGGAAGATAATTATGGAGAAATGTCAGATCACAATGCCCTTCTGGAAAATATTTAAGGCCAGGGTTGCAGGTTTCGCTGTCAACTATCTTACTCCATCTGCAAACATAGGCGGTGAAGCTGCGAGGATAATGCTCGTTAATAGTAAGAGTGACAAAAATGCTCTCGCATCTGTGATCCTTGATAAAACAATTGAACTGGTCGCTACGATATTCTTTGTTATGTCCGCTGTAGCTGTTGCGATCTATAAGATCCCGATGCCGATGATACAGAAATACATTTATGCGGGATTTGTCCTTTTTTCTGTTTTTTCCATGATCTTCATTCTCAGGAAACAACGTCAGGGGTTACTTAAGTGGATAATTCTAAAACTTGAAAAAGTGAAGATCTCTTTCAAATTTATCCGCAACAATATGGACAAGATCAAAGAAGTGGATAAAAATATTTCAGGTTTTTACAAAAACAGTAAAAAATCTTTTTTCACTGTTCTGGTGTTTTATTTTATTCAGATGCTGGTCTGGACAACAGAGATCTACTTCAGCCTCCACTTTCTCGGGCTTACCGAGATCACATTTCTTAAAAGTTTTCTGATCGTTGCACTTGGATCGATAGCATTTGTATTGCCGGTCCTGCCGGGAGGGATAGGTGTTTATGAACTTACTTATCTGGCGATCTTTAAGCTTTTGGGTCTTAGTACGACATTCTGCATGGCCCTTGTTATAACCAGAAGGGTGATAGCTTTGATATGGGCAGGATTAGGCCTGGTTTTTCTTGCAAGTGCAGGAACTGCAAAACCTGTAATAAAGGACACAACAGAAATCAGAAGTATTGACGGGATCTGAACCGTTTACGGTCTCTCTTTCTTCATCCCAAGATATATAAAATTGATTAACCTGTAAGGGACAACTATCGCAACTTCGAGTGCACTAAAATAAAGGAGAATATCCACCCTGTTAAATAAAGCTAAAACAAGTAAAACAAGTCCGACCAGGCCCCTCGCATCACCAGAGGTCCCTGTATCTCTTCCCAGGTAAAGATTCTTAATATAGAAGAGGATGATCTGAAGCATATATAATGACAACACAAACAATCCGAAAATAAGCCAGTCCTTGTTACCTGTCATTCTGAATCTGTTTATTACCAAAGCGAGGAGGATCAGAAAGTCCGATATCCTGTCGAGAAAGAGGTCCAGATATTTTCCAAAAATAGATCCGCTTCCTCTCGACCTCGCAAGCATACCATCAGCAACATCTATCACAACTGAAAGATATATAAGTATCCCACCGATAATTACATTCAGATATCCCCCCAGTGCAATAAATACCATCCCCGGAATACTGATCAGGAATGCGGAATAAGTAAGATGATTGGGAGTAATCCGGGTTTTATAAACTGCTCTGACAATTAGTGAACCAAGAGGCCTGTTGATATATTTCTCGGCATTCATATATTTAAAAACGTAATTTTTCCCTTCTCCCTTCAATGCATCCTCATAGACAAATTTATTATTTACCATCCGGTTCTCCTGCTACCTGTAAATATCACCCAGGATTTTTCTTACATCTCCACTATCCAGTTCAATTATATTGTTTGCCATCCTCTCTTTTGTGAACGATTGCCCTACAAGCCCTTCAAGTTCATTCTCTTTAATACCGAATTCTTCAAGTGAGAATGGTACCTTTCCCTTAACAGCGGCTTTTATTTTTTTCTCAAGTTCATCCGGGCTCTTCACTTCACAATTCATGAACAATCTATCCAGCTTATCAACCATCCCCTTCCTGTTTATCTTCAGAAGAGGGAATAGAGGCATGGAACATGCGATCCCGTGAGGTATCCCGTATTTTAATGTAAGGGGATAACTGATCGAATGTGCTGCTGCAGTCTTTGTGTTTGAAAAAGCAAGGCCCGCATACATAGATGCAAGTATCAGCCCCTTCCTGGCATCTGCAGGGACAGGTTCGTTCAGATCATCAATATATTTTATGATCAGTTTAATACTTTCGAAAGCGAAATGATCTGAAACAGGATTGGAGTTTTTATTCCATAATGCTTCAAATGAATGGGAAAGAGCATCGAGAGTGGATGAAACAGAAACAGACATGGGAAGTGTGGTAAAAAGCCTGTGATCATATATCGCATGATCGGGATAATTTTCAATATCCGAGACAGAATATTTCTTGTTCTCGACCTTGTCCCATACCGTTGCCCACATTGTCACCTCAGAACCTGTCCCGTGAGTTGTAGGGACTGCTATCAGGAGAGGCTTGTCACCTGAAATACGTATGACTCCACCTTCCAGCAACTCCTTAACTGAAGAGCGGTTAAGATAGAATCCGAACCTTACAACTTTGGCAGTATCGATCACCGATCCTCCGCCGATAGCTATTATAATTTCGGGTTTAAAACTTCGTGCGAATTTAAGAGCTTTATCAATACTTTGAAGTGATGGATTTTCTTCTACATCATTGTAAATGTGATCATTTACTCCTTCATCGGTAATAGAAGAAAAAGCTTCGGTCTTCTCAAAACCATCATAACAGAAGATCAGCCTCTTTTTCCCGCTTCCGGATAACCTGGATAATTCTTCTCCGCATATTGTATCAAATGATATCTTTACCGGATTATAGTATTTCATCTCAACTCCTTTTAAGAAAAGCGCTGAATTTATCTTTCATCTCCTCCGGAGTATCGGAAGGCCTCGGGAGCCCTTCCATTGTTCCCGACTTTATCCTTATAAGAATAAAAACCGGTTTTGCGGTTTCGTCAATTTCTTCAAGAATAGTTCTAAATTCATCCGGAGTACTGATCTCAATTGTATGCCTGTAACCACTCGATTTTGCTACATCTGAAAGATTAATACCGGCTGAAACAGTAGGCTGATTTCCTGTTGATTCATAAGCATTATTATCGAAACAAATATGTATCAGATTCTCAGG
>JAOZUQ010000005.1:68200-92657 GCA_029938635.1 Candidatus Aminicenantota bacterium
ATAATTTCCAACCGTTGCCAGCCCTCCCATTTTCATGAGAACAGAACCGTCCCCGTCAAGGAGGAAAACCCTTTTATCCTTATTCTCGAGGGCAACTCCCAGCCCGACTGCAGAGAGACATCCCATCGAGCCTGTCATATAAAATTTTCCCGGGTGTTCAAGATACGAGTAAAGTTCTCTCCCCGTAAATCCTGTTGTCCCGAGCAGAACATCAGATGCTTTCAGAAAAGGTTTAAGTTCATCAATGTATTCGATCCTGATGCTAAGATCACTCTTCACTTCTTCTTCCTTTTTATCAGGTTTGGAAAAATACCCCTTTTTTATTATAAATGCGTAAGGGGTCCTGTTTTTACTGCAATGGTTTTTTGCTTCACTAATTGCTTCATCCAGATTTCCCTCTTCTTCATTCAGGACTTTATATGGAATTTTAAATATTTTCAAAAAATCTTCGATAGTTTCTCCCATAAGCATATGCTGAGCCGCATCTTTCTTCCCGGGAAATCCCCGCCATGAAATAAGTAAAAGTGCCGGTAATTTATAGAGTAATTGAAGTGATGACAGAGGATTAACCGCATTACCATAACCATCATTCTGCATATAGACAACCGGAAGCCTCCCCGCAAGTGCAAATCCTCCGGCAAGCCCCATGGCTTCTCCTTCAGAAGTGCAGATATAACTCTCCTTTCCTGAATTATTCAGATAGTTTAATAATGGAGTAAACACTGAACATGGAACACCCATATATGGTGAAAACGATGCCGATTCGATCTTATCCAGAAATATTCCGGGTTCCATCTATTTACTCCCAGGGATCAATGTAAGAATATCTTTAATAGAGATGCAAAACTCATCACTCTCTTGCGCCCTTCCTGTCTCAAGGATAGTTTCAGCAGTCCTGACCATACTCGGATAAGCGCTTCTGAGGAGCTGGTTTGCATAAATAGCAATCCTTACTCCGGCTTTTTCCAGTTCTTCTTCAGTGATATGGGAATATGTACTTGGAACAACTACCAGAGGGACATTGTTTTTGATTTTCTTATATTTCGAGCAGAATTCCAGTATCTCATCTGCCGTTTTTTCTTTACTATGGATCATTATCCCATCAGCTCCGGCCTTAATATAAGCCTCGGCCCTTTCAAGTGCATCATCCATCCCGGCCTTAAGGATCAGGCTCTCTATCCTTGCTATTATCATAAACTCTTCTGTCACCCGTGCATCTATTCCGGCTTTTATCTTTATGCAGAAATTTTCTATTGAGTCCTGGGTTTGTTTAACATCTGTGCCGAAAAGTGAATTTTTTTTTGCTCCGACCTTATCCTCAATTATAACGGCAGATATCCCCTCCCTCTCAAGTGTCTTTACCATGAATTTGAAATGTTCCGGCAATCCTCCCGAATCACCATCATAAATGATCGGCTTTGTTGTTACTTCGAGAATACTGTTAATGGTATTCATTCTTGATGTGAGGTCTACAAATCCGATATCGGGTTTCCCTTTTGAAACAGAATCGGTAAGGCTGCTCAGCCACATCCCGTCAAATTCTTTGGAAGAGCTTCTTGTCTCAATCCTGGTCTTCTCAACAATAAGCCCTGTCAGGCCATTGTGGGCCTCCATTATCCTGATCAACCCTTTGGATGCGAGTAGTCTTCTAAGTACACTCATCCTTATACCGGGAGTTGTTCCTCTCTCACGAACATCACGATTCAGCTTCGTTGATGATATCCCCGGGGTGTATTTCGGCTCTATCAATTTACCACCCCACTCATCCAATGTTTTGATAACTCTCTCTCTCGTTTCTTTCTGAGGGCCCGTTCTCCAGTCATCTCCATGGACAACATAGTCAGGCTTGATCTTTTTCAGGTTTGGAACATAATCCAGGGTCTCCTGCAACACAACTTCTGAAACACCTTTAATATTTTCAACTATTGTTTTCCTCTCATCAACTGACAGGAAAGGGAGTCGCTTGTAAGATGCGATCGCTTTATCTGTCAGAACACCTACAATAACATCACCATATTTTCCCGCTTCTTTAATAATATTGAGGTGGCCCGTATGTATAAGGTCAGCACTCATTCCAACATATACTTTTTTCATATTGGTAGTTCTCCTGTTTTTATCAAATCGAGATTTAGATTCTCAATAGATCAATTTCAGATTATATAGCAAAAGAGGGTGCTTTTCAATTTACAGACTTCAATAAATGAACTTAACCTCTCCCTTTTAACAACTCTTCCAATTGCTCTCCAAGGCCTCTCATACCGGAAAAAAAATTTATATATTTATCAAATTGCCCTGATTTGTTTTTTATCTCTCTTGAATACTTTCTCAATTTTCTTACATTCTTTTTATAGATGGGATCATTGTCATCAAATTGTGACCTTATCGCTTTATCAAGGAGATCAGACATAATATCAAAATTTTTCCCGATCTCTTTTTTAGCCTTCTTATCCTTTTCAACAATGTAAAGTTTATCAAGGTGATAACATAACCCGGCTATCTCTTTTACCATTTTTGACATAGATCATTCTCCTTTTGAAAAGAGGTCGTAATTGTTCTTTAAACGGAGACTATAATTGAGGAGTTCATTAAGCCCGATCAGTGTACCGCCGCTCTTCCTGAACGAGTCCATTAGTCTCTTATGCTCAGCAGGGAAGATATCCATAATCTTTATAAGATCATCTATAAGCAATCCGAACATTTCTCTTTTTCTTATTATCTTCACACCTGCAAGAGCATATTTAAGCCTCTTCTCTTTTTTGTCAGGCCATTTATTCTCAACTTTTTCCCTGAATAATCTTGTATAAAGATTAGGAGCAAGCAGTTTGAGAGAATTTACCTCCTCCTTCAACTTAATGGAAACTTTATCTATTACCTTCTGCATCTCACTCATCAGCTTCAATGCAAATTTCCTCTTCTTCAAAAATGTCACCCCTTCGGGGACCATGGTAATTATGGTAGAGATAATGCCGCCCGCTTCTTTTGAGACAAGCCCGGGATCGGATGTATTGATATTATTGAGGCTCTCCCTTAAATCCTCACCATACTCCCTCACAAAGGTAATATGATCTTTGTCCAGCAATGCATTGAGCAGTCCCGAATATTCCACCAGGCAATTGACCAGTTCCTTCCTTAATCTGAGATTATTAAATGTTAAGATCACAGGTTCAAGATCTGAAGCTGTAATGGATGATTTTATTACTGATCTTTCCGCCCTTAGTTCCATATCCTGATCTATAATCTCAGTGATCACCCCGGCCAATGACTCGGCAATAAGCTCAGATGACTTGTGAAAATCATTCAGTCCGGCTCCCATATATTTTGTGGAACATCCTACCGTTACAATAATGAATAAAAACAGCAATATGGAATTGTATTTCCTCATTATACTCCCCCTGTAAAAAACCGGAATTATAGATTATTTCAAGGCTAAAAGGAATAAAGTTAAAAATATCGGAATTAATTCATTTATTTATGAATTCCCTGACATTCAAATTTCAGGTTAGTTCGTATTTTTTTATTTTGGCTATCAGGTTCACACGGGAGATACCAAGGACCTCTGCAGCTCTGGTTCTGTTTCCCTCTGTATGATCAAGGATCTTTTTAATATGCTCTTTTTCAACTTCCTGAATCGATTTCAGCTCTAATCCATCACTTCCACTATATGAATGTTTTGCACTCTTAAGAAAATAAGCAGGCAGAGAATTTTTCCCCAATTCCTCTCCGGCCTCAATTATTGTTGAGCTGTTAATAATGTTCATTAATTCTCTTATATTCCCCGGATAATAATAGTTCTTAAGTAAATTCATCACTTTTGCCGATATCCTGGAAATATTCTTTTCGTATTTTTTACTGAATATTTTAAGAAAATGATTTGCGAGGAGGGGGATGTCTCCTGCTCTTTCATTCAATGAAGGAAGATATATGGAGTTAATATTCAGCCTGAAGAACAGGTCTTTTCTAAAACTCCCTTTTTTTATCTCATCAAAAAGATTTTTATTGGTTGCTGCAATTATCCTTACATCTGTCCTTATATTTTCGGTGGAACCGATCCTGTAAAATTCCTCTTCCTGTAGCACTCTCAGAAGTTTCACCTGTATTGAAAGAGACAACTCACCTATTTCATCCAGAAATAATGTCCCTCCGGCAGCTTCCTCAAGGAATCCTTTTTTCTCAGTTACAGCTCCCGTAAAAGAACCTTTCGCATGGCCGAAAAATTCGGAGGAAAAAAGTTCATTTGCAAATGCTCCTGCATTTACCGCAATAAATTTTTTGTCCCTTCTCTCACTGATATTATGAATAGCTTTTGCTACAAGTTCTTTTCCGGTACCACTCTCTCCCCAGATCAATATACTATTATCAGTAACAGACAACTTTTCGACAAGCTGGAAGATCTTCAGCATCTCAGGATCAGAAGTAACAATTTCTTTAAATGCTTCACTATATTTTAGAGATTTTCTGGAGACCGTTTCATCCGAACCAGATTTTGCCCTTTTGATATCCACATTCATAAGAGCCGAATCGAGAACCTGAAGGAGCTTATCCTCTTCGATCGGTTTCAGAAGATAATCAAATGTTCCCGATTTCATTGCGGAAATTGCAAGATCTACATCCTCTACACCGGTCAGAACAACCGGAACAATATCGACATCTTCCTTTTTTATATAGTTCAGAATATCAATGCCTGTAATATTGGGCATATCCATGTCAAGAAGAATAATGTCAAAAACCTCATTTTCAAGTATTTTGAAGACCTGAGTTGAATCCTGAACGGTTTTGATCCTGAATCTCCCGGTCTGGAGCAGAAACAGATTTAAATAATTTAAAATAGCGGCATCATCATCTACTACGAGAATATTGTTCATTTATCTATTTCTCTCCTTACCGGTATGGTGATCAGGAACTCAGTCCCCTCTCCCGACTTGCTTGAAACTTTTATCTCTCCGCCATGCTCCTTAATAATTCCATAGGATATTGAAAGCCCGAGACCGGTCCCGCCTTTGTCCCTTTTGGTAGTAAAGAACGGATCAAAAATTGAGTTCATTATATCTTCGTTTATCCCCTTTCCGTTATCGGAAATTTTAACCTCAATAAATTCACAACTATCGGGGCAGGAAGAGCTTATCACTACTTTTCCCTTTTGCCCGTTTATTGACTGAGCTGCATTCAGGATCATATTCACGATAACCTGTTCCAGTTTCTGGAAATTTCCCTTAAAAACAGGTGATTTGTCATCAAGCTGCAATTTTATCTGGGCCATTCTGCGGGTCTGGCTCTCGACCAATCTGAATGCATTATTGATGACAAGGTTAATATCAACATCATCGGTCAGGAAGCCCTCATCTTTCCTGGCATAGTTCCTGAGATCATCAACGATCTTTTTGATCCTGTTAGATCCTTCAAACATATCATTGATAAGAAAAGGGATATTTTCCTTAAATATATTATAGTCAAGGCGGGCTATCTTCAGATCAGGGTGTCCTCTCTTATATTTATTGATGATCGGAAAAATATCATCAAAAGATTCTTTTATGATCTTCAGATTTCCCCTGATGAAAGTGTTGGGGTTATTTATCTCATGAGCAATTCCTGCAACAAGTTTTCCCAGAGAAGCCAGTTTATTTGATTGCAGCATCTGGTTCTCGAGTTCCTTTTTTTCAGTTACATTTCTGCACATAACAAGAATTTTCCCCACATCTCCTTTTTGAGAAAAAATCGGATAGACCCTGATAGAAAAATAGAGATTGTTGATCTTTTTCTCAAAATTTATACTCTTTCCGGCATTAAAAACATTCATGATAGGGCTTTTTGAATTCTGAAGTTCTGATTTACATACTCCCTCAAACTTTTGTTCAACATCACCAATATCCTTATAATTGCTCATGGACATTGCCCCATCCTTCTCTACAACATAGATTCTGTCTGTTATTGCTCCCAGCAGGGTTTCAAGTTCTTCTCTGTTCCTTGCACATTCTTCGGTCAGTTCCAGAAGTTTAAGATTCTTTCTTTCAAGAATAAGTTTCTTCTTTTCAAGGTCCGCTCTGCTCTCAACCCTTTCAATTGTTTTGGAAAAACTGTCCGCTATCTCTTTTATCAGAGCATCCTCTTCTTCAAGAAATTTCTCATTACCCCTTAGAGACACTTTGATCAGTCCCCTTTCGGTCCCTTCAACGGTGATCTTCTCCTCTATGGATGTGACCGGATCATCACTCTCTTTGTCACCATAACTTTTCCTGTCAAATCTTATTGTAACTGAAGTAAGATCAGGGAACTGGAATCCATTACTGATATGATCTGCTGTATTCTCGAAAAGCTCATCAAAGGTTTTAGCCGCATTTATCTCATGGCTGATACTGTAGAGGCATTGAAGTTCCTTTACACGCTCTTTCAGCTCCGATGAAATTATATTTGCATTGACTATCTCATCCTCGAAGGAGATAATTATATTTTTCTCTTTCTCATAATTGGCCGGGAAGATCACGATATTCTTTCCAAGACGTGTATGAAAAAAAGATTTTGTTACCTTCTCTCTCCTCACCAGTTTAAGATTCTTCTCCAGGTTGTCTCCATCTTTATGACCGGGGAATCCTGAGAATATCTCCTCACCTGTCCTGTCTTCACCTTTATAGATAACATCCATGATAGCGTCACCGATAAAAAGGATAATATTTTTTTCATTAATTATTATAATATTATTGATTACACCGAGAGCAAAATTTTCTTTATTAAGCATTACCATTTAAAATCTTTTTAAATTATTTCTTATCTTCGAGTCAAAATACTCTTCAGAGTATAACATTGAATGCTTTTTTTGTTCAATCGTATCAATATTAGTCTCATATATCGCAATTCCCGGGCCGGAAATTTCCCATCTGCTATTCCAGCAGAAATTATCCTCAGCATCTCTGTATAATCTGTTCACCTCTTTTATTTCATTGAAAATATCATCAGAAGAGTCAAAGTCAAATCCTGAAGATCCAAATCCGGAGGCAAGTCCGGAGATCAGTCTCCAATTCTCCATTCCATTCTCAGGCTCAAATATTTTTTTACTCATCTGGATACGAGTATCAGAATTTGTGTATGAACCATCCTGTTCAAGGCTCGATGAAGCCGGAAGGATCACATTTGCTTCCCTTGATGTCTGATCAATGAACATCTGATTAACAACAAGAAATTCAATACCAGTCAGCAATTTAAAGTTCTCTGTTTCATTAAAAGGATTTTCGCCGAAAATGAATGCAGCTTTGATCTCTCCCATAGCAAGTTTTTTTGACAGGTCCTGAGGTTTGAAAATTCCTGACAGATCCATATCCCATTGTTTTCCGAGAGATATTATTTCCCCTTTCTCACCATGTTTGATCTGGCCGGGAAGATATTGAGGTGATAACCCCATATCGAAGACACCCATCGAGTTGGAATAATCCCTCAGAATAATTATCCCATTTCCGGGAGATGAGACACGTCCGGTAATAGATTGAATATTACCGACAGCTTTAAGGTCATTAGATGACTTTTCAAGCCTTGAATCAATATTATAAATAAATATGATCTTTTTCTCCTGATCTGAGATCATATCAAGTAATTTTTCATACTTATCCAGACTCACGCCTGTCATGCTGGTCACTTTTTCCCGGTTATACTCTGCGACAAGTTCCTTCAGTGATTCAAGATCTTTGCTTCCGATCCCGTCACCATTTCCGGGATATTTCTTAGTATTCAACAATTCCCTGATCAACCCGTTAAGCAATACAGTGTTCGTACCTTTCCTGGAGTCTATCCATAGATCGGCGAATTTTGTCAGCTTTATTTCAGAAGAGTTTATAAGTATAAGTTCAGTCCCTTTTTTCTTTGCAGCTTTGATCTTCTGCTCTACTATCAAATTCTCTGAAGAAAGCCCGGAATTAACAAGGACAACTACGTCACTCTTCTCTATATCATTCAAAATCGCTGTTGATGCTGTTATACCGAAAGAATCATCAAGGCTGTCCTGTTCGACTCCGTAAACAAGATTTGAGAATGAAGCTATATTATTTGTCTTTAATCCCTTTCTGGCAAATTTTGATAAGAGGTACAACTCTTCATTAGACATTTTCGGGGAACCGAAAACTGCAACAGATTCCGGTCCGTACTTCCGGATTATCTTCTCCACTTCTTTAACTGAGTGATCTAAAGCTTCATCCCAACTTACATTTGTCAATACATTATTCCTTCTAACTAAGGGCTCACTGATACGCTCTTCAGACAAAATATACCTGTGCCCGAATTTCCCTTTACTGCAGAGATAACCTTCATTATGTGAATTTATTATAGATTCGGTAGAATTTGATACATAAAAAAGATCTTTATCAATAACTTTATAATTGATCCTGCATCCGACCGAGCAGAAGCTGCAGACAGATTCATGATCCTCCTTGGGAAGATTACCAAGAACCTTGAATGGATACTTTTCAGATATTGCCCCTGTAGGACAGACATCTATACAATTCCCGCAGGAAATACAATTGGTCTCCATCAGATGCTTTTCCATTGCAGGTTTCACAACCGCCTGGAATCCCCTATTTATAAATCCGAGCGCCGCAACCTCAAGGATCTCTGCGCAGGTCCGGACACACTTCCCGCAATTTATACACTTGTTGGGATCAAGTGTGATAAAAGGATGGTCATAATCAACTTTATATTTTCTTACCTCACCCAGATAGTCATCTATATTGATCCCATACTCATCGCTATATTTTCTAAGTTCACAATCATAGTATTCCGAGCAGCCGCACTCAAGACATCTCCTGACCTCATTCCCGGCCTGCTCAGAATTAAATCCCAACTCAACCTCATCAAAACATTTTGCCCTGTAAGATGGTTCAAGTTCCTTCATTTTCTCTTTTTGAACATTCGCTGCATGATAAAGTTCATGCTCCGGTACATCATTGAATTTATGTTTAAAACTATAAAACTTTTCAGGTGCTCCTTTTGCAACTCCATACTCAAGGAATTTATCTATTGCAGCCGACGCTCTCTTTCCATGAGCTATGGAAGTTATCGCAGTAAAAGGTCCGGTCACGGCATCTCCCCCGGCAAAAACCTTCTTCCTCGAAGTTTCCATGGTTTTATCGTTCACAATAATTGTTCCCCATCTCTCAAGATCCACTTCATTATCAGATCTGTTAAATGAGATATCGACACTCTGCCCGATCGCACCGATCAGATAGTTCAGTTTAATTTCAAATTCGGATCCCTCAACAGGAAAAGGCTTGGGCCTTTCCCCGGGCTCTGCTTCTTTCAATTCCATCTCTATACATTCAACACCTTTCAACTTGTTCCCATCCCTGAGCAATTTTGTCGGCAATGTGAGGATCTTCATTTCAATACCTTCTTCTCTTGCTGCATCAATTTCCGCTTGATGTGCAGGCATCTCTTTTTCGGAACGTCTGTAGAGGATCATCACTTTATCAGCTCCGCATCTGACTGCAGTTCTGGCAGCATCAATTGCAGTATTACCTCCTCCGACAACACCTACAACCCCCTTAAGTTCAGCCTTATCTTTCAATTGCAGATCCCTGAGAAAATCGATACCCTTTATTACTCCTTCGGTCTCATCCTCATGTTCAAGCCTCATACTGCTCGCACCCTGGGCACCAACAGCCAGATAAACAGCATCAAACCCTTCCTCAATAAGAGAGTCTGCCGTAAAATCCTTTCCCATTTCTGATCCGGTTTTCACATCAATTCCAAGCCCGGTGATCCAGTTTATCTCGGTATCAAGTATTTTCTTCGGGAGCCTGTATTCAGGTATCCCATACCTGAGCATTCCGCCAAGTTCAGGTAGTTTATCAAATATTGTGACCTGGTAACCTTCCAGCCTGAGATAATAAGCACAGGATAAACCGCTGGGGCCTCCCCCGACAATTGCAACTCTGCCTTTTTTTTCCTCTTTGATCTCGGGTGTCCACATATGTCCCATATCGATATCGGCAACATACCTTTTTAGATAATTGATCCCGACCGTTTCATCTATTATGTCCCTTCTACAGGCGACCTCACAATCCCTTACACAAACCCTGCCTATGGAAAGGGGAAGAGGATTGTTCTCTTTTACAAGTTTCAGAGCTTCCTCATTTTTACCCTTCGCTATAAGTGCAATATATCCCTGTGCATCAACATTTGCCGGGCAATTATTAATACATGGACCTATACAATCCGCATAATGGTTCGAAAGCAGCAGTTCCAGCGCTGTTTTTCTTGATGCCATAACCTTTTCAGAACGGGTATTAACAACCATTCCGTCTGTAATTTTTGTTGCGCAGGACGGGAGTAGCCTGTTGACCCCCTCAACCTCCACAACACAGACAAAGCAGGAGCCGTAAGGCTCTATTCTGTCATCATTACAAAGTGTTGGTATCTTGTCTAAATTATTTTCATCTACTACCTGAAGAATGGTTTTGTCATCCGTGGCCTTTATTGATCTTCCGTTTATTGTTATTGAGACTTCTTTCATCTGGATCTCCGGTTATTCCTATATTTTTTCGATTGCATCAAATTTACATGCCTGAAAACAGAGTGAACACTTAATACATTTTTCAGGATCTATCCAATGGATCTCTTTTACCGATCCTTCGATTGCATCAACCGGACAATTCCTGGCACAAAGAGTACATCCAGTACATTTATCCGGTATAACTTTGTATTCTATCAATGCCGCACAACTATGCGCCGGACATTTTTTGTCCCTTATGTGTGCTTCATATTCCTCTCTATAATATTTCAAAGTGGTCAAAACCGGGTTCGGAGCAGTCTGCCCTAATCCGCAAAGGCTGCTCTCTTTTATCTTGTATGATAATTCTTCAAGCAGATCCAGATCCTTCTCCTCTCCCTTACCAAGTGTGATCTTTTCAAGTATCTCTAACATCCTTTTTGTCCCTATTCTGCAGAAAGTGCATTTCCCGCACGATTCATTCTGAGTAAATGTCAAAAAGAACTTTGCAAGGTCCACCATGCAGGTAGTTTCATCAAGAACTACCATGCCGCCGGAACCCATGATGGCGCCGGTTTTTGTTATCTCATCATAATCGATTTTAAGATCTCCCATCGATGCAGGTATACAGCCGCCGGATGGGCCACCCATCTGAACTGCTTTAAATTTACCGCCACCTTTTATGCCCCCGCCAATTTCGAATACTACTTCATTAATGGTCATTCCCATCGGTACTTCTGCCAGTCCGCTTTTTGCGATCTTTCCTGCAAGTGCGAACACTTTGGTCCCTTTGCTCTTCTCAGTTCCCATTGAAGCAAAAGCCTCCGGCCCGTTATTTATTATCCATGGTATATTGGCAAGCGTTTCAACATTGTTGATATTTGTCGGTTTTCCCCACAATCCCTTCACTGCCGGAAAAGGAGGCCTTACCCTGGGAATTCCTCTTTTCCCTTCTATTGAAGCTATTAATGCTGTCTCCTCTCCGCAAACGAATGCTCCTGCACCCTCTTTGATCTTTATGTCAAAATTGATTTTTGATCCGAAGATCCCTTTTCCGATATATCCCTTCTCAGTTGCCTGCCCGAGAGCTGTTCGGAGCCTTTCTATTGCTTTGGGGTACTCTGCCCTTACATAAATATAGCCATATTCCGCTCCTATCGCATAAGCGGCTATCATCATCCCTTCTATTACCGAATGTGGGTCGCCCTCAAGAACACTCCTGTCCATGAATGCACCGGGATCACCTTCATCTGCATTACAAATAATATATTTTTTATCTCCCGGAGCCTCTCTGGTGAACTTCCATTTAAGTCCGGTAGGGAATCCACCGCCGCCTCTCCCCCTCAATCCGGAATCAGTGATGGACTTGATCACTTCCTCAGGAGAATCATCGTTAATCACCTTTTGAATTGCACTATATCCTTCCATGCCTACATATTCATCAATAGAATTTGGATCAATTTCCCCGCAATTTCTCAGGACTATCCTTTTCTGCTTTTCAAAGAAAGGATCTTCACTTTCACTCTTTCCTATCTTGACAAGCCACTCTTCTACCGGATTCCCTGAGATGAGATGATCCTCTACTATTTTTTTTACTTTAGCTTTATCAACTTCAGCATAAAGCCATTTACCGTTATCATCATTAATTTCGACAAGAACTTCCCTGTAACACATCCCCATACACCCTGTTTCTTTCAGTTCAAAATCGATGTTATTCTTATCTTTCTCAATCTTCAATTCATCATAAACTGTATAACCGCCTGCAGATATTCCGCAGGTTCCGAGTCCGACTTTAACTTCAACCATTTCAGATCCCCTTTTACTTCTGTCTGTATTTCTTCAGGACTTTTCTGACCTTATCAGGAGTAAGGCTCCCGAAGGTCTCTTCGTTGACCATCATAACCGGTGCGAGTGAACAGCAGCCGAGACATGCGACTGACAGCAGGCTGAACATGCCGTCATCACTGGTTTCACCAACTCCGATCCCAAGTTCATTAAGCAGCATATCAACGATGCTTTTTGCACCATTCACATGACAGGCAGTCCCTTCGCACACTTTTACAATATATTTCCCCAAAGGTTTTAACCGGAATTGAGAATAGAAAGTAACAACTCCGTAGATCTCAGCAGCCGGGATCTCTGCGAATTCACTTATGTAATTTATCACCTTTTCGGGTACATACCCATATGAATCCTGAGCTGACTGCAAAAGAGGTATAAGAGCGCCGGGATCACTTCCATTTTTCAAAAGATCAATTTTAAATTCCTTGATATTCAGATTTAGTTCTTTACTTAAATTTTCACCCATACAAAAAGGACCTCCGAATTAGATTAAATAGTTACCAATAATAATGAAAGTGAATTCTATTACATTTCAAACAGATTGACAACAGGAAATTTCTTTATTTTTAAGATCCCTTCGAGGGGAAGAATTTTTTCTTCAATAAAACTGTCAATATCCGTATAGAATGAACCCTGAACAAAAAGAACTATACTATGATTACCGGTAGTGTAATCACAAAATATTACATTATCATCAAGTTTTAATGCCGGGTATACCCTGTCAAGTTTTTCCTTCTCTACATCAAGGAGAATATATGAACAAACTTTATTTGCCATATTTCTTCCCTTATTAAAACCTGCAGGATCAGCCGAAAGTGCATTTTCTGCTGCCTCTAATACTTCGTTTGTTGCATCATCAAGAAATGGATTTGCAATCTCCAGGAATTCAACACTACTGACACCTTCAATTTTTGATACTTTGTCATTTGCAATAGATCTTATCTCTTCCATATTTCTCCCCTGCACCAGCATAAAGATATCATGATCTCCCCGTGTTGCGTCACAATAGACAACATTTTCCATATAGTAGAGTTTTCTATATGTATCGGCAAAATCTGTCCCTTTATCCAGTTTAACAAGAAGATATCCGGATTTTGAAATGTCTGTACTTTCATCTGTTTCAGGTTTTGCGGCTTCTACAGGTTCCTCAACAAAATGCTCAACCAATTCTTCTGCATTAAAAGGTTTCTGAACAAGGGCTTTGATATTCAGGTCTATGATCTCTTCAGGATTCAATTTATCAACAAATCCTGTAATAAGAATAACCGGTACACCGGGATATCTGAATTTGATAATTGTGGCAAGTTTGGTTCCGAGAATATCTGGCAACTGGATGTCAAGGACTACAGCTGCAGGTGTAACGTCATGCTTCATCAACATATCAAGTTTTTTTAATCCGCTCACTCCATCTTCCGCAGGTTCTGTATCATAACCAAGCTGACTCAGGCTCAAAGCAAGATTTCTTCTTATAGATGATTCATCATCAATTAATAAAACCATTTTTCTTTTTTTGTTCATAATTACCTCCATAATTATCAGAATACATTTACTTGCAATTTTCATGCCAACAAAAGAAAATCATCTGCCGGAGAGGAATTTGAATAAATCTCAGGATCTTTCACATTAGAAGTGTTAAAATTCTGAACAGTAAAGGAGAAACTCTGCTATAGAAGCGAACTTCAGGGATGTAACAAATTTTAATAGTTTACACTAAGTCAAACTTGCCTGCTATAGTGACTTTTGCAGTATAAATAATTTTGGTGTTAACTTTTTTAACACTTATTCAGGGTTATTTTTTCAGTTTATCAATGAAGTATGATTCGAATTTTTTATAAGTCCCTTTATTTTTTATTGCTCCGCCAAGGCCATGGCCGCCCTCAGGATCGAGGAATAGATCAACAAGAGTTTCTTTCCCTGATTCGAGGAGAGCTCTGTATACGTTGACAGTATCCTGGTAAAGAACATTATAATCCATCATCCCGTGAACAAGGAGAAGAGGATTCTTAAGGTTCTTTGCCATGGGGATGAGAGAATACTTTCTGATGTTCATCTTTCCCCGTTTTGAATCCCCTATTGTCGCTCCGGTATACCAGGAATTATAGTTCTCCCATTGTGTCGGAGGTGCTGCAGATATTCCGCAGGCAAAAGTATCGGGAGAATTGAACATTGTGTAAAGGGTCTGGTATCCGCCGAAACTCCATCCGTGAAGTCCTACACGTGAAGTATCTACTCCAAATCCCCCTTTCCCGATCTCCTTCATCAGATCTTCAAGATCCTCTGTCTGTGCTTTCCCCGGATCTTTAAAGTTGGCTTCATTAAACTTTCTGCCATATCCGGACTGTCCGCGTGGATCAATATTAATGGTAACAAATCCGTGCTTTGCAGCCATTATCATCTGGAACATATAACTCAAAGTACTTATCCTGCCGGTCATAACCGTATGACTTCTCCCAAGCGGGCCTCCATATAGATATACTATCCCGGGTCTCATATCTTCTTTTTTCCATCCAGGCGGTTTCCACATCATTCCACGAATGGAATCACCATGCCGGTTTTTAAATTTGAAAAGTTCCGGCTTAAGAAAATTCAGTCTGTTCCAGTCGGAATTATGACTTGAAGTTAATACTCTGGTTTTCCCGGTTTTAAGATTTTTAAGGTATAGTTCTTTCGGCTTGCTCCAGTTCATGTAATTTGAGGCATACCACTCTCCATCTTTTGATACTGCATCTGATGAGTGGACACCATCAGGATTACCAACAATCTCCATCTTGCCATTACTGATCTTCACCTTATATAAGCTGAGGTAAGCCGTGTCCTGTTTGCTTGATAGAGTATACAGATATTTTGAATCTTTAGAGAATCCTACGACCGGGAAACTCTCGAACTTCCCTTTTGTTATCTCTTTTTTCTTTCCCGAGGGGAGATCAAAATAGCACAATTGACGGAAGCCATCCTTGTTATTCAAATATGAAACAAGCTTTTTACTGTCCGGAGTAAACTTTATATTGTTCCAGAAAGAGGATTTATATCCTATGGTCTCTTTCATCGTGAACAATTGTTCGGGTTTCCGGCTCCCCTTCATATCACCCATCCATATCTTCAGGTCACCCTTCTCTCTTTCCCACGACATGAATGCAAAATATCTGCTATCCTCACTCCAGAGTATGCTGCTGGTCTCATACCAGATATCCCCACCGGGAATTTCGAAAATATGTTCGGGCTGTTTCCCGTAATTCAGATCTTTAACTTCCCTAAGCCAGAGCCTGTAAACCGGTTCGGCCTTTTTTGTATCCGGCATCTGCCTTTTTATTTTTACCGGGTCGGCAAATCTCTTCTTATAGTTGACCACGACAACATCTTTTGTTCCGCCTTTTTTCTCTTTTTTGGCACCTGTTATCACCATCCATTTCCCATCGGGAGATATCACAGTATCCTCGATCTTGAAGCTTTTATCTTTTTTCTTTTTTGCTTTTTTCAGCCTGTGGTTTAATTGGTGAATGTATGAAGAGTTGAACTTTACAAGGTAAAGTTTATTCCCTGAAAGATAATAGTATCCGTCTCCCGAAGTCGTGAATGATACCAGCCTCTCTGACGCATCCGTCATTGTCAGCCTTCTTGTTTCACCTTTTTCAACTGAGTAAAAGAAGAGATCTCCTCTGTATTCAAAAATAATATCATTTGAGGTTTTTGACCATGAATACCTGGAGACACCCGGATAGAGATCCTTCCTTTCTACTTTGTTCTCATCTTTCCATTCTTTAAGTTTGTCCCTGAGTTCCCACATTTCAAGATCATCGACACCTTTCTTTTTATCCTTCTTGTCACCCTTTTTCTTATCTGTTTCACCCTTCTCTTTCTTCTTCAGGGATTCTTCCTTTTTTTTCTCAAGTTCCTTTTTTTTCAATTCGGCTTTAAGTTTCTTTATCTCCTCTTTTTCAAACCGGGAGAGGTCGACCTGCTTCCCCATAAGGTAATCTCTCTGAGCATAAAACTTCCGAAGAGCAATCTTTTCTTCTTCTCTCTTCTCTTTCCCTTTTTTTATAAATTTCTCATGGTCTTCAGGTGTATTGAATTTCCTCATCAGGTCGAGTGCGGTGACCCTGATCATCTTCTCCCCTTTCATGTCATAAATATAAAGGTCATAACCAAACTCATTATAAGAATTCCACAGGAATGCAAGATAATCCCCGTCTTCAGAAAAGTTCAGGCCCTTAGCACTCTTTCCGAAATAGGACCTCACTTTGTAAAACTCCTCAAGTGTGATCTTTTTCGCCTGAGTGGCACTATGAAGCGGTAAAATAATAGATAAAATAATAAACAGATTAAGAATTAAGAAAAAACGTGATCTCATTTTTGCCTCCGGAAATTTGATTATAACTCCAATCTATTGAAATTCAAAACAGAAAAAATAATAAAGGTGATTATTCTTAATTATCAGGATTTTTGCCCCTGACAATGATGTTCCAGGAGAGGCCGTGTAATATCTTTCCGAATACTTTTTCGATGAATCTGTCAATCTGGCCTGCCAGCCAGCTTAATGGAAGAAAGATAAATTTCGGTTTCATCAAAACTTCTGCAAAAGGTGTGGAGAAAAAACCCTGGGGCTTCAAAGATATTTCACTATAACCGGCTGCGGTGAACAATCCCACAAGTTTCCTTCTGTTCATTTCTTCCTGGTCCGAGGAATATGTCTTGTCAAATTTTGACCTGAGTTTCCTTACAAACCTTACAAGAATATTCGCATCCTGAGGTTCATTTACTGCAATTATGCCACCGGGTTTTAAAAGCCCTTTACATACTTTGAGTGAAAGGGGGATGTTGACCATATGGTGAAGAACACCTATTATAATGATCAGGTCAAATTTCCTTCCCGGTTCATATTTATAGAGATCTGTTTTGATAAACTCAACAGCCGGATCCTTATGTATTGATTTTGCCAGATCGACAAGGCCTCCCGAAAAATCTATTCCCGTAAAGCTTTTATACATTCCCTTCAGGTATTCAGATGCATATCCTGCACCACATCCGACCTCCAGGATATCACCGGTACCGGAACTTTCAATTCCTGAAACGGTCTGCTTTATCCTGAGTTTTCTTGCGATCCTCGACGGTGGAAATATATCTTTCTTTACATACTTCGATGCAATTGAGTCAAAGTGTTCTCTTTCGGCCCGGCTCCTTTCAACATTATTTTTTTTGTCCATTAGAATTGTCCCAGCTTATAGAGAAAATAATGATTATCCCTATACAGCATTGTAAGATCGTGGAGCCACGATTCCAATTTTTCTCTCAGCTCAGGATCAAGATTGTATATATCCGAAGTTCGCCCCATCCTTTCAAGCCCGGAAGGTGAGTAATAAATATGGGTAATACCCTGGAGTTCCAATTCCATCCTGAACTCGGTGAATGATCCTGATTCTCTAAGTTTGTCCAGAATAATATTCTTATCATTAAACGAACTTGCAAGGAACATTTTATTCATATAGAAGGTCCTGTCCTCACCGAGAAAGGCAACAAGATCATGGTCGGAAAGGTGCTCATTGATATACTCCACTCCACCATAATAGGGCAAAGCATACAGATAATTTAACTTCTTCCCGGTATGTTCACCGGAATATTTACTTGAAAGAAATGAAAAACCGTGAAAGAATTTTTCCTGCAGGTTAACCAGAAGGATCAGATTTAATGATGCTATCAGAACGACAACAGGTGTAATAAATAACCTCACGACCCTGATCTTTTCAACGGCCCTTTCAATCCCGAGAGAGACCGGTATTGAGATCAACAAAAGTGAAGAGAGAAAATATCGCGGCACCATGGCAAAGGGGAGCATCAGCATAAAGGAAAAAAGTGACGTAAGCAGCAAGACCCTCCCGCCTGACCTGTTACCATGAAATAGTGAGAATGGAAGAAAGATAAGGAACATGAACCCCCACACTGCAGTGATCCCATAGCTGTATGGTTTCGTGAGAAGATCCAGCGGGAACTTCAAATAATCTGAAACGGTTTTACCGCCTCCCCTTTTTATGATGGTTGAAAAATTTTCACCCTGAGTGCTGTCCCAATTACTGCCTCCGAAATAGTTGCTCAGATAGGGATAGACAGGATTCCCGATTGTAACAATATTCTTCATGAACCATGGAGCCATACACAAAAGGACTATTAATGATATTTTTATTACCGTTCTATGCTTATCTCTGAATTTAAATTCAGGAAGGAATAAAAGTGACAGGAAAAATCCGACCAGATAAAATGCAAAGATATATTTTGTCCCGATCGCCAGTCCCCAGAATACTCCGCTGAGCACAAGGAAATTGCCGGACATCATCTTCTCTCTAAAATAAAAAAAAGATCTTATTCCCATTAACATAAATAGAATCCCGATTATATCTGTCTTAGATGAGGACATCAGAAAACTGATCTGGGGTATGGTCAGGAACAATAATCCGGGAAGGAAGTATTTCCGGCCCCCGAATGATTCCTTATACCATTGAGTCAACAGGATTATAATGATGATCCCATAGAATAATGAGAGTAGTTTAGGAGTAAATACCGTCCCTGACAGGAGAGAGAACAGAAATATCATCTCCCCGTTAAGGGGAAGGCTGGCGTTGAAATTGTTATCCCACGGGACTATTCCGCCGTGAAGCATATAATAGTTAGGAATAGCAAGATGGTACATCATCGAATCGTAGAATGTCGGTGGGAAAAAAGTATAGAAAAAATTGACCAGAAGAAAAATTATAATAACAAGGAGAAAAAGCCCTATCTTCTTTTTTATCTTTTCACCTCTGAACTTACTCCTGTGCCTCAGAAGAAGTGCAATTCCGATTACTACAACGGTGATGAAAAAGTGGAGATTGATATAATGGATCGCAGAGAACAGGAGGGTCAAACCGGCAATAAAACCACCCCCCAATGTTATTGAGCAAATAGTATAGTTCAGAGTTCCCGAGAAATCCTTTCTCCTGATAAAGAGAGTTGAATAACCTGCAGATGCACCGGCTATTAAAAAAAGGGTTATAAAAGCAATAAGTATATCGATCATTTTCCCTTGTAAAAAATGGACCTGTCATTGAACAGGAACGTTTTATAATAGATGAATTTTAACAAAAAGAATATTACCCTTGAGATAAATATTGATGCCATATACCATATTAATAAAGATTCTGTCAGGAATCTGGCCAGAAATATATCGGCAAAATAGAAAACACTCAGGCTCAGAATATAATAGAAGAATCGCATCCTGTGCTTCTCTTTAGTCCTGAAAATGATCTTTGTTGCAAGAATATAATTAAGGATAGTTGCTGTCAGCAGGACAACTATATAACTATATAAGTAATAAAGAAAAAAAACCTCGGTAAGCAGATAAGTTAGAAGAAGGGTGAAAAGGAGAACACCGGCTCCTGAAACGGAAAACCTTACAAATCCCGATCCGGTAAATTTTGAGATCATCCGGCCCTCTTTCATTGGCCTGTTCTAACTCTGTCTCCTGTTGACGAGATCTGCAAGGAGTCCGATCAAAAATATGATCAGTGAGAAAACGAAGAGAAGGACTGTAGTATCAGTAAGGTTCCTGATATAGATATCTCTTCCCAGAGAACCGAATGATAATAGCAGAGTAAAGAAAAAAACAGGCATGAATATCCTCAGAGGATTAAACAACATGGTTATCCTCATTATAAGGAGGAAGAAATTGTATGTATCCTTTATGGGCCGGATCTTCGATTTCCCCTTTCTTTTAAAATAGTTTATGGAGACATTTTTCACCTTAAGATTCTCCATTGTAAAAAGCATGGTCGAGGTAGTCGTAAAGGAGAAACCGTCAGGAAAAATATTCCAGAATTTCAGGATTACTTCTTTTTTAAAAAATCTGAATCCCGAATTAACATCCCTGATCTTTCTCATAGCAAGGTAGGAAGAAAATTTGTTGAGGAACCATTTCGCAGGCCTCCTCAAAAAAGGTACTGCTTTCACATCACCAGTCCTGATACCGATAACCATATCATGATCTTTAAAAAAGGGGATCATATCCTTCATCCTCTCAACAGGATATGTTCCGTCCGCATCACAGATCCCTATCCATTCAAAGCAACTCTGCCTTATTCCTGCCTTAATGGATGCCCCGTAACCCAGATTGATCTTATTTTTAACAAGGATCAGATCTTTTATCTTAAGTTCCTCTATCTTCCCGGAACTACCATCGGTAGATCCGTCATCAACAACAATGATCTCATATTTCATTCCGGATCTTTTTAATGAGATATCAAGCTCTTCAATTGTTTTATTAATACTTTCCGCCTCATTAAAGCAGGGAACTATCATTGACAAGCCTTTAGGATCGCTCATAAAACGATTATATTACAATTACATTTTTTATAAAACTTAATTAACCCAATGTACAAAATATCATTTTTTTGATATACAAGACAGGTGGCGCTTTCGTGTATTGCTTTTGTGGGGCCAAATCCGAAGTCTCGCCAATATCGAACTGAGGATTTTCGCCCAGCGAAAAATGATAAACATTTTTGCGGTAGTCAAAAGTAATCACGGATAAAGCCACTTAATCTGAATTTTATTTAGTTTCCTATCTGGTTGCAGTCCATGTCCCTTGTTCATCAGGGAACAAGTCAGCATAATTTGTTATGAATGAACCGCTCATTGAATTTTTTGAATCAAACTTGCCCAGGAAAGTGATCGTTATGGTGACCTCCAGATTAGTACTCCAGCCAATGATTGAAAATGTTACAGTATTATCCAATACTGTATATGTTCCGGTAGAATAACCATCAGTTGTTGTCCCGATAGTTTCTGAACCCGCAAATGTATATTGTTCCGTATAAGTCTCGCCATCTGATTGAAACACCAATTCCCATGTCCCGACAATATTATAATTGTCTTCAACTTTTTTACACGATGGTAAAATCAATAAACTAATAAAAATCAATAATAATACAGTTTTTTTCATCCTCATGAAATTATTATATTACATTCATAACGGAAAATATAGAAATTGGTCAGGTGCTATTGGCAAGAGGTCAGAGGTAATTTCAAGAACTCTTTGTTTTACCTCTTACCCATCACCACTAACCTATTGCCCATTGCCAGGTTCTATCTTCCTTTGTGTTCCGTTCCTGTCCTTTATGAAGAGTGTTGATAACATTGCAGCAAGGGCATGGAAGAATACTATTGTATATCCGGTCGGGAAATCGTGCCGGTAAGAGACCCCCAATGCAATTATATTTATCACAATTCCGATTATCCATGACCGGATGACAACTCCCTTCGTTCCTGATCTTAAAGCTACGAACGCCGGTGCAATCAGTAGCGCAAAAACCACAAATACTCCGGCAAGCCTTACTGAACTGGTAATGGTTATCGCAAAAGTAGTAAAGAACAAAATATCTTTTAATATTCCTTGCACTCTGTTGTTGAGAATATAGATGAATATTCCGAGGCCGGAATACAGGACTGCAGTTTTTATTATCTCACTCATAGGTGTGAAAAGGATATCTGCTGCAAGAAGTTTCTGAAATTCTTCAGTCCCATGCGCTGATTTCGACAACAGAATAAATACTCCGGATACTCCGAATGCATACATCAAACCGATGAATGCTTCCACATGCTTAACCTTTCTGACTGCAATCGAATTTAAGAAACCGCCAAACAATGCAAAGAAGAGTGAGATTACATACATATAATTTCCGTCAAGGAATATCAATGACAATGCAGCCCCCAAAGCTGCCATCTGTCCGACAGCAAGATCGGTGAAAATTATACCTCTCCTGATTATCTCAATTCCAAAATATGAATGAATACCGAGAAGTTCTACTGATAAAAGGAACGCTGTCCCCAATATGTCCATCATTTTAGCAATCTCCTTACTATCTCATCAAATAAAGATACAATATCTATTGCTTCATCCACCGAACCGACATCATGGGGAAGTACGACAAGCTTCACTCCTGTTTCCCTGTTAACAAACCGGGAAGGTTTTTTCATATGATAAACATCATGAATAATAAACTCAGCCCCTTTATTGTTAATGACCTCTATCATCTCGAGAATATGTTTTGTGGAAGGCGGTATCCCCGGCACAGGCTCGAGAGTCCCCAATTGTTTCATATTGAAACTTTTCAAAAAATAGTCAAAATTCTTATGGTATTGAACAACATTTTTTCCGGAGAATTTTTCAAGTGCTTTTTCCCACTCTGACATTTTTTTTCTCCACTTCTCTACAAATTCTTTATGCCTTTTAGTGAAAATCCCTTTATGGGACAGGTCAAGATCGATCAATTTATCCCTGATCACTCCGGAAATGATCAGAATATTTTCAGGATCCAGGTGAAAATGGGGGTTCCCATCCGGGTGTACATCTCCGTGTGCTCTGGAGATCTCTTTAGGAACATCAATTCCATCGATAAATGAAAAGAGATCCAGAAACCCCTTGTTCCCCGGATTTATCCTGGGATTATTAGCTTTTTTTAAAATTGGAGGTATCCAACCTATCTCCAATTGACCTCCGTTTATTATCAGAAGATCCGCCTTCCTCATTTTTGCAATAAATGAAGGTCGGGGAGTAACATAATGGGGATCTTTATACCCTTTTGCCAGCGGAGTTACTTTTACATTGTCCCCGCCAATTTTTTCAACCAGATCTGCAATATAGTTATAGGAAGCCAGAACCCTTAACCTGGCTTCAACAACTGATGTCAGGCTGAGCAATCCTATAAAAACTATTATTAATATTTTTCTTTTCATTTTTTTCTCCTTTTTAAAACGGGTGGGCTCCATGCGCCCCGATCGAAATATTCAGCTGCAGGTTCAATTCACTGAAAGTTTTCAGATCCCCATCTAAATATAAATATCTATTATTATTGTACTGAAGACGGATCCTTGAGAACTCTGTCGGAGTATAATCGATCATGAATGAATACCTCTTCATATCTTCCGGCAGTTCTGAATCTGCTCCGTTGATCAGGACATTGTTACGGTTGAGAAGATCATACCTTAATGCAGTTCTCCATAATTTCGAGAATCTGTATACCAGTTCAGAATAAAACCCTGACTGAGATCTTGAAAATTCAGATCCTTCTAAAGAGCCAGCTTCATAAAATTCACCTTCAAATTGCCTGTCGATATATTCTGTCTGAAGAGAAATATACCTGTAAGAATCAAGAAGGTATTTTATAGTTATATCCAGGCCTGATATTCTTGATCTCCCTGATAAAACATGTTCCCTATCCTCAGTTTCATGTATCGAGCGGGTCTCTCCCCCGGCATAAGAGACTCCTCCCAGAATTATAAGGTCACCGATATCTACTGAAGTTTTTGCATAGACCGTAAATAAACCAGGCCCCCTGGCACCCTCGACCTCAATTTCACTTCCATTATCTTCATTCACTATTTCCGTACCTTCCAGGCCGAAACTTGTACTATTTTCTCCCTGGAAAAGCTCAAATCCAAGGGATAAATAAAAATCTGTCGGTGCTACCCAGTTTAACTGAAAACCTTTCTCATTCAATCCATCTTCTCCAAAGAAAACCCGGTAAACAAGAGGGAGTTCCTGGAAGTTCCAGGTATGAGCATGCTGGGCATTGATTCTCCCGAAAGCACTCAGGAATTTACCCATCTTCAGGCCGAATCCGTGAGGCAGTTTCCTTGTTGTTACATAAGCCTCTTCTACTTCAAAATGATCTTCTCCAAGATGGAATGCTGTGAAAAGATCAAAATATGGATCAACAGTGGCAAACAGGTTGAGTTCGGCATAATTTAAATTGAAGCCGTTTTCTCCATTTAATAATGAACCTGAATGTGCATGTCCGTTCGAATGGCCCGCATGAATAAATCCGGGCATCTCAAAACCCGTTAGCTCAAGATTTCTTCTCAGGTAAGAAACATCCATAACGAATGATATTGCCGGAACAAATTTGGTTTGTGAGAACGGGTCACTGCTTCCCCCTTCACTTCCTAATGTAGTGAGTGGGAGAATAAATATTATTGCTACTATTATCAAATATAAAACTATTTTCATGTAATCCTCCTTTGTTTTTTAATCAGTTTAAATAGATTCAGGAGGGAGGACTTTTATTGGCCGGCAATAAAGTGAATATTGAATGAACAGCTATTTCTTTTGTATATATTTCTCTC
>JAOZUQ010000018.1 GCA_029938635.1 Candidatus Aminicenantota bacterium
CTTCCTCAATTCTTCATTTTTGATCCAATCAAGTTCAGGCCATAGTTTTTTTACTCCTTCTGTCATTTAAGACTCCTTATAAATAATTAAAAGTGCATTCTATAAAAACCCCGCCTTAAAGTAAAGGTACCTGTCCCCATTTCAGCCTCCAGCCATCAGCATTCAACCCACAGCTTCAGCAAAACAAAATTCGAAGCACGAAACACGAAACAAATTCAAATGACGAAAACACAAATGACCGAAACAAGAACAATATTAAATTTTTTGTTTTGAATTTTGATAATTTGGATTTCGAATATTCGTATTTCGTGTTTTCCCGCTTGAGGGGATCAACCCTTTTTATTTACAAATCAACAGCATGAAGTTCCCATACTTCTTCATCCTCATTATCTATGAAATAATAAAATTTATCATTGTGAATAATAAAGAAGTCCCTTGTTGGAATAAATGTTGTTTTTAATATTTTCCCTTTGAAATCAAGAACCAGGAGTTCTATCCTGCTATTTACAGTTTTGTATGTTGCAACATATAATTTTTTGTTGTCTCCGTGTATAAAACTAATATCAGGAAAATATTTCGGAAAAATAAAATTGCATCTTTTTTTCATATATTCCCAGCTTTCTTTATTATCCTCTCTCATCTCTTTCAAATAATTTTCCTTAAATTCCTTAGTTACCTTGATCTTTTCTACGTCTTTAACAATTGTATTGATCTTCTCACCTTTGTGGTCATATATTTCGATACAAAACTCCTTATTTGTGTCAAATGAATAAATATAATCACCATCGGTCATTACACGCTTACGTTTTTGAATCACTTCCAAATTCCTTTTTCCACTTCCCAGTCTGGAATTTGAACGTCTCTTATTATCAATAGTTGTCATTTCTTTTATTTCATTAAATTCAGGATCTAATAGTTTCATCTGTGTTGAACCAATCCCTTTTTTTCGATCAAAACTGAATTCTCTCGAAAGGTAGTTTTCTTTAACTTTATACAAAACAGAATTTCTCGGTGATACTTTTTCTTCTATAAATTTTAACCTCCTTGTAAAAAATATAATTTTATCTATAAAGGATACAAACACTTTGTCCTGAAAAACCATAATGCGAGGTTTATATTTAAACTCACCAGGGCCTTCACCCTTTTTCCCGAATTGTGTTATAAAATTAAAATCTTTCATTGAGAATATTTTTATCGTATATCCATCTACAACATAGAGATCGTCACCTTTAATCTGGAATATGGAAGGTTTAAAAATATCATCAAAAATTGCAATTTTCTCCCCAACAACAAAAAAAACAATTAAAAATAGAAATAAAAATATTATAATTTTTTTCAAAGCGCCCCCCTTCAAAAACTAATTACCCCATCCCTCTCTTAATTGATTCTATATATACTAAACAAACAAAAAAATTTCAAATTTATTACAGCATCTTGGGTGATTCCTTTGGGGTGACAGTGCTTGACATTTTGACATTTTTAAAAAGTGATGCTTTCAGGTAAAAAAGTACCTGTCCCCTTTTTTGAGTTAAGGAGGGATTACACTATAAAGTTACGAAGTTACGCTACGTCCCTCTCAATTGAATATCTTTAATTAACAGTGAAGAGATGATATAATTTTTCAGAGACAGCCGATAGAGAAGGGAAGATGATAACTATACAAAAAGAACTGAGAAATGCTTTATATGAAGAACTAAAAGACAAATATGAGATAAACAGGGAGGAGATCCAGTTCTCAATCCCCCCCTTAAGGAAATTCGGAGATATATCCACAACAATCCCATTCGTAATTGCGAAAAAGATCGGGGAGAAACCTTTCCTTATCGGTAAACAACTGGTCGAAAAACTCTCAGGCAAGATCCCCATGATCTCCGATATTAAGATAGAGGGTGGTGGATTCCTCAACTTCATATTGGACAGGGAGAAATTTCTGGACCATATTCTCAAGAAGAGAGAAAAGAGGCCTGAGAAGACCGGAGTAAAGGTAATTGTAGAGCATACCTCCATAAATCCTAACAAATCAGCTCATATCGGCCATATCAGGAACTCCAGCCTGGGAGATACTCTTGCTAAAGCTCTTGTATTTCTCGGTTTTGATGTTGAAGTTCAGAATTACCTTGATGACACCGGGATCCAGGTTGCCGATGTGGTCTGGGGATTGCTGGAACATGATGGAAAGAGCATTGATGAGATATTGAATATGGAAAATCTTCCTGTGTTCCTATGGAAGAGGTATCCGTATTATAGTTCTCAGATCGCCGGAGATGAGAAGAAAAGTGAGTCACGTAATCTTGTTCATAAAAAGATCGAGGAAAAAGAGGACCCCTATTATTCAGTAAGTTCATATATTTCTGAAGTTGTAGTTAAGGACCACATTAATCTGATGGAACGGTTGAATATCAGGTATGACAGCCTTGTGAAAGAGAGCGATATCATAGAACTTAAGTTGTTTGATGAGGCTGCAAAACTTTTGAAAGATAAAAATATAATGTACCTGTCGGAAGATCCTGAAAAAAAGGGGTGCTGGGTAATAAATTACAAAGGGGAGAATATAGAAAAGATCGTTGTCAGATCTAATGGAACCGCTACATACATAGCGAAGGATATAGCTTATGCCCTCTGGAAAGTTGGCCTTCTCGGAAAAGATTTTTATTTCACAAAATTCTTTGAATACAATGACGGGAAAATTATTCATATGTCAGGTTTTAATGAAAGTGATCTTGACTTAAATTATGGCAACGGTGACAGAGTATTCACAGTTATAGATGTAAGACAATCCTATCTGCAGAAGATAATCTCAGAAGAGGTAATAAAACCACTTGGGGAAAAAGAGAAAGAGAAAGAATATATCCATTTTTCTTATGAGATGGTTGCATTGACCCCCGGTTGCGTTGAAGCCATGGGATTTGAATTATCAGATGAAGAGAAGAACAAATCATATATAGAGGTCTCGGGAAGAAAAGGAATTGCTGTCAGCGGGGAAGAACTTATTGATAAACTGATCGAAAAATCAAGAGGGGAAATATTGAAGAGGAATCCTGACCTGAGCAATGATGCTATCGATTCCATTGCAAGAGATATAGCTATAGGAGCATTGCGATACTATATGATCAAGTTCAACTCAAATTCAGTGATATCGTTCGACTTTGATGATGCTTTATCGTTCGAAGGGGATACAGGCCCTTATATGCAGTACACGATCGTAAGGATCAATAGTATCTTCAGGAAAATGGGCGAACCTGTGATCCTGCAGAGTTCTCCTGATATATCAATACTTGGCCCGGGTGAGGCGGAACTATATTTTGATATTTTACTTCAAATCTCACTAATTGAGATCCAGCTTGATTATGCTGTTGAAAAGAGGGAAATATCATCGATCGCAAGCCATTCCTATCAACTTTGTCAGAAATTAAACCAGTATTATCACCAATATCCTGTTATTTCGGAGAAGAACAAAGAACTTAAGGAGTTGAGGATCGCACTTCTTATACTTTTCAGGGAGAATCTCTCCCTCCTTTTTGGAATCATGGGTATTCCGGTGCCGGAGAGGATGTAGGGACGAAAATGAAAGCAAGAGTTATTTCACTCGTATTGATAATTCTGATTTTCAGTGCAGGATTTATTTTCTATGAGAAGAATAAAGGGAAATATGGTAAAGAGCTTCATGATTTAAGATCAGAACTCAATACTATAGAAGAGAATCAGGTCAGAATAGTGGAGTTAAAGAAAACAAGAGCAGATTACTTCAAGAAGGTTTTTATTATAAACCGGCCAGGTGCCGTCAACTCATCCATTTCAGATTTCATTAATGCCCTGATCAGGTTAGATAACCGTAAGGTAAGATTCACAGAGATCAGTATAAAAAGTAGGACTGGCGCCTTCGATTTCGAGATCACAGGTTTTTTTAACAGGATCAGAGATCTTGAAAATATGTCTGATAAACTGGAGAGTTCGACAGGAGCATTTATTCTGTCAAAGTTAATTACCGGTAAGAACAGAAATTCATTTGTTCTGAAGGGTGAGGTCTCAGCAGAATGAAAAAAAGAAATTTCCTCAGAAAGATCTCTTTTATTCTTTTCCTTTTCTCTCTTCTTTTAATATATCTATGGATATATCTATTCCCTTCTATAAAAAAAATTAATGTATTAAAGAGGGATATAAAAGAATATTCTTTAAGAATATCTATTGCACATATTGAAAAAGCTGTATTCGTCCAGAGTGATAATAAAGAGTTACAATTGTTCAGGGAAGTAGAACAGGAATTCGTACGGAAGTTGAAGGTTCAGGATATTTCAGAAGGTTCTTTTAAATCTACAATGAGAAAAACAGGAGAAAAGGCTGGTGTCATAGGACTCAAAATCTCGGAAGTGACTGATTCAGGAGAGGATGGAGGATTGAGTTCTTCTTTCGAAGGATTCCTGGGGATTAAAATAAAAAGGACAGAATTAAAATTTTCTGCCGGATTCAGATATGGCGCTGAGTTCATAAGGCTGTTTCCCAATACAGGGCAATACCTTCTTATCAAGAGTATTAATGCAAAAAGATCAGGGTTATATTACATCTTCAATATCATTACAGAAAATCATTACAGAAATAATACGGATACAGGGAACATTGTGAAGGGAGAACAAAATGATCTCATCGATATGGATTCATCAATTTTGAAAAAACCTGTATATCTCAGCCCGATGAAACTTAAAAAGAGCGTTAAATAAACAAGGGAACAAAAAATTGAGAATAGTTGTCCAGAGAGTAAGTTCAGCTGATGTCAAAGTAAACTCAAAAATAGTAGGGAAGATCGGTACGGGGTTGCTCATCTATGCAGGAATTGAAAAGGGTGATTCTGAAAGAGAAATTGAATTTGTAGCCGAGAAGGTTTTAAATCTACGAATATTCCCGGATGAGGATGGGAAAATGGACAGGGCTGTTCTTGATATTCCCGGCGGCGCAATTTTATCGATTTCTCAATTCACTCTTGCTTCATTTATAAAAAAGGGTCGCAGGCCTGATTTTTCAAATGCATTAGAACCGGAAAAAGCCGAAAAACTTTACGATCATTTTTGTGAAAAACTTTCCAGTAAGATAAAAGTTGAGAGAGGTATTTTCGGAGCCATGATGGACATTTCTTCAGTAAATGATGGACCTGTAACATTTATTATAGAGAAAAATTTTAATAATATCTGATATTACTCAGGAAGTATCTCAATTTTATACTTTTTCAAAGGGGGATTTTCAAATAATCTATATTTTCCCGAAACATAAGAATTGATCTGATCATCATAAAATTTGCTCATGAAATGACCACTCTGTCCTGAAGAATTGATCATCCTGGAATTTGAGTAATCGCTCATGTCAATTATCATCCTGAAAGTAGATAAATGTACAGTATTAAAATCTTTTCTATTCCTGAATGTTGCTACCATCACACAATCTTTCCCGCCTTTTATACCATAAGGACCCCGGTTGATAAAATATTTTAACGGGAACACCGAACCGAGCGGGTGTTTGTAAGCAAGTGTATGAATATTTGTCCAGTTCTGATCGCCTTTCTCTTTTTTCATCAGATAATCTTCATAAGTGAGAGTGAGGCTTCTCTCGACCATATCTTTGAATTCTTCTTTCTGATCTGTATTTTTATCATCAGCCCAATTGTTTAGAACGGATGTGTCAAATTCCCCATCCGGATAATTGAGCAGCCTGTATATCCATGATCTTGAAATGAGAGAATGTGATTCTTCATCTTTAAATTCATCACGGAACATTTCATCTGAAAGGATCCTCTCAAATCTGTAAAAGAGCAATGGGCCGATTCCCGAGTCTGCTCTAAGGTCCCACTTTTTAAGTTCATCAAGGACAAATACAGCTCCGGGAGATAGGGGCTTGTGATCCCGAATAATATTTAAAATGAATTCTCCGCTTTTCAAAAAAGTGTCAGTTTGAAAGGCCATATTATCTTCTACGGAAAGTTTCCCGCCTGTATTGAGCATCTCTGATATTCTGTCTGCTCTGAATGACGGGTACCAGTTTTTGGCAAACAGAGGGATCTCTCCCTCAGGTATTACCCTGTTGTTGGCTGTCGCCATAAACCCTTTCTCAGGATTAATAATATAAGGTTTCTTCTCTTCATCATAGAAGCCCTTCCATAAGTTATTGATGGTATCACCAGAGAGGGGGAGGGCACCGTACCCCTTTGCTCTGACCGGGATAAGCCCGGTTGGATAATAACCGATATTTCCTTCCGTATCGGCAAAAACGGCATTCTGGGCAGGAAATGACCATTTTCTTAAAGATCTTATAAATTCCTCAATATTTTGAGAGAAATTCATTTCGAAAATTGCTTCAATGGCAGTTGAAGGATATTCATTGAGGGAATGCCTTGCCATATATGTTTCCCCTGATTTCATAACCGCCCCGAATTTTGAAACTTTAACTTTATATATAAAATCCTTCTCGCCTTTTATTTTTATCTTTTTTTCGATCACTTCATATTCTGTTTTTACTCCATCCAGATAATAGTTATATTCATCTCCGGGGTCGGTTTTAAGAATAAAATAATCTATTACGTCTGTCCCTACGTTCGTAAATCCCCAACTGATCTTTGAATTCTGTCCTATTATAACGAAAGGAGATCCTGCGATTGAATTTCCTGACAATTCAATATCTCCAGATTTTAGTTTTAATTGATAAAAATATGATGGGAAAACATTGGAAAGGTGCGGGTCGTTACAGAGGATGGGTTTTCCACTTTTTGTCCTGCTCCCGGATATTACCCAATTGTTGCTCCCTATAAATTTTTCGAGATTCTCAAGTTCTCTTTTGTAGGCAGCAGCAAGCGCTGAATTGTTCGTGAAATTTTTATACTCTTCGGGATTGATAATAGTGGAACCATGTGACCCGGAGAGAAGTTCTTCTGCCCTCTCTTTACCCAATGCAGAATATACTTTCATGTTATAAAGTTCGGATCCCGAACCGGCGAGTATGATCTCCATCCTTTTAATGACGGCAAAAATATCCTTTATTTCCCATGGCTCCGGTGAATATCCCAGCAATTTGAATTCAGGTGGAAGGGAAAATTTCCCCATATAATAGTTGACACCTCTGCAATAGCTCTCCAGAACTCTTTTCAGCTTCGGGCTCATTGTTCTCATAGATCTCTTGATTCCCTCATCGATCATCAGGTCTTTCTGTTCCTTGTCCGATTCCAGAACCCTTCTTCCAAAAACTTCGGAAAGTCTTCCTGTTGCCAACCTCCTGATAAGGTCCATCTGGAAAAGCCTGTCTGAAGCATGGACGAATCCCATTGCCCAGAACATATCCTGTTTGTTCTCAGCTTCTATAAGGGGAACACCCCATTTGTCCCTCTCAATAACGATCTTGCCTGTGGTTTCTCCTGATGGGATTACAAATTTTCCCGATATAACAGGTTTTGTTCCATTAAGATAAATGAAAAGTGCAATTGCAATTAAAATGATCAACAAAAATATTCCAAGGATTAGCTTCTTTAGTATCTTCATGGGGAAAATATATATTGTTCTGAAGGTTGAGTCAAATCGGGCTCAAATTCGGATAAGCGGAACTTTTTATTTTGAAATCCGTATCAAATCTATTGTTGGAGGAGTTCTATGAGAAAAATTTTTGTAATTCTTATCTCTGTATTTATGGTTTGTAATATTTCTTTATTTTCTGAAGATGAAGTCAAAGATCTTACATTGAAGGAAGCAATATTCCACACAATTAAAAACAATATTGATATTCAAATTGAAATGACAAATGCTGAGAATGCCAGGCTTTCAAAGATTATCAGTGATACGATCTTTATTCCGAACTTTTCAATGAATATGGTTACTTCGGAAACAAACCGGCCTTCAAGCGGAGTTCTTAGTGGTGCTGATATCAGTAAGAATGAAAATTACAATCTTGATCTGAAACTTGAACAGAGATTTGCCTTAGGTGGTACTTTTGCTATTGAGCTGAAAAATTCCAGAAGTAAATCCAATAGTATATTTTCTACAATAAACCCTGTTCTTAATTCTGAACTTAAATTTTCGATCAGTCAGCCGCTCCTGAAAGGATTTGGTACTTTTGCTACAAGGAAAGACATTCTGATCTCGATGAACGATCATATCCGCTCAAAGCATCAATTGAAAAGTACGATGATCGATCTAATTTATAATGTAGAGGATTATTATTGGAATCTTGTCTACACGATCCGCAGTATGGATGCTACGAATAAGTCACTCGAAAAAGCAAAAAAACTTCTGAAACAGAACGAGTTGAGAGTTAAGGTGGGGATTGCCGCTCCGATTGATATCCTTGAAGCCAAAGCCGAGGTTGCTTCTTATGAGAGCCAGATAATCCAGGCTGAACAAAATGTTCAAATAGCCGAAAATAATCTTAAAAAAATATTGAACTTAACTTCCGACAAATCTACAATAAACCCGGTTGATGATCCTGATACGATCAAAATTCCTGTTGATTTTAATGGATTTCTCCTGGAAGCCCTGAATAACCGCCCTGACATCAAGAGGGCAAAACTTGATATGGAGAATAATAAGCTAAGAGTAAAATATGCAAGAAATCAGCTGCTGCCTGATCTCCAGTTAACAGCATCCTATTATACGACCGGCCAGGGTGGTGATCAGCTTATCTACGGCCCCGGATCAATTTTTGAAGCAAGAGAAGTGATCGGAGTAGTAAAAAAAGATATATGGAATACAATCAATGATTCCATATCAAATATATACAAGAATTTCTCTATTGGATTGAACTTGAAGGTCCCCCTGAGCCTTAAAAAAGAGAAAGCTGAACTTATGAAGTCAAAGCTTAACCTTAAATCTTCTTTCCTCAGTTTCAAAAAAGTTGAGAATGATATTTATTCCGAAGTGATGGAAGTGGTAAAAGAACTTGAAACGAACCTGAAACTGGTTGAGTCAAATAAGATAGCTTTGAAGCTGGAGGAGCAGAAACTGAAGGCTGAAGAAAAGAAACTTTCGGTTGGACTCTCCACAAATTACCAGGTCCTTAATTATCAGAGAGATTATGCGAATGCACAGACTAACAACTTGAAATCCGTTGTAGATTACAAGATGACCGTTGCTAAGATCAATAAGATCCTTGCAAGGACATTCCAAGTGTACAACATCAGTTTTTCTGATATCGGCAACACCGAATAGAAAAATAGTTTTTTCTATTGCAAGGCTGAACCCGATTTATTATTATTATCCCTGTGGACAAACTACCACTTTATTATATGAATATTGCCCTGGACTTTGCCTGTGAGGGTGAGAAGAGCGGGGAGGTCCCGGTTGGGGCTATTGTCGAATTTGATGGAAAAATTATCGGGAAAGGATATAATTGTCCGGTTTCTACATCAGACCCAACCGCTCATGCAGAAATAATAGCTATTCGTGAAGCAGGAGAACACTTCGAGAATTATCGCCTGACTGGTTCAGTTCTTTATGTAACTCTGGAGCCATGTATCATGTGTTATTCAGCTGCTGTGCATGCCAGGATAAAAAAGATATATTATGGAGCGGATGATCCGAAAGGCGGTGTTTTTTCAACCGGAGCATTTGAGAAGATCCAGCAGATCTTTAATCATAATATTGAAATAGAATCCGGATTGCTGGCATCCGAATCCTCAGAATTATTGAAGACCTTTTTCAAAAATAAAAGGTAAAGATCGGAGAGGCAGGGATTACACCCTCGTTCATCACTCGGGCGCCTTCGGTGTCTTCACTTTGTTCAGCCATGAAGGCTCGCTTGAAGGCTCGCCTTTCGAACCCTAGGCACGGGTTCAAATCCCTAACTTAGAAGAAATCGGAGAGGCAGGGATTCGAACCCTGGGAACCCGTGAGGGCTCAACGATTTTCGAGACCGTCCCGTTCAACCGCTCCGGCACCTCTCCATTCTGAAAATAATATGGATAATTATACACAGAATTTTTGCCTGTTTCAATTGCTTTCAATATCAATAAACAAATATCATTCATTTCAGTATGAGTAGCTTTATCCGTGATTACTTTTGACTATCGCAAAAATGTTTATCATTTTTCGCTGGGCTAAAATCCTCAGTTCGATATTGGCGAGACTTCGGATTTGGCCCCGCAAAAGCAAAGCACGGAAGCGCCACTTATCTTGGGTATTAATATAACAGTTTTTACCTGTAGGGAGTTTCAGGCGTAGCCATCTATCTGCATTCGCGGGCCACCTCAGGGGTGACTCGGTAATATCGATCACCCCGGGGACAGGCAGCGTTAAGCGGATGATAACATCCGTAGCGGAGCAATGTAGATGATGGCGAAAGCCGGAAGTGAAGAATTATAAGTATTTATTAAGGATATTTATTATTTCATTGTTCTTTTCAATTCCGAGGTCTATTGCTTTAAAGAAAAGATCTTTTGGAATTGAACTCTCTTCAGCAAAACCTGTAACCTCAATGATATCTCCATCCTCATTGGAGACAATATTAATATCGGCATCAATATTGGAATCTTCCTCAAAATCTATATCAGCAAGAATTTCCCCGTCTTTAATTCCAATTGAGACAGCAGCTACAGGCTTGAATTCAGGGACTTCAAACAGCTTGTTCTCAAATACAAGATGTTTAAGCAGTTTCTTAAGTGCTATTACTCCACTATTAATTGATGCACACCTGGTTCCGCCATCAGCCTGGATAACATCCATATCAAGGAAGATACTGAAATCTTTGATCTTCTTAAGGTCAAACATATTTCTAAGGGAACGTCCGACAAATCTCTGGATTTCAATATTCCGTTTATCCATACGTCCGCCTCTTTCCCTCAGGAATCTTTGTTTGCCTGTAGAGCCGGGGAGCATTGCATATTCTGCACTAATCCACCCCTTTTTTTCACTTTTAGCGAAGAAAGGGACTTTTTCATTAAACATTGCAGTACAGATTATCCTTGTGTTCCCCTGTTTGTATAGGAGTGATGCAGGCTGGTTTGTTATATAGTCCTCTTCTATCTGTATTTCTCTTAACTCATTATTGCCTCTATCATTTGTTCTCATTTATTTCCTCTTTTTTCTGGCCCTCTCTCTTCCTCCATCGGGCATGGAACCAGAACCAGTGGTCAGGATATTCCCTGATCATATTTTCAATTAAACTCATGCACTTCTGTGTTAACTCTTTAATGTTCTTTTCATGATCGGGCCCTTTTTTGAAGTCCAGTTCTTTCCCGATCTTGAGGAGAACTGAATCTTTTTGATAGGTCACGAAAAGGGGAATGACCGGAATACCTTTTTTCAGATAAAGTTGAGAAACCGTGGTAACAGCAATGACCTCTTTCCCGAAAAAATTGACAGGGACCCCTTCTCTGGTAATTGTATTTTGATCGACAAGGAGATAGATCAAACCGTTCTCCTCCGTAACCCTTATTATCTTTCTGAGGGAGCCCTCCTTGTATATCATGTCTGATCCCATGAAGGCTCTGAATTTTTTTACAATTTCTTCTGTCAGGGGGTTATCCATCTTTCTTGCAATGCTGGAGATCCGAAATCCCAATTCTCTGTGAAGAATGAAAGGGATCAGTTCCCAATTTCCAAAATGGGCGGAGAAAAGGATTGCACCCTTTCCTTTTTTTAGAACATTTTGAATGTTTTCAAACCCCTCTACCTTCAGCTCCCCTACAACTTTATCAGGATCTTTCCCACCGAAAAGATAAATAATATCAATGAAGACCGATAAAAAATGTTTGAAAATTCTTTTTTTAAGTAAATGTCTTTCCTGATCCGGAATTTCAGGGAAAGCGATCCTGAGATTTGAGTCGACAAGCTTATTATATCTTTTGCCTGCAATGGAGAACACTCCGAGTGCAATTAAACTAAAGATTTTTTTTAGAAATAAAGGTGATATTTTAATAAAAAATATAAACATTTTGAGGCTGAAATATTCTACTCTATACCTTATATTGTGTTTCATTTTGTTATTGAAAGTACATAGCCCTTAAGATCAAAGCTGCATTTTATCCTGTTCTTCACATAAATTAATGGGAAGCCGTCTTTGATCAAATCTGAAATTTTGATGAAATCTTTGTAAGTACAAATAAGGAATTCTGCTTTTACATTCTTCATTTCCCTGATTAGCAGTTTAAGATCATCCGGAGTATATTCATGATGGTCATTGAAGCTTTTAAATCCTTTCAGATTCAGTTCGTCAAGATCCGATCTGAACCGGTCATTATCTCCCAGCGCTGAGAACCCATAAACAGGAAGTCCCCCCGGATCGGCAGGCAGGCCTTCCTGGGTTTGAAAAGAGGTGAATTCAAAAGAATAATATCCATGATCCCCTGTTTTGCGGATATGGTATCCTGATTTCCCCCCTTTATAGTAAAGGATGATATCTTCCTCACTTGCCATGAACTTAAAATTTCTCAGATAAAAATAGTCATGTTCAGGATTTATCATCATAATTTTAAGGTCTTTTTTGATGTTGGTCGACTGAAAACCGTCATCCAGAATTACAATTTTATTTCCCCTCCTGATACTGTTGATAATTGATTTTTTCCTGTTCCTTCCGGTAAATATATCAACACCGGGGAGTTCTTCAGATATCATTTTTACTTCATCGCCGATCTCTTTCCATGTATGGTGATCTTTTACAATAGTTCCTTTTTTTTCGCTTAACGACCCATATCCTCTGGTAACGATCGAAAACTTCTTTCTGGATTCTTTTAAAATTTCGGCAATTTCCAATACCATCGGAGTCTTCCCTGTCCCGCCAAAGGATAGATTGTCGACTGAAATTATTTTAATCTCTTTATATTCCTGTTTCCCGAGGCCTTTTAGCTTCAGAACTATAAATGATCCGGATTTGTATAGTATGGAAATAAAATTTAAAAATGGAGTTGTTATTTTAGAAATTTCAGCACCTCCCTTATAGAAAACTCAATTGCACCAGATCTTTTCATCACAGATCTTTTAGCTTTTTCATTTATTACTTTGATGTCCTGATTCTTTAAATTCATCAATATGTTCAGGAGTGATTCTCCGGTATCTGCTATCGTATATACGCCATTCCCTGTAAGTTCTTTTCCTATCGCCGGGAAATTATTGAAACATGGGCCTCCAATTATTTTTTTTCCGAAAATTGCAGGTTCGTAAAGATTGTGTCCTCCAATTGCCGGGTCGTAACTTCCTCCCATAACAATGACATTTGCTACTTTTATCAGTTTAGTAAGATGGCCCATCTTATCAAAAATAATAATATCACTATTTGCCTGCTTATCTCTACTCCAGACATTAAATGAGATATTGCTCATTTCCAGAGATGAAGCCAGGTTATCGGTCCGGTTCGTATGCCTGGGTGCAATCATTATGAAATATTTTTCAAATAGTTCTTTTAATACCGGAATAAAGATTTCTTCATCGGATGCATGAGTACTTGCGAAGAGGATTATTCTTTTTATCGGCTTTTTTATACCAAGAAGTTCAAATATCTTATCCGGACTATCAATTTTCCCTGATACAGCAACAGCTTCATCAGCTTTTATGTTTCCGCTTATTTTTATGGAGTTTTTTTCAGCCCCCAGATCGATAAATTTGTCTCTGTAATTTTCCTCCTGAAGGAGAAAAAGGTCAATTTTACGGAAAAATTTTCTGATAAAGAACGAAAATCTTTTATATCTGCGAAAAGCCTGCTCCGAGATCCTTCCATTGATGACCACCATCGGTATGTTCATCCTGTCTGTTATTGATATCCAGTTAGGCCAGATCTCCAGTTCATTTAGAATGATTATGGAGGGATCAATTTTTTTTATGAATCTTCTTACTACAAAGGATAGATCGAAAGGGCCGTTGATGATATCGATCTCTTTGAATGTTTCTTTTGCAATTTTAAACCCGGAAGGTGTTGTAACAGAGAGGATGATCCTTTTATCTGTTTTGATACGAAGAAGAGAAATAAAACTTTCAAGACTTTTCACCTCTCCGACGGATACTGCATGGATCCATATTGTCCCCTTTTCATCCGGTTCGATATCCGGGGAGAATCTTCCTTTTATTATTCTTCTATATTCCGGTTTAAAAAAGAACTTTGGATTGAGAGGGATGTATATTAGCAGAATAAGTATATAAAGAGCATCAAGGAAAATCATTTTTTAATTATATCACACTGAAATACTTGAAAAAAAACATATTGAAAAATTGAATCTTGACTTTTAGGTGTATTTTCAATATTCTGAAACGCTGATGGACAAAGGGAACATGAATATAAAATATGAAGAGTTCAAAGGTGAGTTCGTAAAGAATTGCCCATGTTCACCTGAAGCAGTTTCATGCGGCTACTACAATATGAACCTGCACAAAGGGTGTCCGTTCTCATGCACATATTGTATCCTGCAATCCTATCTTGAAAGCAAGGACCCTGTTTTCTATACAAATATAAACCAGGCCAGGGAAGAACTTAAAAAAGCAGGAAAGAATTTGAAGAACATAAGGATCAGCACCGGTGAACTGTCAGATTCGCTGGCTTATGAAAATGAGAACAATTATTCTGAAATAATACTCAAAATACTCCATGGGTTTCCCAAGATAGTTTTTGAGTTCAAAACTAAATCTGCAAATGTACAAAATCTTCTTAGTAAAAAACCTCTTAAAAATATAGTTGTATCATGGTCATTAAATCCTGAGAGGATAATCAAAATGGAGGAGCATAATACTGCATCTCTACCGGAAAGGCTGGAAGCGATGAAAAAAGTCCAGGAAGCGGGATATAAGGTCGGCATCCACTTTGATCCCATAATAATAACTGATAACTGGAAAGAGGAGTATAGGGAGCTTATTAAAAATATTTCCGGGATCGTCTCTCCTGAGAATATTGCATGGTGGAGCCTGGGAGCTCTCAGATTTCCCGAAGAACTGAAAGAACACATTTTTAAATATAAGGATTCAAAACTTTTTTCCGGTGAATTGATCAAGGGATATGATGGTAAGTACAGATATTTTAAACCGCTCAGGAAAGAACTTTTCCTGTTTGTCAGAGATGAGATTTACAAATCAATTTCACCTGACACCCCTCTCTATCTATGCATGGAGGATAACGAAATGTGGAACGACATCTTCCCCGACCTGAACCCCGATCCTGACATCATCAACAAATACCTATACGACCACGCAATGAAATAATCCAAAAGGGGATAAAATCACCAGTCATAAAAGGGGACAGACACCTTTAATGAAAGGAGCCTGTCCCCTTTTGTAGTATGGTTTTTTGACTTTAGCAGTCAGGTTCAATACAATGATTCCGTTATGGAAAAGGATATAAAAGAACTGTATGATGCAGCGATGAAGGTGAAAGAGAAGGCATATGCTCCATATTCGGATTTTCATGTTGGCTCTGCTCTCAGGACAAAAAACGGGAAAATATTTACAGGATGCAATGTTGAAAATTCTTCATACGGAGTTACCATCTGTGCGGAGAGGAATGCGATATTTAAAATGGTAAGCGAAGGTGAACAGGAGATCGCATCTATCCTTGTAATAGGTGATACCGAAAAATTCCTTCCTCCATGTGGGGCCTGCAGACAGGTCATTGCTGAATTTTCGACGAAAGATACCCCTGTGATAATGTGTAATAAAAAGGGTGAATTTAAAGAATCAACCGTAGGGGAGATTCTCCCTTTCGGATTTTCTCTGAATGAGGACAGATAAGGAAAGAACAGGAAAAGATATGAAGAATTTTAATATGTATGAAATAATAATGAAGAAGAGGGACGGGAACACTCTTCAGAAAGAGGAACTTCAGGCGGTAATAGACGGGTATGTAGATGGTAGTATTCCCGATTATCAAATATCGGCTCTTCTAATGGCCATATTTCTGAACGGACTTGATCAGAGAGAGACAGAGGACTTTACCAGTATTATGCTTAAATCAGGAGATAGTATTTCTCTCGAAGGAATTGACGGGGTTAAGGTTGATAAACACAGCACGGGCGGAGTAGGGGACAAGGTCAGTTTTATAGTCTCACCGATCGTTGCTGCCTGTGGAGTAAGGGTCCCTATGCTTTCAGGAAGGGCTCTCGGCCATACAGGCGGGACACTGGACAAACTCGAATCGATCCCCGGCTTTAATGTTTTTCTTAAAGTGGATCAGTTCCGGAAGACCCTTGAAAAATGCGGGATGGTGATCTCAGGGCAGACAGACAATATTGTTCCGGCAGATAAAAAATTATATGCTCTCCGGGACACAACTGCCACGGTCAACAGTATTCCTCTCATAACCAGCAGTATAATGTCGAAAAAACTTGCACTCGGTACGGATGCCATTGTTCTTGATGTGAAGACTGGGAGTGGGGCATTTCTCCCTGATATAAAAGACGGGATTGAATTATGTAAATCAATGGTTAATATCGGTGAAAAGAGCGGCAGGAAAACACTGGGACTTATAACTAATATGGATGAACCGCTCGGTACTGCAGTGGGGAATTCCCTGGAGATCATTGAATCGATAGAGTGTCTGAAAGGGAACGGTCCTGATGATCTGATGAATGTCACATTCGCCCTTGGGGCATGTATGCTTATTGCTGCCGGAGCTGAAGATGATTTCGGAACTGCGATTGAAAAGCTTAAGGAGACTATCCGTTCAGGCAAGGCTCTGGAGGTTTTCAGAGAATTTATTGAGGCTCAGGGTGGTGATCCGAATGTTTGTGATGATTACACATTATTCGGTGATAGCAGTGCTGAATGGGAGTTAAAAGCAGAAAGCAGTGGATATATAAGTTTTATTAATGCATTTGAGATCGGAATGAGTGCAATTGATATCGGAGCCGGCAGGAGAAAGAAAGATGATCTGATCGATCATACAGCCGGATTTATTTTTCATAAAAGATCCGGTGACAAGATTAAGTCAGGGGATACAATTATAACCGTTCGCTCTTCGGGAAAAGAGGATAGGACGGAAGTTGAGAAGCGGTTGTTGAATTCCATCAAGATCACGTCTGCTGCTCCCGACAAGCCTGAACTGGTATATTATTTTGCTGATAAGAATGGTATGTGGGATTGGAAGGAAGTTTCAGGATAAGATCCGGATCCGGAATATTATATTAAGTTTACCTGGTCAACAATTCCAACTATGATCGATCTTAGAGGAGCATCTTTGTCATCTACGATCTGCCGTGCAGAATTCCCCTCATCTATAACCAGGACTACTTCACCGGCTCCGGCCCCTACACTGTCGACCGCTATAAGATAATCTCCGGTAGGATTCTTATTGCTGTCCAGCTTGTCTACTAATAGTAGTTTTTTCCCGTCATAGAACTCGTGATTAATGGTTGAATATATGGAACCGGCAACTTTTCCGAGGATCATTCTTTTTCACCTTTAAGTATTTCCACACCATCAACTATCCCTATGATCGTATGATCGACCGGGACGAACCATGTTTCAAGAGCAAGTGCAGCTTCACGTCCACCTTCGTAATAAACCAACTCACCTTTTCCGGCCATATAGGTAGGATCTGCCGCAACGATCTGTCCCCCCTTCGGTTTCCTGTCCCTGTCAAGAGGCTGAATCAGGAGCATTGGTACCCCTTCAAGTCCCTCATAGATCACAGCAGGAGTAACGGTACCGATGACTTTTCCCAATAACATTATTGTTCTCCATCCCTGACAGATAAGGTAACGGAATCTTTAAAACTTGTGGAGGTGTTTATCTGATCAGATGTTTCTCCGACCGGCCTCGGGATTATGGTTATATCCACAATAGAACCATTCTCCGCAAGGGCAACTTTGCTGATACTTACTGCTGTTTCGACCTCTTCCAGTTTCCCGGTAAAAATAACAACTCCTTTTCCTCCGAGATCATCCGCCATCCTGATCTCAATTATATCTACATCCGCTCCCTTGATCCCAGAGTCAGCCGCCCTGATAACTGAAGGGACGGACCGGGTCTCTATAGTAGCGATACATTCGCCTTTACATTTTTTCCTTTTTCCGAAAAGTGCATCGAAAACTATTTCATGGACATCGGGGAGGTGTAATGAGTCGGTTATTGAATCTCCTCCCGTCAGGAGTCCTTTTTTGTATGCCTCATCGACAGAGGCTACAGATCCTCCGATAAGTATAAGATATTTTCCACTATGTATAGATCCCGATCTGATCATTGATAATGGTGAGTGCTTAATCATTGTATCACTCGTCAATATTCCTTTAGCGACACTTTTAAGTTCTATAACGGCTATTGACGGGTATTTTTTCATTATACTATTCTAAAATGGTCAACTAGGACACATCTCCTTTCTCTTGAAAAACTTCTCGGGTTGGTTATCCCTTCACCTGTGGGGCTGGCGATTGAGAATGAACAATATCCTTCTCCACCGAAACCAAGCCCGGCAACTGAGGGGCCGTTCTTTACAAAAATACTGCAGTTTATCTCTTTTGCCATCCGGCTCAGTTTGTCAATATTTTTTGAATGCATGACTGCAGTATGCCTGAATCCATGTTCGGCTTTAATTGCCACATCTATTCCATAATCAACATCCGATACCCTGACCAGAGGGATGACCGGCAGAAGTTGTTCCGTCCATACGAGAGGGTGGTCCTCTATAACAGGTGCAACAGCTATCCTGATATCAGGAGAGACATCCACGCCGATCTCTTTTAGTATTACCTGAATATTTTTCCCGATATAATTCTTATTTATTACTCCGGGTTTTCCCGGCCCTTTTTGTTCTGTGAAGAGAACTTTATCAAGTTTGGTGATCTGCTCTTCTGACAATACAATTGCATTATTTCTTGAAAAAGCATCAAGAAGTTGATCTGCAATCGATTCTACTGCAAATATCTCTTTCTCAAGGACACAGATGATATTATTGTCGAGAGAAGCTCCTTTCACTATACATTTTGCGGCGTTTTCAATGTCTGCTGTCTCATCCACAACTACAGGAGGGTTCCCGGGGCCGGCACAAATTGCCCGTTTCCCGCTCTCCATTGCAGCTTTAACAACAGCTTCTCCCCCGGTAACTACGAGGAGGTTTATGCCTGGATGTTTCATTAGCTCGGAAGCTGTCTGGATTGTTGGAGATTCGACGGTTGTTACAACATTCTCGGGTCCTCCGGCCTCTGTAATAGCTTTGTTCAATAGCTGAATGTTATATATGCTTACTTTCTTTGCATTCGGATGAGCGTTGAAAACAACTGAATTTCCTGCGGCTAACATCCCTATTGTATTACAGATTATAGTTGATGTCGGATTGGTCGATGGAGTAATGGAACCGATAACTCCATGTGGAGCAAGCTCCATTAATGTGAGGCCGTGATCTCCCGAGGATGCATCCGGTTTCAAGATTTCGATACCTGGAGTTTTATTGATAACAAGATGGTTCTTCTGGATTTTATCCTCTAATCTTCCCATTCCCGTTTCGTCCCAGGCCATCTTTGCAAGTTCCTCAGAATAGTTCAACATCTCTTTTCTGATATTTGAAATGATCTCCACTCTTTTTTCCAGGGGAAGATCTACGAATTTTTTCTGGGCTATAGCTGCTGCATTTACTGCCGAATCTACGGAAGTGAATATTCCGTTACCAATAGTTGAAACTATATTAATCTGATTATTCTCTTTATTAAGAAGAGAGACCACTCTCTCTGCGATACTGTCGATCTCTTCTTTTTTCAATGGTGCCATTTTGATCTCCTGAAAGATGAATGCCCTGAAACGGGAAGTTTAAAAAACTTTTCTTCCTTCTGTTCTGATCCGGACTTTGCTCAGTCGTCTGCGCCTTTTTTATAAACTGTTTTTCCCTCAACCTCCCAATTGTCTACAATGGCCATGACCACTGCATCACACGGGCGGTTTTCTGTCCTTTTTGTCTGTCTGGCCGAGCTTCCACTAGCATACAGGACGATCTCACCCACGCCGGCATCAACTGCATCGGCGGCAACTACAATGCCACCTTTCACTTTCCCTTCGGAATCTATCTGTTGAAGGAGGAGGAACTTAAGTCCGTCCATACTTGATTCCTTCTGGGTTGATACAATAGTACCGATAACTTTAGCGAGGATCATATTTTCTCCAAAAGGTTATTTGTCCTTCATTTCAGATTTTGCTTCTTTTGTCCTTCCTAATGGTATAACAGCATCAACATTCTGATGAGGCCTTGCAATGATATGGATAGCAACAACTTCACCAACCCTTGCAGCTCCAACTCTGCCGGCATCGCAGGCCGCTTTTACCGCTGCTACATCACCACGGATTATTACACATACATATCCGCCGCCTGTTTTCTCATATGATACCAGTTCCACTTTTGCAGCTTTTACCATTGAATCTGCTGCCTCTACTGCTGCCGGAAAACTTCTTGTTTCTAACATTCCCAGTGCTTCTGCCATTTTTTCCTCCTATTTAATCAATCATATATTTTATTTATTTGTGATCTGTTCTTCCTGTTACATCTTCGATCGCATTTACAGCTGCTCTCCATCCGACATCGATATCCTTCTCGTCTCCTCCGAGATATACCCTTCCGAAACTGCCGAATGATCTGACTTCCAGAATATTAATGGAAGCGGCTTTCTCAGCTTCGTTAGCTGCCAGAGCTGCATAGGCCGCAGGCTGGACCTCCAATACGAACATTGTTTCGCCGGGGACTATCAGGTTGCCGTGTCTCATCCTGTTTATCAATTGGGTCTGATAATCATCTATATTTCTGATAACCTGTTGAGAATAGATCTTCGGTTTCCACCTGTCCTCTTCTTTACAGTCGAGAGCTTCCAGAATAGCTCTGCCGGCCTGTCTGACATCCGCCTGAGAATCAGAGTGGATCTCCAGCATCCCGAACAGCCTTTCAACTATCTGCATACCTGGTGTCACATTTGTCGATTTTAATGCGATATCGGTTACTCTGTTGATTTCAATTCCGGGAGAGATCTCAATATAAAGTGAAGCCATCCCGGCAACAGGGAGAAAGCCCTGTGCAATAGTACCCAGAAATGCTGCATACTGGGGTTGAAGCTTATCTAAAAAAACAAATGCTCTGAGATCAACCAATTTATCCTCCTTGTTAAGATGAAACCGTTACTTCATTTGCCGCTTTCAGAATCTTTATTCCTGCACTTGCACCAATGCGGGTAGCGCCGGCACTGATCATGGCCGTAGCGTCTTCAAGTGATCTGATTCCTCCTGCCGCTTTAACTCCTATTCCTGATGTACGAACTATACTGCTCATTAGTTCGACATCGGCAGCTGTTGCTCCATGGGGGCCGAATCCGGTAGAAGTTTTAACAAAATCCGCTCTGGCCTTTTTCGATAATTGGCAGGCTCTCACTTTCTCATCATCAGTGAGAAGGGCTGCCTCTATTATTACTTTGCTATGAGCTCCTCCATCCTCGCAGGCTTCACAGACTGTCCTGATATCTCTATAAACCAGGTCATCGTCTCCACTCTTGAGGGCACCTATATTGATCACCATATCTATCTCTTTTGCACCATCCCTTATAGCTCTCCTCGTTTCAAAACCTTTTATCTCCGGGACATGTGCTCCTGACGGGAATCCTACAACTGTACATACAATAACTTCAGTTCCTCTGAGTTCCTGCGCAGCAAGAGCTACATAACTCGGACTGATACATACTGCTGCAAATTTATATTCTTTTGCTTCAGCACAAAGTTTCCTTATATCATCTGCGGTTGCATCAGGTTTCAGCAGAGTATGGTCTATACAAGCGGCAATATCACTCGGAACACAATCTGCTCCTGTAGCATCATTATATCCAAGTCTGTCCACTCCGAATTCTATAAATTTCCTCAAAGTTTCAGGCTTTCTTTCTGTATGGACACCGCATTTACATATCATATCCGTTTCGGCGATATCAATTTGTTTGATCTCAAGTGGTTTATTATCGGATGAGATCATGGATCTAACTTTTTCAGCTATCTGATCAATGTCCTTTTCTGTTATGTCAGCCAAATTATCCTCCCCGACAGAGTTTGCCTGAGAAACAGGATGATCAACCTGTGTCCTGTTGCTGTCCAGGGCATCTATCATTGCTACCCTTTTCAGATGGCGGTCTGTCGTACATTCATGGGTCAAAAAAGTTTCAGTTATCTGCTTTGCAAGTTCTGTACCGGTAAGTCCGGCTCCGAGAGTAAGCAAATTCGCATTATTGTGCTCTCTGGCATTCACTGCTGTTGTAACATCATAACATAGAGCAGCTCTGACCCCGTTTATTTTGTTGGCAACCATGGAAGAACCAATCCCGGCTCCATCAACCATTATCCCTGCATCTGCTTTCCCATCAGATACAATTGTCGCGACCCGGGCTGCAAATTCGGGATAGTTTACCGGATCGGTATTTTCGGGCCCGCAATCGATAATATTATAGCCTTTCTCTTCAAGAAATTTTTTCAGGATCTCTTTAAGGAGAAATCCACCATGATCGGATCCGATCGCAATTTTGTTGATCCTTTGAGTTACCATTCCAATTTACCTTTCCGGGTACTTTTATTAAAAACACTGCAGTCTCCGAACATCAGAATATTTTAAGGTAAAGAGGAAATTATTTCAATAGAAGCTGTTGTAAATATGAATTTCCGGTACTTTCTCTGCTACCAGATCAGAACTCCTGCCAGGGTTGCAGTCAGAAGTGTCACAAGGGCACCACCAAGGACAGATTTCAATCCAAGGGCTGCAATATCTTTTTTCCTGTCTGGAGCGAGAGGAGCTATACCACCAAGCTGGATGGCAATGGATGAAAAATTTGCAAATCCGCAAAGAGCGAATGTGGCCATTGTGATCCCCTTGGGAGTCATTGCATTTGTCTTTATTATTTCGACAAGGTCAAGGTATGCTACAAATTCATTTAAAACAATTTTTGTTCCGAATAACCGCCCGAAATCAAAGGCATCCTGAGCAGGGACTCCTATTCCTATTGCAAGATATTTCAAAGGCAGTCCAAGGATCAGTTGTAGAGATAATGGCTGCCCGAATTTAGATATCAGCCATCCGTTTATTCCAATAAGGGTTCCGAAGCTCTGGAAGAGGTAGTTAAAAAGGAATATGAAGGCAATAAAAACTATGAGCATTCCACCTACATTCAATGCCAGTTTCAATCCGTCTGCCGCACCATTTGCTGCTGCTTCAATAACATTGGATGCATTTTTTTCCACTTCCATTTTTACTTTCCCGAGTGTTACAGGAACCTTTGTTTCGGGATGGAGCATTTTGGCTATGACAATGGATGCCGGAGCAGCCATTAAACTTGCAGTGATAAGATGGATTGCAAATCCTAACTGAGCTTCGCTGACAGGAACTCCTTTAGCAACTGACATCGCATGCCCGAGCATCTGAATATAGCTTGCCATAACACCGCCTGCGACAGTTGCCATTCCTCCGATCATAATAGTCAAAAGTTCGGATCTTGTCATTGAGGCAATATACGGCCTGATCAGAATGGGGGCCTCGGTTTGACCTATGAAGATATTTGCTGTATTGGAAAGAGATTCCGCTCCGCTTGTTCCGAGAAGTTTAGCCATGACAACAGCCATCCCTTTTACGACCAATTGCAGCACTCCGGTATAGTAAAGGACTGCAGTCAGGGCGGCAAAGAATATTATCGTCGGGAGGACCTGGAAGGCAAAAAAGAAGCCCAGGCTTCCCTCATTTCCGGGGCTTACAGCCAGAGAACCAAATACAAACAATGATCCTTCTGTAATAAAGCTGAGGATTTTCACAACCATTCCACCAAACCAGTTAAGCATATCTTTTGGCCATCCCAGAATGAAGAACCATGATCTGAATGTCTCACCATGGATAATGAAAACAGCGAAAATCAGCTGAATAGAAAGGCCGACCCCGACAAGCTTCCAGCTGATCTTTCTTTTATTATTGGAGAATAAAAATGCTATTCCCAGAATTAATGCTACTCCGACCAAGCCTCTAAGAACTGTTGTTAATCCCATTTCACTCCTTTAGTAAGCAGGTTATTTTAATCCGAATTTTTTTTCTATCTCATCATAATAATTCAGGACTGTCCTTACATATCTTCTTTTTCTCAGATATGATCCGGGAAAGAAGCTTCTTTTGAATCCGTAGACTACTATGTCCCTCAGGTCTTTATGGGAAATATCGAACGTATTAACAGCTTTAAATATTTCATCACTCACTGTGGTTGAGGATACTGTTCTGTTGTCGGTACAAAATGTGACAGATAATCTTGCATCTTTCATTTTTTTGAAAGGGTGATCATCCAGTGTTTTATATTCAGGACTGGTCTGCATATTGGATGTAAGGCAAACTTCAATGGTGACTCTCCTGTCGGCTATATACTGTGCCAGGTCATTTACATAATCTTTCTTGTCAATAATATCGGCATTTTTTATTCTATCTGAATCGAAAAGGTGGAGGCCGTGTCCTATTCTGTCAGCATGCAATTCTGTTATTGCCTGGAAAATACTTTCAGGGCCGTATGCCTCACCGGCATGAACAGTTTTACTGAGAAAGCTCTTATGTGCAAGGTTATAGGCATATTTATGATCAACTGCAGGATAACCCTCTTCCATACCTGCCAGGTCGAATCCGACTACCGGAATCTCATAGTTGTCACGTGCATCCACTGATGCTCTTACAAGTTCCTGAGAAGCAAGTGAGAATATCCATTTTTTGTCCGAATATTTGTGAACATTCAGCAGATCATCAAAATATGCAGAGAATCCAAAATCAAACATTCTCATCGCACAGGAAATTATACCGTATTCGAATGGTGGTTCAGATCCGGAGTTTATTGCATCTTTCCTGTTGAATTCATCTTTAGCTCTCTTCAGCCCGTTGTTAACCGATTTAAGAACGTCAATTATCCCGAGATCATCACTTTGATGTAATTGAGGTGCAAACCTGACCTCTATATATCTGACACCCTCATTAATATTGTCCAATGCAAGTTCATAGGATATCCGCTCAAGGGATTCGGATGTCTGCATTACAGCACCTGTATAGAAGAATCCTTTAAGATACTCTCCCAGGTTTTCATATTTTTCTTTAAATATTGTCTCTTTAAGCCCTTCCACTGTTCTGGAGGGTAGTTCTATCCCTGCTTCATCGGCTAGTTCAATAAGGGTATCAAGCCTCACGGAACCGTCCAGATGCAGATGAAGATCTGTTTTTGGTATTGCTTCAATAAATTTACGTGTTATTTCCATTTTTTTTTACTCCCTGGATCAATTTTGAAACTTCAGGTTTATGTTTCTCGATCTCTCCGTCTGATAAACCGTCCAGCTCATGAGGAAAAATAAGCCAGTTTGATGTTTCGTGAACATAATAATCAGGAATGAATTCAGTCTTCCTGTTTTCCGGTTTGTAATATGTTGTTGCGATCCTGATATTTTCCGGTGTGTTCTTTCTGGATTTTGTTTTGAGAGAGTTCAAGACCGCCTCTATGCTCAAACCCGTATCAAATACATCATCCACTATCAGGAGTCTGTCCTCAAAATTGATATTGTCAGATATGTAATCGAGTCCGTGTACTCTGATCTCTTTATTTCTCCTGTCAATTCCTTCATAAGATGAGGTTCTGATAGCGATATGGTCGGTTTTTACTCCGAAATAATCTAACAGCTCCTGAACGGCTATCCCTACAGGTGTACCGCCTCTCCATATCCCGACAATATAGTTGGGCCTGAAACCGCTTTCGAATATTTTAATTCCCAGGCGGAATGAATCTTCAAGTAATTGTTGTGCACTAATGAATTCTTTTTCTACCATAATAAATTCCCCTGAATAAACCTTCAGCTATTTTTGTGACCTTTATTTAAATGACCTTCGATAAGGTTTACAACCATTGCTGTTGAGATCGGGCTTTTTCCCTCCGGTATAATTATATCAGCGAATCTCCGGCTGGGTTGTACAAAAGCAAGGTGCATCGGTTTTACTGTAGCAAGATATTGGTTGATTACAGAATCCAGACTTCTGTTCCTCTCAACTATATCCCTTTTCAGCCTTCTTATAAATCTTATATCACTATCGGTGTTCACAAAGATTCTGACATCCATCAGGTCTCTCAGCTTTTCCTCAACGAATATCAGAATGCCGTCAACAATTATGACCTCAGCCGGTTTTTTAATAATACCTGTCTTTTTTCTTGAGTGGGTTTTAAAATCGTAGATCGGTGATTCAACTTCCTTCCATTCAAGGAGATTTTCGAGGTTTGATATTAAAAGTTCGGTCTCAAGAGAATCAGGATGGTCATAATTGATATTTTCTCTTTCGAGAAGAGGGAGGTGGTTGTTGTCCCTGTAATAGGAATCATGCTGTAATGTTACTACATCCAGCGGATTAATTTCTTCAATTATGGAATTAATGATCGTAGTTTTTCCGGAACCGCTTCCTCCTGCTACACCAATTACGAGTGGCTTATTCTTTTCCATTATTTTATTATAAGACTTTACAACTTTATTATATAATTTTCAAGTTTATTGAGAGTTAGTTCTCTGCTTAAATTACAGGTAACCTGGCAGAGTAACATTTCCTGCATACAGAGGTGTATTTGTCATTTCCTCCGAGCTCGATCTGCTCCCCTTCGTTTACAGGCTTTCCATCCTTGAACTTTATCAGCATGGTTGCTTTTTTTGTGCAATACCAGCAAACTGTTTTAACTTCCTCGATCTTGTCTGCCAACAGAAGCAGGGCTTCACTTCCCGGAAATAACTGGTTCCTGTAATCGTTCTTAAGCCCGTAAACAATTACCGGAATATTCAATTCGTCTACTACTTTTGTAAGTGTGATGACCTGGTCCCTGGTAAGGAATTGACCTTCATCGATCAGGATGCAGAAAGGGCTCTCTTTTTCCGCAATCCCGTAAAGATCTGTTTTGGAATTGATCATGATGGCATCCCGCTGGAATCCCATTCTTGAAGTTATTTTCCCTTCGCCATACCTGTCATCGATCGACGGCGTAAAGAGGAGAACTTTCTTGTTCTGTTCCTCATAATTATGAGCAATTTTCAATACTTCAGTTGACTTTCCGGCGTTCATCGTTGAATGTCTATAGTATAATTGAGCCAATTTTGCCTCCTCAGTTTTTATTGTATTTTACTAATTTTATCCTTTCATATGCAATATTTTCAGAGATATTTTTAATTCCCCTGATATATTCCGAGAGGATATTTTCAAGATCTTTTTTGATGATTTCTGCTTCTGCTGTGAATTTTTTCAGTGAATAGGAATTGTTATATTCAAATTCGATTAATGAGACTTTGTATGATCTTTCCTCATTGAATGATTTGTCCCCGGAAAGGTGTAGATCAATTTTATGAACCCGGTTCCCTTGATCATAAAATATGGTGTAGGATCCGCCTGAGATCTGCAGATCGATATTGTTCTTCTGCTGCGCCCTTTTAAATATGAAATCCTTCAATTGTTTTCCGGTCAGTTTTACATTTACAACTTTGCTGCGCTTTATAAAACTGTAAAGGTCGGGGAGTGCTTCTCGGTATATTTTTTTCCCTTTTCCGATGGTTATATTGTTTCTTAATAATCTGGTGGGGAATAGCGCAAGGTCAGAACCTGTGTGGGCCCTCATTGCATCAGCAACCATGTTTCCGGAAGGAGAATTCTTGTAGAATTTTTTCTTTGCCGTATAAATGTCAGTTTTAGTAATCCCCAGAGTTTTAACTATGCCTGTATATACGATTTTCTCCTCAGATCTTACAACATTCGAATAGTTCAGTTGTTTGTTCAGATTGGTGAAGAATCTAATCATAATGTCTACTGTTTTCGCATTTGTAGACCGGCCCGGGTCTTTGTGGTTGAATTCATATGAACTAACGATATAGTTGTTCATTCCGACTCTGTAGGATCTATCCGCCGGAATCCTGTAACCTTCCAGGTCGAACAATTCAACTTTAACAACCTTCTTGTTAAGGTCTCTTGTGACTCTGTATGTCAGCCCGGATGGAATAACATCGATACCTCTATGTCCCTCGAAATCATTCTTAATAAGCTCCTTGATCTCTGCTGTACTCATCCTCATCTCGACTATATAATTCCCGAAAGGATGCATTGTATAGATATCTTTAGCCTTAACTTTCCCTGACAATCGGTTTATCCTTATCCCGCCCTTATTATAAAATATCATATCCAGCCCGAGATCCTCCCGGATGGCATCTGTGACCATAAGGCCCAGGTCATGTCTGCCTCTGATAGTAGTATTTATATCGGCAAGAACCTTGTTGAGAGAACTGCTGTTGTTAAAATCAGCAATAAGTTTATCCACCTCTTTGTTGCTGGTTTTAATATCATCAAGATCAATGACCAAGCCCTTTTTCTCCAGAATTTTTCCATCTTTTACGACAATGTCAATTCTTCCGAGATAGTCGGCATGAGCACCAGCCTGTGCTATGAGCACTCCATTCTCAAGTGAAGGGTTCCTGATCAATGAATGGGAGTGCCCCCCGATTATCAGATCAAGTTCGCCCATATTTCCGGCAAGTTTTTTATCACCTTCAATTCCAAGATGGCTGAGTGCGATGAATACATTATTGTCTTTTTTTAAATGTTTGAAACTAAGTGCTGAATCAGTTCCATTAACAAATTTAAGTCCTTTAACATTGTCCGGCAGAGTACTGGGGATGCCTGAATGCGACTCTGTCTGGATCAGGCCGAGTAGAACAATTTCTACTCCATCCTCAGTTTTTAATATTGCATAAGGGACCGGTTGGGGGAAGTCCGGGTCATTGCTTTTTACATTACTGCATAACATCGGAAAATTTGCTCTCTCAATGAAACTTTTTAATATTTTTTTCCCGTAATCAAAATCGTGATTTCCGATCGCACCTGCATCAAACTTCATTTTGTTCATCAGGATCAGCAGAGGTTCGCCTTTCGGATCATATTGATCGACAACCGGATTTCCGCTGAAGTTGTCTCCCGCCTGGACAAGAAATACATTGGGGTTTTCTGCTCTCTCTGATTCCACAATATATGCGATTTTCCCCATGTTATTTATATTTCCGTGAATATCATTCAGGTGAAATATTGTTATCTTAGTTTCTTTGCTGTCAGCCCAGTTCAACAGGCTCCCGAGGATCAGAATGGATAAAGCAATCAGGATTATAGTAAAAATGTGTTTTGACTTTTTCATATTTTTCTCCGGTGGGGAGTTTTTCTCAATCCTGAAAATTTCATCCCCGGTCAATGCTCCGCTCAGATAGTATTTATTCCCGTCCAGATCTTTAATATCGGTATTTCCCTGCTCTATATCTTTATAGACTTTTCTGGAAAATTTCCTGACGGCATCTCCAATAGTTGCCCCCTCGAATATCTCAAGGGGGCATCCATTTATAATCAGTTTAAGTGACACTTACTAAAAACCTTATCTGTTATTTAGCCAGCTTATCCAGTTTTGAAGGGATCGAAAGGATAGCTCTTACAATATCGATAGCAAGGAAAATAAAAACAAAAACTATATAGGCAATAAGAGGAAGCAGCGCAACTATTGCTATTGTCTGAAAATCTCCACTTACTCTCTGCCAAGCAATTGACATTCCAAACCCCTCTTTGAACAATCCGAAAGAGTTGATGAACATCAGAATTGTTGTAATAACAATCCCGATACCGAAAATGATCGGAATGAGTTTCATGAATGATTTAAGGAAGAATGTGACTATCCCTATCGCTTCCTGTCCCGCTGAAGTTTCGGGAACTACATCTAATGTTATTGTTTTAGGGTTAAGTGCAAGGAGTGCGAATAACTCAAGTACTACAAACGTTGCCAGTCCGTTCAAAAATGGTGAAAAAGCCCCAAGTTTGATAGCCAGATATGAGTTGAACAAAAGAGCCAGAACGCCGCCCAGCATGAATAAAAGACCCATACTGTCCAGAAATGCGGAAGAAGATAATCCTGTTTTATTGTTCTCTATCAACTTATCTCCTGCATTGGCAAACCTTACAGCCACATACTGCAGGATAAAGAATCCTAACGCATATGCGAGGCCTGTAATAAACGCTTCGAATGATTCCATTCTGATCGCTGCGATGAGTCCTATCAGCAAAGCGAGTCCGGAAGCAAAATAAAAACCGCAATTACCAAAGATAAGAAGCCATTTTTTCAAAAATTCGAATAGCTTCTCGCTAAGCACACTTCTCATCACATCGATAAATTTTGCTATAAGGTTAAAAACCCAATTGCAGCTCTTTTTGTCAGCTGCTTTTTTCTTAACTGCCATTAAATCCTCCTTTTGTTAGTAGATCTCGAACAATTAATTTTATGTTCGGTAAAAAATATTGTCAAGCAAGATGAATGGCTGTCTGTTAAAAATACTTTACTTCTCTTGCCATTGCCCTAACTAAGCCAAAAGTAACAAACTCAAAAACGAAGGCACCGTCCCCATTGTTAAAGGTCTTGAGGCTATTGCTTATTATGCAGTTATTGTGAATTCTGAAAAAAAACATTAGAAAGTTTCTTTGTTAAAGAAAATTAATAAAAGAGGTTCAGGTAATGTAGAGATATGTGAACAGATCCCATCAACTGAGATTTAGGGAATTACCGAAGAAAATTTCTAATAAAGTAACGCTATATTCCTCAATTGTTTATGCAATATAAATGCTTATTAAAAAAAAATATTTACAAATAATTGCTTTAAATAATTTATATTTAACTTTATAATGAATATGATATTTAGAAAAAAGGGAGGAAATATGAAGAAAAAATTAATGATTTTGCTGATTGCAGCGTTATTCGTTGCAATGGTGTTCAGCACTGGTTGTAAAAAGAAGTTTGACATCACGGGAGTATGGACTGTCAACACTTCAATACTTGGGATGACTATCCAAACCCAAGTAACCTTTAGTGGATCCAGAGACTCAGGAGTATTTATAGATGATACCGACCTGACTGGTTCTTACACCGTTAATGGTGATAATGTCAGTTGGGAATATAGTTTGGGTGCTGTATACACTGGTGTAGTTGATAATGACAATTCAATGCACGGAACTAAGGATGGTTATATAACTGGTACCTGGACAGCTGTAAGGTAATCATATTGTAAAATAAGGGAAGGACTCGATCCTTCCCTTATTTATCAGTTAGAATTCTTCTTTTTGTAGAAGTGTATTATAAAGTCTTAGTTTCGTATTTGAGATTCTTAATATAAATTCATCAGAAGAATTATATAGCATTCACCCTTGCGTTTCACATTCATGAACAGGCTTCAATCAGAGAAGGTATTACCTCTGCACGCCTGAAATACTGGTCATTTCAATAAGCTCAGTGGCTGAATTGTTGAAATTTACCCTAACTCCTGATCCATTCCTCCTGCTTTTATAATTGATTCTATAGAATTATTTTCTATCTTTTGATATACTCTTTTCATGCTTACCGGCAGGAAAATATCTACTGATTTTGTCAGCAATTTAAAATTCACGGAATTCACCGTATTCATCCTTAATTTTTTAAAGAACATTCTTCATATATCGGATGATGATATGTTCAAGATTGAGATCTCCCTGAGAGAAGTAATTAATAATGCTATTATTCACGGGAATAAATCCGATCCGAATAAAAGGGTCTTCCTGGATTTTGAGTGGAAGGATCGGATATTAAAATTAACTGTAACCGACCAGAATACTGATAAGATCGATTTTAATGGAATGTTTGAAAGAATTAAGTCCAAAGATGTCCTTTCGCTCAATGGGAGGGGTATTCTGATCATGAACAATTATATGGATAAGGTTGAATTTTCAAATATTGAATCAGGAACAAGGGTAGTCCTTGAAAAAGCTGTATGAGCCTCACTTTCTCTATTGACACCAGTTCCCCCAATTGTTCTATTGCACTCCTTGAGGAAAAAAAAATTCTTACAGAATACAATTTTATTTCCTCGGGAGAGTTGTCTGAAACACTTGTCTCCTACATTGATTCCATTTTCTCATCTTCAAAGATCGGAGCTGAAGATATCGGACTGATAGGCGCTTCCACCGGCCCCGGGCTATTCACCGGTATCAGAGTGGGACTTGCGACTTTAAAAGGTGTCTTTTTCAACAATCCTGTTCCTGTTGTTCCTGTCAGCTCTCTGGAAGCAGTAGCTGCAAAATTATTTTATACAGGAAAGACTGTTTTCCCCATCCTTGATGCTCGTAGAGGAGAAGTTTATTATGCTTCTTACCGTACAGAGGACAACAATCTGAAAACAATTATCCCACCTGCTCTCATAAAAGCAGAGGAGTTAAAAGAAGTAATAAAAGAGGAAAAAAACATATGTTTTACCGGAGCAGGAGTTTCCGTTTATCATGATCTCCTTAAGGAAGATTTCCCGGAAAGTATTATAGTGGAAAGATCTCCATTTATAGCGAGTGAGATCGGACATATTGCATTATCAGAATTTGAAGCTGGTAATTTCATGAAAGGGACAGATTCCCTGGAACCGTCATATGTAAGGATCCCGGATGCAGAAAAAAATTTCAGCCCCCGGAAAGATTGAGCCGGCAACGCCGGATGATCTTGATCACATCCTGAGCATTGAAAAAGAAAGTTCCCCGAACCCATGGAAAAGGTCATATTTTGAAGATGAGCTTACGGGGAGGTTATCCACTATACTTGTTTTCAAGGGCTTGGAGGAAGAAAGGATAAAAGGATTTATTATATTCCGGAAAATTGATGATATTGTCGAAATTAATAATATTGCTGTTTGTATCCGGGAACGGAGAAAGGGAATAGCCGAGAGTTTGTTGTCTTTTTTGAAAACCTTTGCGGCAAGAGAAAGTGTTACTGAAATTTTTCTGGAAGTAAGATCACAAAATTCAGGTGCGGTAAAACTATATGAAAAATTCGGTTTCAAATTTTCCGGGATAAGAAAGGGTTACTATAACAATCCGAAGGATGATGCCTGGATGTTCAGACTTGATATTAATTAGTTGTTTCTGGAGTGATATTTGCTGACTTTATCAAAAGCTTTCTGTCCTTCCTGTTCCCACTCTTTAAGTGAAAGAGAGAAAAAAGCACTAATTACTTCCGGGTCGAACCTTGTTCCCGAGCATTGTTTCAATTCTTTTTCAGCTTCTTCGAAAGAGAGGGCATCTCTGTATGAACGGTGTGAGGTCATAGCGTCAAGAGCGTCTGCAACTGCAAATATTCTTGCTGCCCATGGGATCTCATCTTCTTTTAATTCACCCGGATAACCGGTTCCATCAAAGTTTTCATGATGATGAAGAACGATCTTTGATGCCTCTTCCAGAAATTTTATATTGCTGAGTATCTTATATCCTGCACCGGGATGGGTACGCATTATCTCCCATTCTTCTTCGTTAAGTTCGGAAGGTTTCCTTAAAATAGAGTCCGGAATTCCTATCTTGCCTATATCGTGAAGGAGTGACCCATACTCAAGAGTTTTAAGTTTGTCGGGATCTGATATTCCCATCAATTCAGCCAGCTTCATTGCATATTGCAAAACCCTGACCGAATGTCCCTGGGTTTCCTCGTCTCTCATATCGAGTGCAGTAGCAAGTGATTCTAATGTCATGAGGTATGTTGTGTCTAATTCATCTAATGCGTTTTTCAATTCTTCCGTCCTCTCAGCAACTTTTTTCTCAAGTTCACGTTGATATTCACGGTTCTCAAGTGTCAGCCTTCTTTTGTCAATTGCTTTATCGACAATGATTCCGACTTCAGCAAGTTTAAATGGTTTTGAAACATAATCGTATGCACCTTTGGACATAGCTGAAATAGCTGATTCAATGTCTTTTACAGCGGAGATCATTATCACAACAACATCTTCGTCAATTTGTTTGATATCTCCAAGAAGATCAAGGCCTGATCTTCCCGGCATCCTGATATCGGACATAACTATATCGATATCCGGATTATCCTTGAAAATTGCCAGTGCATCAAATGCATTCTCGGCAAGGAAAAACTGAAATCCCTTGTCCTCGAGAAAATCTCCTAAAAGTTCTCTTATATCACGTTCATCATCTGTTATGAGAACTTTATATTTTTCCTTTTCCATATACCCTTTTGTTTCAATTCACCCCTGACAATTTTTTTAATTCTTCAACTTTGTCGAGTTTTTCCCAGGGGAAAGAATCTCTTCCGAAATGGCCGTAAGCAGCCGTTTGCTTAAATATCGGTTCTTTTAACCCAAGCTCTTTTATGATATCAGCCGGTTTAAGAGGGAACACTTCGTTGATAAGTTCAACGATTCTCTGTTCATCGATCTTTCCGGTTTCGAATGTGTTTACCATTATAGATACCGGGACTGCAACTCCTATTGCATAGGCCAGTTGAACTTCACATCTGTCAGCAAGTCCTGCAGCCACAATGTTCTTTGCAATGTATCTGGCAGCATATGCTCCAGATCGGTCAACTTTTGAAGCATCTTTTCCGGAGAACGCCCCCCCTCCGTGTCTTCCCATACCGCCATAAGTATCAACAATGATCTTCCTGCCTGTGACACCTGCATCAGCCTGAGGCCCGCCGATAACAAATTTGCCGGTAGGATTTACAAAAAACGTTGTATTTCCATCAACAAGATCACCAAGAACAGGTTTTATCACTTTTTCGATGATATCCTCTTTTATTTTTGTATGTTCAAGTCCGTCTTCATGCTGGTTGGAAATAACAACAGTTGTTATTTTTTTGGGTTTCCCATCATTATATTCTACGGTTACCTGCGATTTCCCGTCAGGCCCGAGATATGGGATAGTCCCGTTCTTCCTGACCTCGGCCAGTTTTTTTGTGAGTTTGTGAGCCATATCAATAGGGAGGGGCATGTAGTTCTCGGTCTCGTTTGTTGCATATCCGAACATCATACCCTGATCTCCGGCCCCCTGTTCCCTGTATTGGCCATCTTCTGAATTTACACCCTGGTAAATGTCGGATGATTGTTCTTCAAGATGAACAAATACTGCAGTTGTATCTGCATCCATACCGAAACTTGATTTTGTATATCCGATCTCTTTAAGAGTATCTCTTACTATTTTTGGTATTTTCACATAACAGTTGGTAGTTATTTCTCCGGCTACAACAACGGCTCCGGTCTTAATTAAACATTCTATGGCAACTTTTGATTCTTTATCTTGAATAAGACATTTATCCAGAATGGCGTCTGAGATCTGGTCGCAGATCTTGTCAGGATGTCCTTCAGTAACTGATTCAGATGTGAAAAGGTATCTTCCTTTAATCATTATTCCTCCGTGTATTATCAAACGATGTTAGCAGAATTAAAAATATGTGTCAATTTAAACACCAATATCAGCAGCTCTGATATTGATGCCTGCAGCGGTCAACAGGCTGTTAAAAAACAGGAAATTTTAACTTCCTGTGTATATCTTAAAAGCTTCTTCAACGCTTTTATCATGGATCGTAATAGCTGAAGTCGCATTTGCAATACGAACAGCATCCTCAAGGGATTTCTGATGAATATTTCTCCCTGTAGCGTTCCCCATTGCTCCTGATATATGGATCTGATCATGCAATTGTTGAAGGAAAAACTGCGGATCCGTACTTGACCCTCCGGCACAGATTACTTTTGTTTTCCCGGCGGCCTTGATAGATCTTTTAAAAACTTCGGCCGATTTCTCACCATCTTTTTTCGGGTAATTTACTTTTACAAAATCTGACCCCAGAGTAGCGGCTACTCCGGTAGCACCGGCTATCAGATCCGGGTCCTTCTCATCTTTTACAGACTGGCCTCTCGGATATATCCACAATACTGATACCAATCCGTGCTGATGGCAATGGCGTATGGCCTGAACTGCCTCTCTGATCATTAAATGTTCAAACTCGCTGCCGAGATATATTGTGTAGCCTACACCGAGAATATTCAGTCCTGATTTGTTTTTAAAATCAATCACCTGATCCATGTCAATATGCTGAAGTGATACCGGATCTTTATGAGAGGTCTTAACCAGATTTGTTTTTGAGTTCAACTTAACAAGGTAGGGAACTTCCGGATAATCACTGCCATACATTGATATTAATCCCAATTGAGTTGCAAAAACACCTATCTCAGCTTTATCAGCTATCCTGAAAAGGTGTTCGGGGTCATTATCATCCTCATGGATGTTTTCACCGTAAAAATCTGCATTCAGGTGTTCAACTTTCTGATCACCTGCAAAAAGCATTAATCTGCCGGATCCCAGTGTGATCTCATCGGCATTTGACAGATATTCATTTATACTCCCGTTAGGGACATCTGTCGGAATATGTATCTCATTATCCATTTTTCCTCCTGAACGGTTATTATCCTATATGAGTGCTTTTTTTTCAACAAAAAAAAAGGGAAAGGCGTGAACCTTTCCCCTTTTTATTTAATGTAGTGTTATTAGAAAATGAATGTAAGACTGATGGTGGGAACCAGCATACTCATCCCGTGTGTTCCTGGCATTGCTTTGCCGAGAGACATATCAGCTTCTCTGTCAGCTCCGCTTAAATATTCGAAGCCTGCATCGAGAATTAACTTTTCAGTGTGATAACCGAATCCTACGGTAAACACATTGTAAGAGATACTTGGAAGCAGGATGTTGAGTGTTGTATCCGGTGATGGAGCCGGATCGGAATAATAACCACCTCTTAATGAAAATGTGTCAGATAGTTTGTAGTCGAATCCTACTCTTATCTGAGTTGCATCTTCCCACATCAATTCGTAAGTAGCATTATCAATTAATTTTCCTACAAATGGTAATGTTGCGCTCCACATTGGATCCTCAGTTGTAGCTGGGATCTCACCAAGTTCTGACCACTGAGTATATTGAACATCAAAAGCTATTGTAAGCTTATCAGTAGGTTTAAATGCAACACCTGCACCAATCCACATCGGCCATGTGATCTCTCTTGTGGACTCGACGGAATCATTTAATCCCGGGATCGGTACTGCAGCGCTTAAACCTTCAAATGCAATATCGCCTTTAAGTTCAAGCTTCTGAGGTGTTTTAAAAGTGAATCCGAAGCTAAGCTTGTCTGAAGGTTTAAAAAGTGCACCGAAAGTTGCACCGAATCCAATTCCAGTAGCTTCTTCAGTGAACTGAAACCCATTTCCCTGTCTGTACATGTCGAGCATACCGTATGTGACATTCAGGGTAACTCCCAATGATAATTTGTCACTTACTTTGTAAGCTACAACAGGTGAAAAGGTTATTCCTCCAACCTGACTTTCCCATTTATAAGCTTTTGTATTTAACGGGAATCCTGTGTTGAAAGGTTTAAGATCCGCTCCATCCCAATAAGCGCCTGCACCTGATGTTGCATAAACTGTCAATCCGAATACCAGTTTATCAGACAGTGGTTTATAATATGTAAGAGCAGGAGCCGGGAACATCTTGCTCTCTGTCTCCATATCAATCCCTGCCGGAGCGTATTGATAAGTTCCGGTTGGAATTATAACGGATGAAAAAACAGATAAGTTTGCTTTATCCATCTGTGTTAATCCTGCAGGATTCCAGAATACTGCACTATAATCATCTGCGACTGCAATAAATGCACCACCCATACTTATAGCTTTCGTACCCATTCCATTTAGATTTAATCCATTTGAATATGCGCCGAACGAGATTCCTAACATAAGTACAATAATGCTGACAACTTTGAACATATTTCTCATATATCCTCCTATTTAGGCTAGATTATATTTTTTTTATATTAAAAAAACAATATAATTATAATCTTTAACAAATAGAACCAGAAAGGGATTGTTTAAATTGTCAGATAATAAGACTGGTACCGTCCATTTCAGTAGGCTTCTCTATGCCGATAATTTTCAGGATTGTGGGTGCTATATCACTTAGTTTGCCCCCTGATCTCAGTTCTGAATATTCTATTCCCATCAGGGTTAACGGGACGGAGTTCGTAGTATGTGAGGTCATTGGTGACCCGTCTTTGAGTTTTGTCTCTTCTGCATTTCCATGATCTGCAGTCAGGATCACAATACCGTTCTTCTCAAGGATTGCTTTAGAAACTTTTTCTGTACAGAGATCAACCGTTTCTACAGCTATTACTATTTTATCAAAAACTCCTGTATGCCCCACCATATCGCAATTTGCATAATTGACAATTATAAGGTCATATTTGTCCGACTTGATCTCATTGATCAGTTTTTCAGTTATTTCGAGTGCGGACATCTCAGGTTTTTTATCATATGTGGCAACTCGCGGGCTGTTTATCAGTATCCGCTCTTCTCCCGGGAACGGGTCATTTTTAAGTGCATTAAAAAAAAATGTTACATGGGCAAATTTTTCTGTTTCGGAAATTCGTAATTGTTTAAGTCCGTTCACTGATATAATTTCACCAAGAATATTTTTGTATGTCAGTTCGGGAAAAATCTCTTTAAAGTTTCCGTTATCGTAATAATGGGTCATTGTAATGAAATCCAGATTATGACGGATAGTATCGAATTCTGAAAATTCTTTCTCAACTATTGCTTTGGTTATCTGCCGGGTCCGGTCAAATCTGAAGTTAAAAAATATAAAAGTATCATTCTCGCTGATACCGCCATAATCTATCACACATGGATCTATAAATTCATCTGTTATGCCTTCATCATAGCTGCTCTTTACAGCCTCTTCCCAGCTTCCGGATTTCCGTCCTTCTCCTTTCATTACTGCCCGGTATCCTTTTTCTGTCCTCTCCCATCTTTTGTCCCTGTCCATCATGTAGTATCTTCCTGTTACAGAAACTATCTTTCCTGTCCCGATCCTGTTTATCCCTTCCTGAAGAAATTGCAGGTGGTTCAGAGCTGATTTCGGAGGAGTATCCCTGCCGTCCGTTATTGCATGAATGAGAACTTTTGACGCTCCTTCATCTTTCGCAATTTTCAGTATCTCAAGGCAGTGCCGGGTTACAGCATGAACACCCTCTTCCTGGATAAGGCCCATCAGGTGGATAGCACTACCTCTTTTAACAGCAGATTTTATAGAATTTCTGATCGTCTGATCCTTGAAAAACTCACCATTCTTAACAGCATTGTCTATCCTGGTGAGGCTTTGGTAAACAATTCTCCCGGAGCCGATATTCAGGTGCCCGACCTCACTATTCCCCTGATAACCATCCGGCAACCCTACATCAAGTCCCGATGTGTTGATCAATGTTGTCGGGAATTCCTTCTCTATTTTATCTGTGAAAGGTGTTTTTGCTTTAAAAATCGCATTCGAATCAGTTTCTGCACCTTTTCCCCATCCATCTCTTATTATCAAACAAATTGGCTTTTTCAATTTCATATATCCTTATATTCTAAACCTGAATTAATTATAACATCATTCCTCTGATTTAAAAGAGTACTAAGCTTAGGCTATCGCCATCATCTGCTTCGCTCCCGCTCCGGATGTTATCATCCGTCTCCGCTGCCCGGCCTCGGGGTTCACGATATTGGCGAGTCACCCCTCCAGGCCCGCGAGAGCAGATAGATGGCTACGCCTGATACTTTCCCTACAAGTAAAATATCATTCTTTTTGTGAGGGAACGAAACAGAGTGGATGGGAACCGGTTTTACCGAAGTGGCGATGTTCCGAAGGAAAAAAGCTTCTGTCTGAGTATGCTTCTTTAGAAGCATGCGAGTTGGCTTTTTAATGCCGCTGAATAATTCCCGGTCAGATGCGTCGTGGTAAACGAACAAATGAATGATATTTGAAAATTCTCAATGTCAAAAGAAAGCCTGAAAAAGTGCCTGTCCCCTTTTAATAAGATTGGTGTTTTGTTATATTATTTAGGGAGAATAAAATTGGCAGAATATAAAAAGATCGTTGTCGGAGAGCTTGAAGTTAATTGTTATCTTGTATATTCAAAAGAATCAAAAAAGTGTTTTATCCTTGATCCGGGTGACGAAAGTGAAAAGATCATAAAGATCATCCGTGATATACAATTGATCCCTGAAGCTGTAATCCTTACACATGCCCACATGGATCATTGCGGAGGTGTCTCACTCATCCTTTCAGAATTTGATGTCCCTCTAATGATGCATGAGAAAGAACTCCCTGTACTCCGGTCTGATATAAACAAAGAGTTCTCAGCTGCTTTGGGACTTTCAATACCGGATGTTCCGGATCGATATATCACTGAAGGTGATGAGATAGGGGCTGATGATCTGAAAATCAGAGTGATCCTTACACCGGGCCATACTCCTGGTTCGATCTGCCTGATGGCCGGCAATCATCTGTTCACCGGTGATACTCTTTTTGCAGGATCAATTGGCAGGACAGATCTTCCGGGAGGAGATTTTAGTGTAATTCAAAATTCTCTTGAAATTTTAAAGCGATTTCCGCCTGAAACATTTATCCTCCCGGGACATGGAGATACTACAACTTTGAAACAGGAATTGGAATACAATCCATTTTTATAGGTTATTGAATATAAATGTTCAATAAAAATGAATATCGTGCTGAACTGAACAGGTACAGGGTTTTCCTCGATATTGAAAAGGGGCTTTCCGGGAATACTCTCAGCTCATATACCGGAGAACTGGAAAAGTTTGAAAAGTTTCTCGAAAAAGAAGGGATTGACTATCTGAATGTTACCGAAGAGGATATTATGGAATTTGTAAAGGTTGAATCGAGGAAGGGACAATCTGCTTCAACTCAGTCACACATGATCTCTGTTCTTAGGAGTTTTTACAAATATCTGGTAATTGATGAAAAGGTCGAAGCAAATCCTGCTTCTTCTATTTCATTTCCCAAAAAATGGAAAAGTATCCCGAAATACCTTTCGAAAAGTGAAGTTGTCGATCTTATCAATGCTCCGGATATGGGGAAAAATACAGGAATAAGGGACAGAGCAATCCTTGAGTTAATGTATGCTTCCGGTCTCAGAATATCTGAAACCATAGGACTGAAATTTGAAAATATTTTTCTTGAGGATAACTTTCTAAGGGTGATGGGGAAGGGGAACAAGGAGAGGATAGTTCCATTCAACAATAAAGCAAAAGAGGAGCTTGTCTTTTATCTCAATCAGGCTCGATCGAAATTATTAAAGGAAAAAACTTCAGATATTCTTTTCATAAACAAGAATGGAGGGTCGTTAAGCCGGCAGGGGCTTTGGAAAGTTGTAAGAGGATATGGGGTGAAAGTCGGGATCTCAAAAACATTGACCCCGCATATGCTTCGTCATTCCTTTGCCACCCATCTCCTTGAACAGGGTGCAGATCTCAGATCCATCCAGATGATGCTGGGGCATTCAAACATTTCCACTACAGAGATTTATACCTTTGTTGCTAAAGACAGGGTTAAAAAGATTTATGACAAACTTCATCCCAGAAGCGATGAAGAAAATTGATCTATTTTATATTTTCCGGCTTATCAAGAAAGCTGACAAGTTTCTTTGATTTTTTCTTAAGTTTTCTAAGTGCTTTCGCTTCGATCTGCCTGATTCTTTCCCTGGTTACCTGAAATTCCTGGCCAACTTCTTCAAGAGTATGTTCATTGCCGTCAATTAATCCGAATCTCATTTCTATTACACGTGCCTCCCGTTCTGTCAGGGTGGAGAGTACATAATTCAATTGTTCTCTGAGATTCATCTGGTTTATCATTTCAGGAGGTGAAGCTGTTTGATCATCCTCAAGAAAATCTCTTAGATGAGACTCATCATCCCCGACAGGTGTTTCAAGTGATATCGGTTCCTGGGCGATCTTCATGATCTTGCGGATCTTATCGGAGGTGAATCCTGTTTCAGATCCGATCTCTTCTTCAGTTGGTTCTCTGCCCAGCTCCTGAACAAGTCGTCTCTGTGTTCTGTTTATTTTATAGATAGTCTCTATCATATGAACCGGAATTCTGATCGTTCTTGCCTGATCGGCAATTGCCCTTGTTATTGCCTGCCTTATCCACCATGTTGCATAAGTTGAGAATTTATAGCCCCTCTGGTATTCAAATTTTTCCACAGCTTTCATAAGCCCTATATTGCCTTCCTGTATAAGATCTGAGAATTGGAGTCCCCGGTTAATATACTTTTTTGCAATTGACACAACAAGCCGGAGGTTGGATTCCACAAGATCATTTTTCGAGAACTCGATAAGCCTCTGACCATTCTCAATATCTTTACAGGTTTTGAATAGATCTTCAGGGTTGATATCATATTTTTTATTAAGCCCTTCAAGTCTGTTCTGGTAGTTGGAGATCTCTTCTTTCAGGTTCTTTAATTCTTTTCCTCTTTTGCCTATTGATTCCTGTTCCAGTTTGGTAATTCTTCCCTGGATATGCATATAGTTCTCTTTCAGTTGTTTTATCCGGTACATGAACGATTTCTTGTGTTCCTGTCTCAGGGACATGCTCTGTATCAATTGGGTGATCTCGACCATTTTCCTGGCAATGGCAAAGTTGGATAATTTACTGCCCTTATCAACTTTAAGTTCTCTCTTAAGTTGATTTAATATTTCAAACTGCTTCAGAAAATGGTTTCTTACCCTTTGTTTCTTTGATTCATCCAGGATGTCTTCGTTCACATCAATTACATCATCTATGTCTTTAACACCTTCAAGAATATCAACACCAAGATCGATCACGGAATTGAGGACTATATTTGTTTTTGAAAGGGCCTTAACTACTTTTTTTTCTCCCCTTTCGATCTTTTTTGCTATTACAACTTCTTCACTTCTTGACAGCAGGTTAACTCCTCCCATTTCTCTGAGGTATTGCCTTACAGGGTCACCGACTATATCACTTTTCTCCTGACCCGGAGATGTGGTTTTCGGTTTAGGGATATTGACCAGCTTGATCTCGTTTTCTTTTAAAAAAAGTTTAAGAAACTTCAGATTGGTCTTGATCACTTCTTCACTGTCGAAAAGGCTGGAGATGTAAGTATTCTCAACTATTCCGAAATGTTTTTTTGAACGCCTAACAATTGACTTTAACTCTTTCTTATATTCTGTCAGATAGTTGTTATACTGTTTTAATCTTTCAGAATTCATGACAGATTTTTTTCTGGCTATTTTTATACTCAGTGTGCTCAGCCTGGAGGTGATCTCTTTTTTCTGTTTCATCAGATTGTTCTCTTCAAGAAATCTGGTGAAATCCTCCCGTTCTATTTTATTGCCATTCTTTTTGGATAATTCTATCAGTTCATCGTACATTTTTGAGGAAATTGTTGTATCCGTTTTTTTAGTATTTTCTTTCTTTTTAGCGGGTTTTTTCACTGTTTCGGTTTTACTGTTTGGCAATATCTCCTCCTAATGAGACTTTATATTTTTGCTGATTAAACTTATTTTTTATATTTATAAGTTTTCTGATCTCTTCGATATTTCCTTCCCTCTCTGCTCTTTTGATCTTTTTTCCTATCTCTGAGATCTCTACTTCATTCAGTATTCTGAAAAAGCTTACCATAGATGATTCTATATTTTGTTCCAATACACTGTTATCTCCTGATACCTCATCAATGCTGTCGAATACTATTCTCAATGTGATATTCTCCGGCGGACTCAACTCTTCCTGTAGCAGATCATAGTTCAGGATGCTATGTGATGCATAATTTGAGAATATTTTTTTTAACAGATTCCCGATATTCAGAACAGAATACAAACGTGAAGTAAATAGCGGTTCTATCATATTTATAAATGAGGGTTCTTTCAGGACGGACTGCAGCAGGATCTTTTCGGATGTGAACAATTCAACCGGTTCCTGTGATTTTGTACCTCTTGAATGAGTGGTTTTTGAAAGATCAAATTCTTTCTCTCCAACATTGAAAAAATCGGCGGCAATAGTAATATATCCCTCTTTAACGATCGGATCATCGAATTTATTAATGTATTGGGCAACTTCCCTTACTGCATCTCTCTTTTTTTCCGGAATCTTATCTGCATTATACTTTTTTGTTAAAGTGTTGATAATGAACCTTAAACCATCTTCAGAAGATCCGGCAGTTTTTTCGAATTCTCCTGATCCGTATTTCCGGATAAAATCATCCGGATCTTTCTCACCTTTTAAATTAAAGACACGAGGATTCAGGTTTTGCTCAAACATCCGTTCAATTCCTCTTATTGTTGCATCTATACCTGCAGCATCTGAGTCATAGCCTATGATTATTTCATCTGAGACCCTTCTCAGAAGATGTATTTGTGCGGATGTCAATGCAGTCCCGAGCGAAGCTGAAACATTTTTGATACCATGCTGATACAGGGATATAACATCAAAATATCCTTCAACAAGTATTGAGGATTTTTTCTCTCTCATGAATTGTTTTGTTATATTAAAACCATAAAGGTTTTTTCCCTTGATGAACAAGGGCGTTTCAGGTGAGTTAAGATACTTTATTTTGTCATCAGATATGGTCCTTCCCCCGAACCCTATGACTTTCCCAGATTCCGAAAAGATCGGGAAGATTATCCGTCCTCTGAAACGGTCGTAGACCTCACCCTTACTATTTTTGATCAGGAGTCCCAATTCTATGCACATATCCAGATCAATTGATTTACTTTTCATGAAATTCAATAATCCATCCCATCTGTTAAGAGCATATCCAAGTGAGAAGTCTTTTATTGTTTTTTGGGAGATGTCACGGTCTGTCAGATATTCCGCAGCTTTAGTCCCTTCTCCGGAACCGTAGAGGTTGCCTGAAAAATATTTGAGGGCGGTATCATTTATTACCGCATATTTTTTTTCCCTGGAATAGTTGAAT
>JAOZUQ010000060.1 GCA_029938635.1 Candidatus Aminicenantota bacterium
TCTGAAACTTCTATATGATTATCGGTGCTTGACATTTTGACATTTTCTCCCTCACTTTAGTCCAGACCAGGCTGCCTTCTCTTCACTAAAGCAAAGTCACCAGCCATCAACCTTCAGCATCAGATGAATAAAAAACTCTTTCCCCTCGCCCCATTAGGTGAGGGTTATAAATCAATACTTCAAAAGACCGTCCCCTTTTTATTAATGACATGAGCAAAGCGAACTAATGACAATCCCTATAGTCCATAATGACAAGTTCTATATTGCCTAATAACAATTACTATATTTCCAATTTTTTCTTGACATATAGCAGATAAAAAAATATATTAGTCGATTAAGGATTAATATGTATAAAAGGATTAACGGAAAAGAAAACACTGAAATTTCAAAAAAAAAGATCGGTTTTGTAAACATCAATGAAGCTACACCTGAAATCTATGAAAAGCTTGGTTTCAAGTGTGGACTGGAAGTACACCAGCAGCTTTTAACAAAGAGCAAATTATTCTGCAGATGCCCGGCAGGGAAATATCAGAAAGGCGATGATTTTGAAGCAGAGGTCATCCGTCACATGAGGCCGACTCTCAGTGAGCTGGGAGAGTATGACGGCACAGCATTAATGGAATTCAAAACCAGAAAAAACATCACATACAGACTAAAGAATGAAAATGCCTGTACTTATGAGATAGATGACACTCCCCCATTTCCCCTGAACAGGGAAGCATTGGGCATTTCAATTGAGATCGCCCTCCTTTTAAAAACCTCTATAGTAGGAGAACTGCATATTACAAGAAAACAATATCTTGACGGAAGTATCCCTACAGGTTTCCAGAGGACTGCCATCGTCGGAATTGAAGGTGAGATCCCTATCAGTAATAAAAAAATCAGGATAATTCAGCTCAGCATTGAAGAAGATTCCTGCAGAGAAATATCAGATATAGGACATGAAAGGATTTACTCTACAGACAGGTTGGGAATTCCGTTGATCGAAACCGTAACTTATCCCGACATGAAAACTCCTGCCGAAGCAGCTGAAGCAGGACAATACATCAGGTTCCTCACACGGAGTACCGGAAAGGTCAGAACGGGGATCGGAGCAGCGAGAGAAGATGTGAATGTAAGTATCCGTGGAGGAACACGGATCGAGATCAAAGGAGTATCCCGAATTAAATGGATCCCTTCGTTGACCCATGTGGAAGCCTTCAGACAAAAAGCACTTCTGGAAATAAAAAAAATATTAAAAGAGAGGAAAAAAAACGGTCCGGAATGGGATATCAGGACAACACCTGTTGATAATACAATTCTGGTTAAAGCAGGACTGCCAATAAAGAATGGGTATAAAGCATCAGGGATAAGATTACCGGGATTCAGAACCATCCTTTCATTTTTCACACAGCCCGGGAAAACATTCTCGGATGAGTTAAGTGAAAGGATAAAAGTAATTGCATGCATTGATAAACCTAACCTCGTTCATGATGAAGATCCTTCATTGAATGATTACGATGGAGTTTTCAAGGAAATTTACACAAAAACAGGTGGAGAAGATAAAGATGCATTTCTTATTGTTTTCGGGCCTGCCGGAGATATTGCAATGGCAGAGGAGACAATTCAGGAAAGATGCCGCCTTGCCTTTTCAGGTGTACCAAATGAGACCAGAAAAGCTGTTAACAGAGAAGGTAAAACAATTTTTGAGCGTGTTCTCCCCGGGCCGGACAGGATGTATCCCGATACTGATTCTGCTCCAATTGCAATAAATGACAATTATATAAAAGAATTAGGGAATGATCTCCCTTCAGATGTCCACGATAGAGAAAAAATTATGAAAACCTGGAAGATCCCCGAAGATACATTCCCGTACATCCATGTAAGAAATATTTTTCCGGTCATTAAAAAAATATCCGAGGAGCTTTCTTATTCCCCTTCATTTGTCGGGACAATGGTTGGACACCGCATAAAAAATATTGACGGAAAAAATGCGATATCTTCCGGTTTTGATTATTTAAGGTTATTCGATATTTTTGAATATTGTGAAAAAAAGGGACTTGACAATGAACTGGTTAAACTTATGGTGCCTGTTCTTCTAATGCATCCGAATATAGACCCGGAGTCTATCTTATCTACTATTAAGTTCAAAAAACGGGATAAAAAAGATATAATTTCAAATATCCATCTCCTTGATAAACAATTCAATACTATTTCCAAAAAGAATGATAATAGTGCAAAAAAGAGGTGGATCATGGGACAACTAAGGCCGATCGCCGTCGGGAACATCTCTTTAAGAGAACTGAGCGATATAATAAACGGAGGCGGCAATGGATGACCTGTTCAAAGGGTATAAAGGTGAAACCTTAAAATTACTGAAAAAGTTCAATGTCAGAGTATGGAGTGAGGTAGATATAGAAAGTTCCAGAGGAAAATTTTCAGGAATAATATTACCCAGATCAGAAAATGATGATGAAACTCATCTGGTGATAAAACTTATCACAGGTTATAACATAGGGCTCGAAACCGGAACAATTAAAAATATTACAGAAAAAGGATTCAAGGAAGCAAATTATAAAATCCCTGAAAAGGAATTCCCCTATTCAGAAGGGAAGCCAAACCTGAAACTTTTCGGTACCGGAGGAACAATTGCCTCACGGCTCGATTACAGAACAGGAGCGGTTATTCCGGCATTTTCTCCCGGAGAGTTGTATGGAGCAGTTCCGGAGCTTGCAGATATATGCAACTTATCCACAGAAAAACTATTTGCAGTATTCAGTGAGAATATGGGCCCGGAGCAATATATAACCCTGGCAAAAGCCATAGGCGAAGAGATAAAAAAGGGGATTGACGGAATAATAATCGGACATGGGACAGATACAATGCATCATACAGCATCAGCTCTCTCCTTCATGGTCCAGAACTCCCCTGTCCCGATCGTAATGGTGGGTTCCCAGAGATCATCTGACAGGCCGTCATCAGACGCTGCACTTAACCTTATCCATGCTGCTACAACTGCTGCCATTTCTGATATTGCAGAAGTCTCAGTATGTATGTTCGGGCCTACATCCGATGAGTACGGACTTATCCACAGGGGAACAAGGGTGAGGAAAATGCATTCATCCTACCGTTCTGCTTTCAGGACTATCGGGGATATTCCGATCGCTACTGTTGTCAGGGATAAAGTAACTGCAATAAGAGAGGATTATAAGAAGAGACGTTCTGACAGAGATGTAAATATTACGGCATGTTTTGAGGAAAAAATTGCATTGATATATTATTATCCGAATATGCAGCCGGATATGATAGATTCGCTTATTGAGAAAGGATACAAGGGCATTGTAATAGCCGGGACAGGGCTGGGACATGTGAACAAACCCCTCTATCCTGCACTGGAAAGAGCAAAGAAAGCCGGTGTTGCTGTTTATATGACTGTTCAGACATTGTGGGGATTTGTACACATGTTTGTTTATGATACCGGAAGAGACATGATGAGCAAAGGTGTCATCCCCGCAGAGAACATGTTACCGGAAGTTGCATATATAAAACTCGGGTGGGCATTGGGGCAGACCAGTGACCTTGAGAAAGTGAAAGATATCATGCTTACCCCCATAGCAGGCGAGATCACCGAAAGGGAACCTTACAACGGATATCTCATATATCAGGGAGGGATCCCTGAGGTAGAAGAACTGCTTAAAAAATACCATAAATAAGTTGAAACAGAAAAAGAAGATTTTCTCATCCCCATATCTTTGGGCATTCACTACATATTTTCAGGAAGGATTCCCATATTCGATAATACGAACAGTATCAGGAGTCTTTTTCAGAGATATGAAAGTTTCTCTCGAATCTATAGGGCTGACTCCCCTCTTCGGACTTCCATGGATACTAAAATTTCTATGGAGTCCGCAAGTAGATAATTACAGTTCCAAGAAAAGATGGATGGTTATTTCCCAGGGACTGATCGTAATAATGATGCTTCTTGCTGCAGTATTTGCCCCTCTTGAAAATAATGTCTCACTTATTGCAGGACTTTTCTTTCTGGGAGCTTTTGTTGCTGCAACCAATGATATATCCATTGACGGCTACTATATGGAAGCACTTGATGAAGAGGGACAGTCAAAATTTGTCGGATACAGAGTGATGGCCTACAGGATCGCCTGGATGACAGGCCCCGGTGTGATCGCCACGATAGGAACTACAATAAGTTGGTTTCTTGCATTCCTTACAGGTGCCGGCATCTACCTGATTTTTACTCTTATTCATTTATTTTATCTCGCCGATGCAGGGAAGAAAGGTGAGAGTTTTTTATTCATGTTCAAGCGGATGATAAGGGTAAGGACATTTTTTTTTCTGCTATCAACAATTTCAATTATAGTTGGAATAAGGCTCTTTTTCAGTTCAACATTCTATTCAGGTCTTAGAGAAAGTATTCCTGTACTTAAGAAATTTTATTTCTCACACTGGATAGCATTGATATTGCTTCTTGCTCTAATCCTCCTGGCAATTTTCAGAAAAAGTTTAAAATCCAAACTTATCGGGAACAAAGATTCCAATTACGGCAAAGCATTCTATTATTTCATGGAGAGGGAAAAAATTTCACTGATTCTTGCATTCCTGATCCTGCTGAGGGCAGGAGAATGGGCCGTTACAGTAATGGTTGCCCCGTTAATAGTTGATATAGGTATCAAGTCACATTACGGTTGGATAAGCGGAGGGATCGGCCTTCCGTCATCCATTGCAGGAGCAATGCTGGGAGGCTGGATGATTTCCCGCTTCTCTCTTAAAAGAGTGATCTGGCCATTTATTTTGCTGCAGAATCTCACAAATCTCGTATATATGACACTTGCAATTCACTTAAGTTCGTTCATCAGTCTCAATACAGGTGCAGATTCTCCTGTCCCGATAGGGACCATGAATCTTTTATTTACTGCAGCAGTCCACTCTTTCGATCAATTTGCAAGCGGGTTAGGTACTGCAGTGCTCATGACCTACCTTATGAGGATATGTCATACAGAATTTAAAGCAACCCATTATGCGATAGGAACCGGATTGATGAACCTCAGCGGCCTTTTTGCAGGTATCTCCAGCGGCTTCATAGCAGGATGGCTCGGGTATGCCTGGCTCTTTGGAATCAGCTTCGTTTTCTCTATTCCCGCTATGGTGATGATTCCATTTCTCCCCTATCTTAACCGAAGAAAATAAAATCGAAACTTTTTCGGTACTTCAAACGTCTAATAAGTGTGAATGAAGTTTTTTTTGTAATTCCTCCTGGGAATTTAAAGATATAAGGAAGGGGCATTGCCCGGTGCCCCTTCCAGTTCCCGGTCAATCAACTAATCATCGGATGAAATTATTTTGCATATTTTTTTTGGAATTAGTATAAAATAGTTATAGATATCAGGAAAATCAGATGATCAAAAAAGAATCAGAAGATATCATAGAACTGAAAAAAGAAGTTCCCAGGCTGAAGAAAGAATTGGATTCAATAAAGAAAGATATCAGTAAACAAAAAATAGTTGAAAATTCATTGAAGGACAGTGAGGCGAAGTTACGCTCCATTACCGACTCAAGCATTGATACTATTTTCATTGTCAATAAAAAGGGTATTTTTGAGTTTATAAGTAAAGGGATTACTGATAGTTCCGGATTTCTTCCGGAAGAATTAGTGGGGAGACCATTTTCAGATTTTGTTCCCAAAAAAGAGATCCCGAAATATCTGAAAATACTCAAAGATGTTTTTACAGGGAAAAAAATCAAAAATTTTGAAACCTATGTTTTTGACAAAGAAAAAAATATGATCCCTGTTGAGATCACTGGCCAGATGTTTAAAAGAGGGAAAAAATTTATCGGAGTGGGAAGTATAAGAGATATTCGCGATAGAATAGATTCCAAAGAAAAACTAAGAAATTCAGAGGAAAATTATAGAAATATATTTAATATTACGAACGAGGCCATATTTATATACGATAAAGAAACAAGATCTATAATTGATGTTAATGTTGCTGCTGAAAACATATACGGGTATTCAAAAGAAGAATTAAAAACTATGCAGGCCGGAACATTAAGTTCGGGTGATGATTTATTTACAGAGGATACAGCAAAAAAATTGTTCGAAAAAACAATTAAATCCGGCCCTCAAAAATTCAATTGGCTGGCAAAACGGAGAGGAGGGTCAAAATTCTGGACAGAAGTAGAGCTGAGAACCGTAGTGTTCAACGGATCTGAAACAGTGATGTCAATTGTAAGGGATATAAACGAACAAAAGAGTGCTGAATTCCAAAAAGAGGCTGCAATTGAATCTCTGAAAGACAGCGAAGAGAGGTACAAAACACTTATCGAGCATTTCATGGATGGTGTTATAGTCCATGCTGAAAATAAGATCGTATATGTCAATCCTGCCAGCATAAAGATTGTGGGGCGCGGACAAAAAAAAGATTTTTTTCTTGGAAGAAATATTTCCGACTTTGTCCATCCGGATTCATTAAAAGATATGTGGAAAAGGGTAAAACAGGTATATGACAAAAAATCAAATGTCGGACTCATCGAAGAAAAATTTATCAGGACTGACGGAAAAATCATTAATGTCGAAGTTATGTCATCAATGATCAATTTTATGGGGAAACCGGCATCACTAGTCGTTTTTAAGGATATCACAGAAAGGAAAGCATCAGAAATAAAGCTGGAGCATTCTGAAGAAAGTTACAAAGACTTATTTAATAACGCAATCGACTCTATCTATATCCAGGATGAGAACGGAATATTCCTTGATGTTAACCAGGGGGCCGTTGATATGTACGGTTATACTAAAAAATTCCTCATAGGTAAAACCCCGGAAATTCTGTCTGCACCGGGTAAAAATGACATGGAAATGGTAAAAAACTGTCTGGAAAAAGCATTAAAAGGAGAATCTCAGCAATTCGAGTTCTGGGGAAAGAGAAAAACAGGAGAAATATTTCCGAAAATAGTAAGATTAAGCAGGGGGAAATTCTTCGGAAAAAATGTTATCTATGCATTTTCACTCGATATATCAGAAAGAAAGAGAGCCGAAGAAGAGAGGTTTATAATTGAAGCTCAGATCAGGCATACCCAGAAACTCGAAAGCCTGGGAATACTTGCAGGTGGAATAGCTCATGATTTCAACAATCTTCTAACCGGTATCCTTGGGAATGCAGGCCTGGCAAGAATGGAAACACCCCTGGGAAATCCGGTTCTGAACAGTATCAAAAACATTGAAACAACAGCAATAAGAGCGGCAGATCTTTGCAATCAACTACTTGCATATTCCGGTAAAGGAAAATTTCTGATCCTCCCGATAAATATCAATAATGTTATCAAAGAAATGACAAAATTATTAGAGGCATCTCTCCCGAAAAAGATCAGGATCAAATATGAATTGTCAAAGGAACTGCCTGTTATTGAAGTTGATGTGTCACAGATCAGACAGATCATAATGAATCTGATCCTTAATGCTTCTGATTCAATTGGAAACAAAGAAGGTATAATAACCATCAGCACCGGGGTTTCAGAGGAATTATCAAAGAAAAAAGGTGCAAACTTTTTCCTGACGGAAAATATAAAACCCGGCAAATATGTTCATTTTGAGATCACAGATAATGGGAAAGGGATAGACAGGAAATTAACAGAGAGAATTTTTGACCCATTCTTCACAACCAAATCAAACGGAAAAGGACTCGGGTTATCAGCAGTGATAGGTATTGTGAAAAGTCATGGCGGGTTGATAAGTATTAAGAGTGAAAAAAATAAAGGGACAGAATTCCGAATCTGCATTCCGGAGTCGGTAAAAACTCCCGTCGATGATGGATTTGAACATCTCTCCTCTAAAAAATGGGAAGGAGAAGGGACAATACTTGTTGCGGACGACGAAAGATCAATTCGGACATTATGCAGTAAAATTCTGAAAAGATCAGGCTTTAAGGTGATTACTGCAGTAAATGGAAATGATGCAATAAAAAAATTCACTAAACATTCCGATGAGATAGTGCTTGCTCTTATCGACATGACAATGCCTGGAAAGAACGGTATCGAAGTCATGAGAGAGATCAGTACATTACGTCCCGGGATCAAGGCGATCCTCTCTAGTGGTTATACCAAGAATGAAGCTATAGAAAACTTTTCCAGGCTTGGATTCCGTGAATTTCTTCAGAAACCTTACTCCACAGAAAAACTTATTGGAATGGTAATAAGTGTGCTTGAAGAAACGGGGAAATAAATAAATGAACATTCGTACAACTTTATTTGCAATACTATTATTCACTATTTTTTCAACATTACCCGGAGTATTAAATGAATCATCCAAAAACAGATCATTAAGAAAATTTGCAGACACTATCGGTTTTGCTCAATATGAGTGGCAGATGGAAAAACTGATGAAGATGATACAGGAAGAACAGGGGAAATTTTTACAAAAAGCTTTAAAAAAAGTAACTGAAAATAGAGTAAAAGAATGGAAGGTCGTGATCTCCCCTCATGACGATTTTTGTTATGTAGGCTATCTTTATCCTGCAATATTGAAGAACCTCAGGGCAAAAACAATTATCCTGTTCGGAGTTGCCCATAAAGCGAAAGATCTTGGGTTGGAAGACAAACTCATCTTTGATGAATACAAGAACTGGCACGCCCCCTACAATCCCGTAAAAGTTTCATCTGTCAGAGATGAACTTTTAAAGAATCTCCCATCCGAAATAGCTGTAGTAAATAACAAAATGCATGAAATCGAGCATTCTCTTGAAGCACTGATCCCGTTCATCCAGTATTACAACAAAGATATTGAGATAATCCCGATCCTTGTTCCATATATGAATTTTGAGAGGATATCAGGGATCGGAGAAAAATTTGCAAATGTAATGGAAAAAATAGTTGAAAAGAGAAATTGGAAATGGGGTAAAGATTTCACTATCGCAATAAGTTCTGATTCTGTACATTACGGTGACAAAGACTGGGGCGGGAAGAATTTCGCACGATTCGGTACAGGTAAAAATGGATATGAAAAAGCAGTTAAGTTTGAAAGGGAGATAATAAATAATTGTTTAACAGGAAAGATCACAAGAGAAAAGATCAAAACTTTCACCGAATACACTGTAAAACAGGAAAACCATAAAGAATACAAATGGACCTGGTGCGGCCGTTATTCTATCCCGGCTGGCCTTATGGTTTCATATTATCTTGCCGAAAAATTATCAGTTACTTTGGAAGGTATCAATGTAGGCTATAGAACAAGCATCTCTCTTCCTCCATTGGAAACAAAAAACCTGAAAATGGGGTTGACAGCCCCCGCAAATTTACACCATTGGGTAGGCTATACTGCCATAGGCTATAAATAAACCTGAAAGTGTCCCTCTACTTTCTGAAAAGTTTAAAAAGTAATAGAATATATATTATGCAACTTGTAAATATTGAATATAGATCCGAGCTTTATAAAGAAGAGATAAAATTGAGAGATGAGGTCCTTAGAGCACCTCTCGGGCTGAAGTTCAAAAAAGAAGATCTTGATGCAGAGGTTGACGAACTCAGATATGGACTTTTGGACAGCAATGGAGAACTGACCGCTTGCCTGCTCGTCAGGATATTGGACGACTCTGTTGCCAAAATCAGGCAAATGGCAGTAAAAGAGGATTTGAGAGGAAAAGGGCTGGGAAGAGAGCTTATGAAAAAGGTGGAATCTGAACTTAAGATAAAAAAATTCAATAAAGTAGAACTTCATGCGAGGATGTATGCAAAAGTATTTTATGACAAACTCGGATACATTGAGACGGGAGATATCTTTACCGAAATAGGGATACCTCACATTAAGATGAAAAAAGATATTTAGAGTTTTTTATTTTCTTTTATACTTCTTTACAATTTCATAGGGAGGTGTCATATCAACTTTATGGTAATCTCTGCCCTCTGTTCCTGAAGCAGAGTAATAGACCCTGGTCCCTTTATATAGCCAGTTAATGATCTTATCTTCAAAATCAATTCCTGAATAATTAAATATATATTCAACCAGCTCAAATGTATTAAACGGGGAAAAAGTATAGTTTGAATACAAGTGATTCAAAAAAGCTATAAAAGTATCTCTGCCGCCCATTTCAATAGCAATAGATTCTATAACCCTTGCCCCGTCTCCATAGGCCCTGTCATCAAAACCTACAGAAACCGGAGTTCTCCCGCTTACAATATTTGAAGAAAAATTTTGATTTACAGGGGATACCGATCCGGCCGCACTATATTCGTACCACATGTTAATTGCTTCATCCCACCAGGAATCTCTGTATGTCTTTGCAACAACACTACACCCGAAATACATGTGAAAAACTTCATGTTCCAATGCGCTTAGAGAAGTTATCGTGGCACCGAAATACTCCATGCCTCCTCCTCTCTGAGTAAGAAAAACATCCAGCCCTCTCTCCATCGGGAACATCCCTATATTGGCCCTTAACTCAGGCAGCCATGATTCCAGGATCTCAAAGGCACTATCAATGGAGACACTATCCTTATAGGTCATTATTCTGACATCGATCCCGTCTACTTCCCTTTCTTCGAAATCAATATCCTCTTCCGGAACCATCATCCACATAATAGTATATGATGCGACCTCTCTCTCGGTATCCAACACCCATTTCCTGTTTTTATTACTTCCTGTTTCAACAACTTTCCCTGATCCTATAAATGAATAGTCTTTGTCACTGACAACAGAAAAAGTCATCTTGTGTTTGGAGAGATCGGAAGGGCAATTAATGGACGGGAAAATAACTTCATTCCCCACGCCATAAATATCATTAACATTTGAATAGAATGATTTATAACTATTTGAATACCCGATCCTGTATTTGATGGTCAGAATATTGATTTTATCATTCCCGCATTCTCTTAATAATTCAACTCCATCCTGTGTCGTTTCATCAAATGAGATCATTTTAACATCCGACGGATCATTGAAATCGAGTTCTACACCATTCAGGATAATAGTTCCAATAGTGTCACTTCCAGCCGGGTCAAAATGTATGAGCGGAATCGTCTGGTTCGGGCGCATCCTGAACTCAATTGTGGATTCTCCTGTTAAAACATCCTCATCAGGAATGTATTCCAGTTTTACATCCATACTTAGAATATCTATCCTGAGAACCCTGTCCATAAGATCATTCTCATCCACAGGATCCGGTTGGGGTATTTCCTCCGGGTTTGTAATTGCCTCTTCTTTAACACAACCTCCCCATATCAATGGTAGAACAAGAAAAATCAGCAGTATACAAATGTATTTGATACTCTCTTTGTTTATGTTAAAAAAATTAATCCGGAGTAAACTATTCATTGATCCATTATACAATATATTCATTTTTAAACTAAGAAAATAACTTGAAATAAGATCCTTCTTATGATAATTTTTTAACCTTAAAGGAGGATCAATATGAGCTATAAAGTCGCAATCAATGGTTTTGGAAGGATCGGAAGGAATTTTTTCCGTACCAGCTTGAACCAGAGAGAATTCGAAATAGTCGCAATAAATGATATTACATCAACCGAAACTCTTGCACACCTGCTTAGATATGACAGTGTTTTCGGCAGATTCGGAAAAGAAGTGGTAGTAAAAGAGAACTCGATGATTGTGGACGGAAAGGAGATACACACTTATGCTGAGAGAGATCCTGCAAATCTCCCATGGAAGGAGCTTGGAATTGATGCTGTCATCGAATCTACCGGATTCTTCAGGAAGAGAGAAGATGCTTCAAAACACCTTTCCGCGGGCGCGAAAAAAGTTATAATCTCAGCACCGGCAACAGATCCTGATATTACCATCGTCCTTGGAGTTAATGAAAACGATTACGACAATAATAAACATAATATCATTTCTAATGCCTCCTGCACTACCAATTGTGTTGCTCCTGCTGCAAAGATCCTCCATGATAATTTCGGAATAATCAAAGGAAATATGACCACAATTCATTCATATACCAACGATCAGAGAATCCTGGACCTCCCTCACAAGGACCTGAGAAGAGCAAGAGCAGCCGGACTGAATATTATTCCAACTACAACAGGGGCGGCAAAAGCGATCGGACTAGTTATCCCTGAGTTAGCCGGAAAAATCGCAGGGAGCTCATTAAGGGTCCCCACACCTGACGGGTCCCTGGTTGACCTGGTTGTAAATTTAAATCAGAGTACAACCGAAGAGGAGGTCAGGAAACTTTTCAAAGAAGCTGCAGCTGGGAAAATGAAAGGAATACTTGAATATTCCGATGATCCGCTTGTATCTACGGATATAATCGGAAATCCACATTCATCAATAATAGACGGACAATTTATAACTGTAATTGGCGGAGATATGTTAAAGATACTGACCTGGTACGACAATGAATGGGGATATTCCACAAGACTCAGAGACCTTATCATTAAGATAACAAAATACTAAAATGTATAAAAAATTTATTGAACATACAGATATCAGGGACAAACTTATTTTCATCAGAAATGATTTCAACGTACCTCTCAGTAATGACGGCGATATCACGGATGATACAAAAATAACCGAATCTCTTAGGACTATAAATTATGCTCTTGATCAAAAAGCTAGAGTGGTCTGCGCTTCCCATCTTGGAAGACCAAAAGGTCAAAAAGATGAAAAATTAAGCTTGAAACGTGTTGCGGAAAGGTTATCAGACCTGATCGGGAAGAAAGTGATCTTCAACAGGGAAACTACAGGCCCCTCAATTGATAAGATAAAAAAAGATATGAAGGGTGGTGACATACTACTCCTCGAGAATCTCCGGTTCAATCCGGGTGAAAAAGATAATGACCCGGATTTTTCTGTAGAACTGGCTAAGGACATTGAAGTTTATGTTGATGATGCGTTCGGATCATCCCACCGCACACACGCTTCAATAGTCGGGATCACAAAACATGTTCCTCTCTCTGTAATGGGTTTTCTCCTTAAAAAAGAGACTGAGTACCTTGAAATGGCACTCAATAACCCCCCCGAAAAATTTACTATAATTCTTGGTGGTGTAAAAGTATCAGATAAAATTGGTGTAATAGAAAACCTGATCGGGAAAGCCAGAACGATCATTATTGGCGGAGCAATGGCATACACTTTCCTTAAGGCAAAAGGAGAGGATGTCGGCGCATCACTGGTGGAACATGAATTCCTTGATGTCTGCAAAAATATTCTTGAAACCGCAAAAAATAAAGGTGTGAAAATACTATTACCAGTAGATCATATTGCTGCTAACAAGATCGAACCTAATATCACCATCAGAATGATCAAACCGGGTGATGGAATTCCTCCGGATATGATTGGACTGGATCTGGGATTTAATACTGTCAGTATTTTCAGAAAAGCAATCCTGGAATCCCAGATGATATTCTGGAACGGGCCAATGGGTGTTTTTGAAATTGATGATTTTTCAGGTGGAACTATGGCGGTAGCAGAAGCTGTGGCCGAATCACCAGCAATTTCTATCGCAGGCGGAGGGGATACTGTCGCCGCTATCAATAAGGCAGGAGTGAGAGGAAACATTTCCCATATTTCCACTGGTGGAGGTGCTTCTCTTGAACTGATGTCCGGGATCTCTCTGCCGGGACTGGAAAGCCTTACGGAGGATTAATGAAAGATCTGATAATTGCAGCAAACTGGAAAATGAACAAAACCATTCCTGAATGTATATCATTCATATCTGATCTTGATATCCGGCTAAGTCAATGGGAGTTGAACCCCAAACTGAAGAAATTGGGAATACTCATTTTCCCACCGGCCATATCTCTACATCCGATGAACGGAAGATCAAAGTTCATCTCACTCGGATGTCAGAATATATACTTTGAGGAGAGTGGAGCATATACAGGTGAGATATCTGTTAAGATGATCAGGGAATATACAGAATATGCACTGATCGGCCATTCCGAGAGGAGAGAGATATTCAAAGAAACGGATAAAGAAATAAATAAAAAAATCAAAACATCGCTGGATGCAGGGCTTGCTCCGCTTTTATGTATCGGGGAAACATTGGATGAAAGAGAAGCAGACAAAACTTTTGACCGGTTAGCTGAACAGCTCAGGAGTGACCTTTCCGGATTTCCACCCATTGAAATTGAGAAGATCATTTTTGCATATGAACCTGTTTGGGCTATAGGAACAGGAAGAACAGCAACTCCGGAACAGGCTCAGGAAGTTCACGCATTTATCACTGAGGAAATAAACAAAATATCCGGGAGAGAAAATAAGAGGATGATCTTGTATGGAGGGTCTGTAAAACCTGAGAACAGTAAGGAACTCCTTACAAAAAAGGATATAAACGGTGCTTTGATAGGCGGTGCATCCTTGAATGTTGAATCATTTTTTGCTATAATCGAGAAATCCCTTGAACTTGTTTAATGGATAGGAGGATATTGTGGAAGGATTGTTATTGTTTGTTCATATTGTAGTTTCACTACTGCTTGTTATTGTTGTTTTACTTCAAAGTGGAAAAAGTGCTGATCTTGCAGGAGCCTTCGGCGGCGGCGGTACTCAGTCCAGTTTCGGTCCCAGAGGAACTGCAACAATTTTATCTAAGTTTACAACAATTTTAGCTGTTTCCTTCATGGTAACTTCACTTCTCCTTTATATCCTATCTTCAAACAGGGTTGATTCGGATACAGTTCTCACCAAGAGTGATACAGAAACTGCCCAGAAGCTCCCGGCAGCTACTGAAGAGGGTGGAAAATCTGTTCCTCAGGGAAAGAAAGAAGAACAAAAAGATACAGAGAATAAAGACAACACAGATAGTAATCAACAATAGTATAGCCGAGGTGGTGGAACTGGTAGACACGCAAGCTTGAGGTGCTTGTGGCTGTAAGGCTGTAGGGGTTCGAGTCCCCTCCTCGGCATTCCTAACAACTGGAGAGGTGCGAGAGTGGTTGAATCGGGTTGCCTGCTAAGCAATTGTTCTGGTTAACGGAACCGTGGGTTCGAATCCCACCCTCTCCGTTTCACAAAAAAATAAACTTCAGTTTGTTTTTTTGGGGAACTTAGTTGTGACATT
>JAOZUQ010000061.1 GCA_029938635.1 Candidatus Aminicenantota bacterium
GAGTTGAGATGGTAATGCCCGGAGATAATGCTACATTTAATATAGAATTGATCACCCCGATAGCAATGGAGAAGGGTCTTAAGTTTGCTATCAGAGAAGGTGGAAGAACAATAGGAGCAGGATCTGTTACAGAAATTATTGAATAAGGTGGGTTAATATGACAAATAAAATAATTATCAAATTAAAATCCTTTGACAGCAGGATACTCGACAAATCATCGGCTGAGATCTCTTCAAAGGCGAAGAGGACCGGTGCCAAAGTTGCAGGACCTATTCCGATCCCGACTAAGATCGAAAGATTTTGTGTGCTACGTTCACCTCATGTAGATAAGAAATCGAGAGAACATTTCGAGAGGAGAACGCATACAAGGCTGATCCATATCCTCGAGCATAATGATGATACGATAGCAGAGTTGAAGAAGATGGATCTCCCTGCAGGTGTTGAGGTTGAAGTAAAATCTAATTAGAAGGTGAAAAAATGATTGAAGGAATAATTGGAAAAAAAGTTGGAATGACACAAATATTTACTGATGATGGTATTGTCATTCCGGTTACTATAGTGAAAGCAGGTCCATGCCTGATCGTTCAGAAAAAGGGTGAGAATGAAAAAAATCTGAACAAGGTTCAGCTCGGATTTGTTGAAGATAAAAAAGTGAAAAATGTGACAAAACCGATGATGGGACATTTTGATAAAGCGAAGGTCCCTCCTACAAAACTGCTGAGAGAATTTTTTATAGATAATGATGAGCACAAGGTAGGTGATTCGGTCAAAGTTGATATTTTTAAAGAAAATGAAAAAGTAAACTTAGTCGGCGTTACCAAGGGAAAGGGTTTTCAGGGAGTTGTACGAAGGTGGAATTTCGGAGGAGGCCCAAAATCTCATGGATCAATGCATCACAGAAGGCCCGGTTCTATCGGTATGTGTGCTTTCCCCGGTGAAGTAATGAAAGGACAGAAAATGCCCGGAAGAATGGGTGGTAAAAATAAGACGGTCAAAGGGTTGAAGGTAGTGAAGATTGATCTGGAAAATGATCTGATCCTGATAAAGGGAGCGGTTCCCGGATTTAACGGAAATTACGTTTACATTTTAAAGGATTCCTTTAAGAGGAGATAGAAATGTTAAAGCTGAATGTCAGAAACTTAAATAATGAAGAGGTCAGCAAGGTTGAAGTCCCGGAAGAGGTTTTCGACTATCCATTAAGGGAGCACCTTGTGTATGAGGCTGTAAAGAATTTTAGAGCTAATCAGAGAAGTGGTAATGCCGCCACAAAAACAAGAGGGAAGATTACCGGCAGTGGCAAGAAATTATGGAAACAGAAAGGGACGGGGCGTGCCCGGGTTGGAACCATCAAGAGTCCTTTGTGGAGATCCGGTGGTATTACATTCGGACCACAACCTCGTGATTATTCCTATAGTATGCCGAAAAAGGCAAGAAGAAATGCACTGAAGTCAGTCCTTTCTGAAAAAGTAAGAAATGATAAATTGTTCGTAATTGACAAAATAGACGTAAATTCAAATAAAACAAAAGAGACCCTAAATCAATTACAGAAATTTGATTTTGAAAAAATGTTGATTGTCGATAACAGAGATAATTCAAAATTGATGTTATCAACAAGAAATTTGAAAAATGTAAAAAGCATAGACTTTTCAGAGATCAATGTTTATGACACATTAAAATATACTCATATCATGCTCTCTGTAGATGCTTTGAATGGAATATTGGAGGTCCTCAAATGAAATTAGAATATACGGATGTGATCGTTGCTCCGATGATAACCGAGAAGTCCAGCGAGCTGAAGGATACTCTTCACAGTCTGTGCTTTAAGGTTCATAGGAATTCAAACAAACTTCTTGTTAAAGAAGCGGTTGAGAAACTTTTCAATACTAAAGTTGAATCTGTAAGGTTGATGAATTACTACGGTAAGGAAAAAAAATACGGAAGGTTTACAGGCAGACGCTCAAGTTGGAAGAAAGCATATGTGAAGCTTCAGAAAGATGCAAAAATGATTGAGTATTTCGAGGTATAAAAATGGGAATAAAAGTATTTAATCCAATTACTCCAGGACTAAGAGGAAAGACCGGCTTTACATTTGAAGAGTTGACAACGGATAAGCCTTATAAAAAGCTGGTTAGAAAGCTTAATAAATCCGGTGGAAGAAATAATGAAGGTCACATAACAAGCAGGTTCAGGGGTGGCGGACACAAAAGGAAATATAGAATTATTGATTTTAAGAGGAATAAGCTGGATATAGCAGGTGTTGTTGAAACGGTTGAATATGACCCTAACAGAACCACAAGAATATCCCTTATAAAATATGTTGATGGTGAAAGAAGATATATCCTTACTCCACTTGGAGTTAAAGTAGGAGATCAGATCGTATCAACTAACGGCGAAGCTGAAATCTCTCCTGGAAATTCTCTTCTGTTAAAGAACATCCCGGTTGGAACTATCATTCATAACATTGAATATATAAGCGGGAAAGGAGCTCAGATCGCAAGGACAGCCGGAGCATCTGCCACACTTATGGCTAAAGAGGGTAAATATGCCCTGGTAAAAATGCCCTCAAGTGAGGTTAGAAAGATTTTAGTTGAGTGTAGAGCTACGATTGGCCAGCTTGGTAATGTTGAGCATGGAAATATTAAGATTGGTAAAGCAGGGAAGACCAGATGGCTCGGGCGCCGTGGTCATGTCAGAGGTACTGTTATGAACCCGGTTGACCATCCACATGGTGGTGGTGAAGGGAAAACCAAAGGTGGAAGACACCCTGTGTCTCCCTGGGGACAACCTACGAAGGGATACAAGACAAGAAGGAATAAAAGAACCGATAAATTTATTGTTAAGAGGAGAAAGTAGATAAATGGGCAGATCAGTTAAAAAAGGTATTTTTATTGAAGAAAAATTGTTCAATAAAGTTATTGCCGCAAAAAATAGTAAAAAGAGAGAAGTTATTAAGACCTGGTCAAGAAGATCTACAGTTATTCCTGAAATGGTCGGGTTAACAATTGCAGTCCATAACGGGAGGAAGTTCATCCCGGTTTTTGTTTCAGAGAACATGGTTGGTTGTAAACTTGGCGAATTTTCCGAAACAAGGACATATAAAGGACACACCTCTAGAGAGAAAGGGAAATAATAGGAGAATAGAATGGCTGAAGTATCAATTTCAAAAGGAAAATATATGAAAATATCTCCGCAAAAGGTCAGGCTCGTGGCGGATCTCATTAGAGAGAAAGATGCCGGGGAAGCTGTGACTATTCTGAAGTTCTCGAAGAAAAAGAAAGCAGCGGATATAATTTATAAAGTACTTAATTCGGCAATAGCTAATGCTCAGGTGAAATTTCCGAACCTGGACGTAGATAATCTTTATGTTTCAAGGATCTTTGCTGATGCAGCTCCCATGATGAAAAGATTCAGAGCAGTTCCCCGAGGGAGAGGGGTAAGAATTTTAAAGAGATATTCTCATATAACAATATCTCTTTCAGAGAGAGAGGAGAAATAATGGGCCAGAAAACACATCCCTACGGATTCAGGTTAGGATTTAATAAAAGCTGGTTATCTTTATGGTACAGCAAAGGCAAAGACTATGTAGAACTGCTTCATTCGGACTTGAAAATAAGAAATACTGTAAAGAAAGAATATAAACATGCAGGGATTGCTTCGATCGAGCTGAAGAGGGTATCTGATACAATAAGAGTTCAGATAAACACAGCAAGGCCTGGTATCATTATCGGGAAGGGCGGATCCGGCATACAGAAGATCAAAGAGATGATTGCCAAGCTTGCAAATAAGAACAAGGATAAAATTCTCGTTGACGTAATTGAGATTAAATATCCTGAAGTTGTTTCACAATTAGTTGCTGAGGGCGTTGCTTATCAGATCGAAAGAAGGATTTCCTTTCGTCGTGCAATGCGTAAAGCTGTTGACTCATCTTTAAGAGCCGGAGCAATCGGTATTAAGATAAGAGTATCCGGCAGGCTCGGAGGAAACGAAATTGCAAGATCTGAATGGTATCTTGTAGGTAAACTTCCATTGCAAACACTCAGAGCTGATATTGATTACGGTTATGCCGAGGCTCAAACAGATTACGGCATAATAGGGGTAAAGGTGTGGATATATCCCGGAGATAAAGAAAAAGAAAGATATAAAAAGCAGAATATTGAAATTGCAGAGAAGGGAGAATGACCGATGTTAATGCCAAAGAAAGTTAAACACAGAAAGGTATTCAGAGGGAAGAGAAGAGGTGTTGCTACAAAAGGAAATACTCTGGAATTTGGAGAATATGGTCTTCAGTCACTTGAGAATGCCTGGATAACTGCCCGGCAGATCGAAGCCGGAAGGGTAGCTATTAACAGATATATAAAGAGGGGCGGGAAGCTCTGGATAAGGCTGTTTCCATATAAACCCGTAACTTCAAAACCTATTGAGGTTAGAATGGGTAAAGGTAAAGGTGATCCCGAATTTTGGGTGGATGTAGTCAAAAGAGGAAGAGTTATATATGAATTGGAAGGAGTTGATGAGGTAACGGCAAAAGAGGCAATGCGTCTCGCCCAGATGAAATTCCCCATTAAAACCAGGTTCATAAAGAGGACTTAACGGAGTATCAAATGAAAGCAAAAGATATTAGATCAATGACAATAGATGAGATCGACGGGAAACTTGTTGAACTTAAGGATAAATTGTTTAAGCAGAAGATCCAGAAATCATTGGGTCAGTCTGATAATCCCTTCAAGATCAAAGGTACAAAAAAGGATATCGCAAGATTATCGACGATTTTAACTGAAAAGAGGAAAAAAGATGGAAAAGAAAACTAAATCAGGCATTACACTTACCGGCCAGGTTGTTTCTACAAAAGCAGACAAAACAATTTCTGTCAGTGTTGAAACGGTTTTTCAGCATCCTGTATATAAAAAAATTATCAGGAAAAAGAAAAATTATCTGGCTCATGATGAAACAAACAAATTTAAAGAAGGTGATGTAGTCAAGATCAAACTTGTAAGGCCTTTGAGCAAAAATAAGACATGGCTTGCTGTTGAATTGATCTCTTCGGCTCCCGGCAAGGAGGTTTTGAAATGATCCAGATGCAGACAAGGCTTAAAGTAGCTGATAATTCAGGGGCTAAGGAACTGATGTTCATCCGTGCAGTTGGGGGAGGAGTTGGTAAGATAGCTCATATTGGAGATATCTTTGTAGGAACCGTCAAATCTGCAGAACCTAATTCTAAAATAAAGAAGGGTGAAGTTGTAAAAGCAGTAATAGTAAGAACCAGAAAGGAAGTGAGAAGAAGAGACGGATCATATATCAGGTTCTCTGATAATGCAGCTGTAATAATAGATGCTCAGGGCGAACCGATAGGAACAAGAGTTTTTGGCCCTGTTGCCCGTGAGCTTAGAGAAAAAAAATTTATGAAGATTGTATCACTAGCGCCGGAGGTAACTTGAAATGTCAACGCAAAAAATGAAAAAAGGTGATCCGGTTATAGTTGTAAGCGGAAAAAAAGAAGACAAAGGTAAAAAAGGGAAGATAATAAGACTGCTGACTGAAAAAAACAGGGTTGTAGTTGAAAAAATTCATATCGTTAAAGAATACGTTAAAGCAAATCCTCAGAAAAATATACAGGGTGGCATCGTTGATAGAGAAGGATCTATTCCTCTGGCAGCTATTATGTATTATTGCAGTGAATGTGAACAAGGAGTGAGGATAGGGTATAAGATAGAAAAAGATTCCAAACACAGGGTCTGCAAAAAATGTGGTGTTGTTGTTGACTAGGAGTAATAAATGAGCAGAGTACAGGAAAAATTTAATAAAGAATTAAGGGAAAGCCTTAAAAAAGATCTGAAAAAAGATAATATTATGATGGTCCCGAGGCTTGAAAAAATAGTAGTTAATTCCGGAGTAGGAGAAGCTACACAGAATATTAAACTTCTGGATAAAGTGATTGATGAGCTTACAGTTATAACAGGGCAAAAGCCTTCTGTAAGAAAAGCAAGAAAATCAATTGCAACTTTCAGACTGAGAGAAGGTATGCCGATAGGAGCAACAGTGACCATGCGGAATAAAAGGATGTATGAATTCTTTGACAGACTGGTCTCTTTTGTAATTCCGCGGATCAAGGATTTCAGAGGTCTTTCTCCGAAATCATTTGACGGAAGAGGCAATTACACTATGGCTATTAAGGATCAGCTTGTGTTTCCTGAAATAGATTATAATAAAGTAGACCGTGCAAATGGTATGTCTATAACGATTGTTACTTCTGCTTTAAACGATTCAGACGCATTGGTATTATTAAAAAAACTGGGTTTACCCTTAAGGGATTAGGAGATAAAAGTGGCCAAGAAATCAACAATTGCGAAACATTTAAGAGGACGAAAATATAAAGTAAGAGAGAGTAGCAGATGCAGAGTTTGCGGTAGATCCCGTTCTGTATATAGAAAGTTTGAATTATGCAGGCTTTGTTTCAGAGAACTATCTTTAAGAGGAGAGATACCGGGTGTTACTAAAGCATCCTGGTAGGGAGTAATTATGAGCCATACTGATCCAATTGCAGATTTACTGACAAGAATTAGAAATGCCGCAAGGATAAATAAACCTTCAGTTGATGTTCCTTATTCTAAAGTAAAGGAAGAAATCGTAAAAGTAATAAAGAAAGAAGGTTATGTTTCCGGTTACGAAGTGAACAAAGAATTTCCATCCAAGCTTATTGTTAAACTTAAGAGCAGGCACGGTGGCAAGATCAACGTTATTGAAGGATTGGAAAGAATTTCAAAACCCGGTAGAAGGGTGTATTCAAATGTTGAAAGTATCCCGAAGGTTATTGGTGGAATGGGTGTTTCTGTCATTTCGACCTCAAAGGGTATTTTTACCGGAAAAGAGTGTGAAAAGAATAATATCGGTGGTGAAATATTATTCCATATTTGGTAGGGGGAAAAATGTCTAGACTAGCTTCTAAAACAATAAAATTTGAAAGTTCAATATCAACTGAGATAAAGGATGATCTGATTACTTTGAAAAACTCCAAGGGAGAACTTAACGTTAAGATCGAGAAAGGTGTCAAATTGAAAATTGAATCAAATGAGATATTCGTCGAAAGAGAAAATGACCTTTTCAAAGCTAACCAGGGTCTTGTCTGGAGCCTTGTTAATAATGCGGTAATTGGACTTACTAAGGGATATTCAAGGAAGATCGAAATCGTGGGTAAAGGCTGGAGATCTGAAGTTAAAGGTGATGTTGTAAATCTTCAGGTTGGTTATTCACACCCTGTTTCATTTAAATTTCCCAAGGGTATAACTGCAACGCAGGAAAATCCCGGGCAGTTCGTTTTGTCCTCAATTGATAAACAACTACTTGGACAAGTCTGTGCAAATATTCAGAAGATAAGGCCTGTAGAACCATACAAACTGAAGGGTATCAGACTTGAAGGACAATACCTGAGGAAGAAAGTCAGAAAGACAGCGGGAGTATAAGATGATCAAGGCAAAATATATTGTAAAGAAAAGAAGAAGTAACAGATTGAGAAAAACAATTAGAAAAGTGATCTCCGGGGACTCAAAAAAGCCCCGTATGATAATTTTCAGAAGCAATAAATATCTATATTCACAGGTTTATGATGATGTGAATGGAAAGGTACTTGCGCATGCTTCAACTCTTGAAAAGGAAGTGAAGTCAAAGCTGAAAAGCACTAAAGATAAAGAGGCAGCTAAAGTAATGGGTGAAGTTATTGCCGACAGACTGAAAAAGCTTAAGATCAAAGAAGTTGTTTTTGACAGAAATATATATTCATTTGCCGGACGTGTTAAAGTTTTTGCCGATTCCGTAAGGGAAAAGGGACTTAAATTTTAAGGAGCATTATTGTGGAAGAATTAGAAAACATTGAAATATTTGAAGAAGAAGTCATTTCAATCAGAAGGGTTACAAAGGTTGTAAAAGGTGGAAAAAACATGCGTTTTTCTGCTGCTGTGGTTGTAGGTGATAAGAATGGAAAGGTCGGACTTGGTAAGGGGAAAGCAAAGGAAGTGCCCCTGGCTATAAAAAAAGCAGTAGCTGATGCCAAGAAGAATCTTATTGAGATTCCCATTGTAAAGAATTCTCTCCCATATTATTCAGTCGGGAAATTTGGTGCAGCCAGGGTCGTACTCAGGCCTGCATCTGAAGGGACAGGTGTTATCGCCGGAGGTTCTGTACGTGTCATAATGGAGCTGGCTGGTATTAAAAATGTCCTTACAAAGAGTATTCGCAGTAAGAATGTTCTTACTGTTGCACAGGCAACTATAAACGGACTGAAAGAGATGAACGATGCTGAATCAATCATGTCAAAAAGGGAGATTGGTGAGGAGGAATTGTGGCAGTAAAGAAAAAGAAAAAATACCCGATGGTAAAAATCGCCCTTCGGAAAAGCCTTATAGGCAGAACTGAAAAACAGAGACGGGTAGTGAAAGGTCTGGGGTTGAGAAAGATCAATTCGGAAGTAATTAAAGAGAAAAGTCCTGAAATAATGGGAATGGTGAATAAAGTAGACTTCTTGCTGGAAGTGACGGAGGTGTCAAAATGATATCACTGGCTAACTTGAAACCTGCAAAAGGTTCAGTAAAGAAAAGGAAGAGAATTGGAAGAGGCCCCGGTTCAGGTTTTGGTAAAACAGCCGGAAGAGGAATGAACGGGCAGAAATCGAGAAGTGGATATTCAAGAAAGCGGGGATTTGAGGGTGGACAGATGCCTCTTATAAGAAGGATCCCGAAAAGAGGATTTACAAACATTTTCAAGGTTACTTATAACGTTGTAAATGTAGGTGATATTGATAAGAGCGGACTTGATGAACTGAATATTGAAGTATTGCTTGAAAACAGGATGATCAGAGATAAGAGACTGAGACTTAAGATCCTGGGAGATGGTGAACTTAGCAGAAAAGTGAAAGTAAGTGCACATAAATTTTCAAAAACCGCTATCGAAAAGATTGAGAAGAGTGGCGGTGAGGTTGTAGTCCTTACAGGAGAGGAAAATTGATCACATTTCTTAGAAATATTTTTATGATTCCTGAATTAAGGAAAAGGATTTTCTTTACATTCCTGTTGCTTGCAGTCTACCGAATTGGTGCTCACATTGTAACTCCGGGAATCAATATTGAAGCTCTTATTAAGTTCTTTGAACAGCAGGCAGGTTCACTTTTCGGATTTATTGATATGTTCTCCGGTGGAAATATGAGTAAGATGACCATATTTGCCATAGGTATCATGCCCTACATTAGTGCATCGATCATATTGCAATTATTGCAGGTCGTATGGCCCTATCTTGAGAGAATATCAAAAGAGGGTGACCTCGGTAAGAAGAAAATAACTCAATATACAAGGTATGGTACTGTTCTGATTGCTGTTGTTCAATCTTTCAGTATTGCAGTTATGCTGGAAAAGATGAATCCAAGCGGTCTTCCTGTTGTTCTGAACCCCGGGTGGGGATTCAGGCTGCTTACAATTTTGACAATGACAACAGGTACAATTTTTGTTATGTGGCTCGGTGAGCAGATATCAGAAAGGGGTATTGGTAACGGGATATCATTGATCATTTTTGCAGGAATTATTAAAGGATTAATACCAGGTGCCGGAACACTTATTGAAGGATTGAAAACAGGGGATATGAACCCGATCAAGATCATTTTTATCATGGCGTTAATGATTGGTGTTATTGCATTCATTGTATACGTTGAGATGGGACAGAGAAGGATCCCGGTTTCATATGCAAAACGAATTCAGGGTAGAAGAATGATGGGTGGTCAAAGCACATTTCTTCCCTTGAAAGTAAATACAGGTGGAGTTATCCCGATCATTTTTGCATCTTCGGTAATTGCATTCCCTGCAACTATAGGAAGTGTTATTAATCATCCGATCGCAAAAACGATATCAACCCAACTCGGTTTTGGTATGCCCCTGCATAATCTTCTTTATATTGCGGCAATAGTATTCTTCACATATTTTTATGTGTCGATCATTTTTAATCCGCAGGATGTTTCTGATAATCTGAAAAAATATGGCGGATTTATTCCGGGGATAAGAGCAGGGAAGAATACTGCTGATTATATAGATAATGTACTTTCAAAACTGACATTTGTCGGTGCGATCTATCTGGCTCTTGTTGCTATTATTCCGACATTTCTTACTTCAGGTTTTAAAGTGCAGGCACTTCCTTTTATAGGAGATTTTCTGGATATGAACTTACCCTCATGGTTCAAGGATGGTCTTGGGCTGAGATTCTTTTTCGGTGGTACGTCTATTCTGATTATTGTTGGTGTTGCAATGGATACAGTTCAGCAGATTGAGGCTCAGCTTACTATGAGGAATTATGATACTTTCTCCGGTAAGGGGAGGATAAGGGGTAGAAGGTAATAATGAAGAGAATAATACTTTTTGGTGCACCAGGTTCCGGAAAAGGGACCCAGGCAGATAAGATCGAGAAAGAATTTTCTTATAGGAAAATTTCTACCGGTGATCTTATAAGGGCCGAAGTGTATAAAAAAAGTGTTATTGGAAAAAAGATTGAGGAGTTCAGTTCTAAAGGACTTCTTGTACCTAATGAAATTATTATTGAAATGGTAAAAAACAAAGTATTATCTGATGATATCAAAGAGGGATATATTCTTGACGGTTTTCCCCGGACTCTGGATCAGGTGAAAGGTTTGTCTGTTGTTCCGGCTGAAGAAGAAGTGGCTGTATTTCTCAGAGTTGATGAGGATGTTATCGTAAAGAGAATCCTTTCACGTGTCTCCTGTGAAAATTGCGGAAAAATATTTAATACTATATTCCGGATTCCGGCTAAGGTTAATATATGTGACCAGTGCGGGACAACTTTGACAAAGCGAAATGATGATACTGAAGATATAATCAAGAAAAGAATAATTATATACAGAGCAGAAACATTACCTGTTATTAATTATTACAGAGGGAAGGGTAATCTTCGTGAGTTGGATGCCAACAGAGATATCAATACGGTGTGGGAAGAGATCAGGGAGCTGGTTAAGTGATAATTCTGAAAACTGATAATGAGTTGAATATAATGAGAGAGGCTAATAGAATAGTTGCTGTTGTTCTCTCTGAGATGAAAGATATGATCCGTCCCGGAGTATCAACTTATGAGCTCGATAAATTTGCAGAGGAGAGGATTACAGGATTGAATGCAATTCCTGGATTCAAAGGATATGGATGGGGAGACAGAAGATTCCCTGCAACTCTCTGCACTTCAATAAATGACCAGGTAGTACATGGAATTCCTTCCAGGGATGTCGTTCTGGCAGAGGGAGATATAATAGGGGTTGATGTAGGAACCATATACAAGGGATTTTACGGTGACGGAGCTTATACTTATGCAGTCGGAAAGGTAAGTGAAGATACAATACGTCTGATGGATACATGTGAAAAGGCTTTGTATAAAGGTATAGATGCTGCCATTGAGGGTAATCGGGTTTCCGATATATCTAATGCAATTGATAAATTCGTCAGATCGAAGAATTTTGAAATAGTAAGGGACCTTACAGGACATGGAATAGGAAGAAATCTCCATGAAGATCCACAGGTAATTAATTATAATAATGGAATTAAGGGGAAAAAATTAAGCAGGAATATGACAATAGCAATAGAGCCTATGATAACCAACGGTGATTATCAGGTAAAGACACTTGGTGATGACTGGACCGTAGTTACAGCGGATGGGAGTTTGTCTGCTCACTATGAGCATACTATTGCAATTTCAGATAATGGTCCTGAAATTTTAACAAAGGTATAATATGGCTGCTAAAGATAAAAATGTTATTGAAGTCAAGGGTAAGATCCTGGAAGTTCTCCCGAATGCAACTTTTCTTGTAGAACTTGAACAAAATCATCACAGGATTTTTGCTCACCCTTCAGGGAAGATGAGGAAGAACAATATAAGGATCCTCCCCGGGGACAAGATTTTACTGGAAATATCACCGTATGATATAAATCGAGGAAGAATTATTTACAGATTTAAGTAGGAGAAATAGATGAAAGTAAGAGCATCAGTAAAAAAAATTTGTATTAAGTGCAAGATCATTAGAAGAAAGGGTGTTGTAAGAGTTATATGCGTGGATCCCAAGCATAAACAGAGACAAGGTTAAAGGAGGAAACATTGGCTAGAATATCAGGCGTCAACTTACCTGACATGAAGAGGGTTGAAATAGGACTTACTTATATTTACGGAATCGGGAGAACGAAATCCCGTGAAATACTTGAAAAAGTGAAAGTTGATTTAAATAAAAAGGTGAAAGACCTTAACGCTGAGGAAGTTACCAGGATCAGGAAATATATTGAATCAGATGTAATAGTCGAAGGTGACCTCAGGAAATCTGTTAATCAAGATATTAAACGACTTATGGATATTAACAGTCACAGAGGTAGAAGGCATAAAATGGGACTTCCTGTCAGAGGACAGAGGACTAAAACCAATGCCAGAACCCGTAAAGGTCCTAAAGGATCGATGATCAAAAAAAGGAATTAACGGAGAAAGATAATGGCTACAAAAAAGACCAAATCAAAAAGTAAAAAGAAAGAGAAGAAAATAGTTTCACATGGAATAATGACCATTAATTCCACGTTTAACAATACTGTTATTGCCATCACTGATGCGGATGGTAATGTTCTCACCTGGTGTTCAGGCGGAGTTGTCGGTTTTAAGGGATCAAGGAAATCAACCCCTTTTGCTGCACAATTGGCTGCAGATAAAGTATTAAAAGAGGCAGAAAATTTCGGGATCAGTACACTGGATATAAGGGTAAAAGGTCCGGGTGCAGGCCGTGAAAGTGCCATTCGTTCAGTTGGAACTTCTAAATTTAAAGTAAAGACAATAAAAGATGTTACTCCTATTCCGCACAACGGTTGCAGACCTAGGAAGAAGAGAAGGGTTTAAGGAGGCAGAAATTGGGAAAGTATACAGGTCCGGTTTGCAGATTGTGCAGAACTGAAGGGACTAAATTATTTTTAAAAGGCAGAAGATGCTTGACAGATAAATGTGCTATCGAGAGGAGAAATCAACCTCCGGGATCGATGGGGAAGAGAAGAGCTTTTAAGAAATCAAATTATAAGATCCAGCTAAGAGAGAAACAAAAGGTAAAAAGATTTTATGGAGTTGGAGAAAAGCAATTTAGAATTTTCTTTGAAAAAGCATCAAAGAGCAAAGGTGTTACCGGAGATAATCTGTTGAAAAGTCTGGAGCTTCGTTTTGATAATATTGTATATAGAATGAATCTTGCAGCTTCCAGAGTGCAGGCCAGACAGATGATTAAGCATGGGCACTATACGATAAACGGAAAAAAGGTAACTATTCCTTCGTTTATAGTAAGTCAGGATGATGTGATAACACTTAAGGAAAAGTCATTGAAAAATGAGAAGATTGCTGAGAGTATCAGGAATGCGAAGGGGCTTGTGGAAGTTCCGGAGTGGCTTATAGTTGATGATGATAAATTTGTAGGGAAACTCAATAGTATTCCAACAAGAGAAGATGTTTCTGTTGAGGTTGAAGAGCATTTAATCGTTGAACTCTATTCTAAATAAGGAGAGAGAATATGAATCTTAATTATCAAAGACCTAAAAGGTTAGTGGTGGAAGAAGTAACTTCCAATTATGCAAGATTTAGTGCAGAGCCTTTTGAAAGGGGATATGGAAGTACTATCGGGATAGCTCTCCGTAGGGTTTTACTCTCTTTGATAGAGGGTATTGCTGTAACAGCTATTCGAATTGATGGAGTTCTTCATGAATTTTCCGTGATTCCGGGAGTTTATGAAGATGTCCTGAATATAATACTGAATATAAAGAATATTCCTTTTAAACTTGAAACTGATGAACCCCAGATCGTTAGAATTAATAAATCAGGAGCTGGAGAAGTACTCTCCGGTGATATAGAAGCAGATGGAGATGTGAAGATCCTTGATGACAAAATTCATATTGCTTATCTTGAAGATGAAGGATCCATTAATGCTGAAATTCTTATCAAAAAAGGTTTGGGTTTTAAACTTGCAGAGCAGAATTTTGATGAAACTCTTCCGGTTGATTTTATTCCGGTTGACTCAAGTTTTAATCCTATTGAGAGGATGAAATACGAGATTAGACCTGCAAGGGTTGGTAACAGAACTGACTATGAAAAACTCATAATTGAAATTTGGACTAACGGAAGTGTAGCCCCGGAAGATACAATTTCTACAGCTGGAAAGATCCTGAGAGATCAATTGACAATTTTTCTTGGATATAAGGAAAAGGATAAGATCATATTTGAGGATGAACAGGATTCAGGTAACGGTATCGAATCAAAGGCTGATTTTTTAGAAAAAAGTGTCGAGACTATGGGATTATCCGTAAGAGCTTTGAAATGTCTTAAACGTCTTGGTGTTGATTATATTTTTGAGTTGATAGAGAAAACCGAGCATGAGTTGCTGAATTCTAAAAATTTCGGTAAAAAGTCATTGGAAGAGATAATTTCGAAACTTGTAGATTTTGATCTTGCCCTCGGTCAGAAATTACCCGAAGTTTTAAGAAATGATATGATAGAAAAAATTGAAAAACTAAAAGGCGAAGAAGCTGAAGAGAGTAAGGAGTTATAATGAGGCATTTAAAAGGCGGTTTTAAATTAGGGCGAAATCCTTCACAGAGAAAATCACTCCTGAGAAACCTTGCAGCAAGTCTGATCGAAAATAACAGAATTGAAACTACACTTGCAAAGGCAAAAGCTGTAAGGCCGATCGTTGAAAAAATGATAACTCTGGGAAAGACAGGAACTCTTGCAAACAAGAGAAGAGCGCTTTCAT
>JAOZUQ010000019.1 GCA_029938635.1 Candidatus Aminicenantota bacterium
GTAAAACTTCTTAAATATTGCAATGAAAAATGGAAATAGCAAAAAAATAAAAAATTAGTCTGCACTCTTGACTATTATATTCTAATGGGCGTCCCGTATAAATAATAGTTCATTACGGAAAAAGCCACTCTTGATTTAATACAAAAAAATTTTAATTTTTATTGAATAGAAAAAATGGAGAGAGTAGAATTTATTTTAGGATAAATCAAAGGAGGTTTTATCGTGACAAATAAATCATTTAAAAGTTTTTTAATCATTATTCTCATAATTTTTTCAGCAGCATTGTTCCTTCACTCCGGAACAAAGGTAGTGAAAAATACCGACCCCGTACTAAGACTGAAGTGGTATGCAAATCACGAAGTTATGAAAGAAAATTCCATGTTCAAAAATCTTCCCTGGCAATTTCTGGGGCCGATCAATGTCAGCGGCAGAATGACCGATGTAGAGGTCGTCCAGCCTAAGGGAAAGAATTATACTATCTACATTGCCGGAGCATCAGGCGGGGTCTGGAAAACAGAAAATGAGGGTACAACATGGGAACCTGTTTTTGAGAACAAAGCATCCACATCAATTGGAGATATTGCAATCGCTCCTTCAGATCAGGAAATTGTCTGGGTAGGGACCGGAGAGGCAAATATTTTCAGGAGTTCACAAACCGGAGCAGGGATCTATAAATCTACAGACGGTGGGAAAACTTGGGAACATATGGGGCTCACCGATACAAATACTATCTCGAGGATCATCATCCATCCGAAAAATCCTGATATCGTCTATGTCGCAGCTTCAGGACATGAGTGGACAGACAACACTAAAAGAGGCCTCTACAAAACAATCGATGGGGGAAAACATTGGCGCAATATCAAATATATAAACGGCAGAACTGGAGCCATTGATCTCGTAATGGACCCTTCCGATCCTGATACTCTCTATGTTTCATTCTGGCAGAGGATAAGGCAGAAATGGAATGACCCAAGGATCGAGAAGGGATACAAATGGACTGCGATCTACCGGACCGATAACGGAGGAAAAGACTGGACTCCCGTAAACAAGGGCCTCCCCGAAGCAAAATACAGGGGAAGGATCGGTATCGACCTCTGCAGATCAAAACCGAATGTTATATATGCATTTGTGGACAATTATAAAATAGGCGGTAACTGGGAAGAGGGTGAGATCGATTCTTACGGAAGACCAACGGGAGGCAAAATAAAGGGTGCTACTTTATACAGAAGTGATAATAAAGGGAACTCCTGGAAACAGGTAAGCGAAAATAATAAGTTTATGGAAAACCTCTCTTCCACATATGGCTGGGTCTTCGGGCAAGTTCGTGTAGACCCGAATAATGAAAATAAGGTTTATGTTATGGGGCTTGCATTGAATGTCTCTGAGGATGGAGGTAAAACATTCAAACGTCTCCCGGGAATGCACGGAGATCATCACGGCCTCTGGATAGACCCGGACAATTCCAGTTATCTTGTCAATGTAAATGACGGTGGACTTGCAATTTCTTATGATGGCGGGAAAAAATTCAGAACATTTCCGGACAACCTCCCTCTGGTGCAATTCTTCAATGTAATGTACGATATGGGAAATCCTTTCCGGGTTTATGGTTCGGTACAGGATCACGGGAGTTTTAAAGCTTTCGTTGATCTCAGCAAAGGAAGATTCAACATCCCTGCTCAGAAATGGGATTATGCTCCCGGAGGAGAAGGCAGCAATCATGCAATAGATCCTACCAACACTAATAATGTATATTCTGCAGGATTCTACGGGACACTTATGAGGACTGATATAAAAAACGATATAACAAAGATCATAGTTCCGCGTCCGAAAAAAGGTGAAGCAAAGTACAGAGGACAATGGCTGGCCCCTTTCATTCTGTCCCCACATGATCCGAAAGTAATATATCACGGAATGAATTATCTCTTCAGATCAAAAGACAGTGGCGAGACATGGGAAAAGATCAGCCCCGACCTTTCATATAACAAAGCGTCCATGAAAGGAGATATCCCCTACCAGACGATCTTCACAATTTCCGAATCGCCCCTCAAGCTCGGATTAATCTATGCCGGGACCGATGACGGAAGAGCCTGGCTAACCAGGAACGGCGGAAAGAAATGGGAGAACATTACAGGGAAACTCCCCTACAGAAAATGGGTATCAAGGATAATAGCCTCCCGGTATGATACCGGTACAGTCTATCTGACCCAGAATGGGAAACGAAATGATGATTTTACACCCTACATATGGAGATCAACAAATTTCGGGAAGACCTGGGAAAGCATCGTTTCAAATATCCCGACCGGTCCGGTTAATGTTATAAGGGAAGATCCTTCCGACAAAAACATTCTGTATACCGGAACAGATTTTGGTGTTTATGTCTCCCTTAATATGGGGAAAAACTGGCATGCTCTCATGAAAGAGATGCCCACAACCTACGTTCAGGACCTTGTGATCCATCCAGAGGAAGATATCTTAATTGCAGCAACTCATGGCAGGGGAATGTACGCACTGGATGTCAGATATATTCAGGAAATGGCCAAAATAGGATTCGAAAAAGACCTCCATTTATTTAAACCTGAATGTGCAAAGCTTCCTAAATGGAAGATGTGGTATTGGGCAGGAACAAAGCCTGGAAATTTCGGATTCTGGCTGAATAAAGAAGCAAAAGTAAAAATTGAGATATCAGGGCCTGAAGGGAAAGTTGTCAGGACCATTAAATCAACCGGGACAAAGGGATTCAACTTTGTTAAGTGGGACCTGAAACCGGATAATCCGCAAAGGAGAGATCCTTTTGTTAAACCGGGAGAATATAAGATAGAGTTAACAGCAGGTGATCTTAACTCCACTAATGTGATTGAAGTAAGAAAGTAATTCAGTAAATTCTTACTAATAAAAGGTGAGCGGAGAAAAAACTTCTCCGCTCACTATAAGTGGGGGTTAAATAAATATTTCTTCTTCCTTTTCTTCTTCTATAACTTTAAGTTTTTCATGAAGCTCTTTCTCTTTTAGTTTCTTAAGTTTTTTAATTTCATCTTTGTGCTTGATCTTCTCTTTCTTCATTTTTGTATGTTCTTTAATAAGATGAAGTTTTTCTTTATGAAGATTGCCATCCGCATCACGCCATACTCTCACTTTATTAACAATTTCAGGAATATTAAAATGAAAATCATGATCTCCAAAATGGAGCCCTTCGCCCCCGAAGAACATAGCTCCAGGAAATGATCTCTCACCAAGTTCAGCAGTGATATTCTTTACTTTCTTATGCCTGAAAATTTTGATTTTTATCTTGTCACCTTTCTTCTTTTCGTGAATGACCTTTGAAACATCTCCGGGGCCTTTAATTGTAAGCCCTTCGATCTTGAGGATAACATCACCCGACATCAAACCTGCCTTTGATGCAGCACTGTCCTTTGTCACATTCATGATCAATGCACCGCCATCCTTTTTTACACCAAAATATTTTGAAAAATTATCATCCATCGTCCTCATCTCAACACCAAGGTAAGCTCTCTTCTTCATCTTCCACTCTTTAAGCCCTTTCAATTTCTTCAGCTCTTTCAACTCTTTCAAGCCACTCAACTTCCCATGGAGTTTATCACCGAGTATTCTGAACTCATCTCGACCTTGCTTGAAGAAGAACTCATTCATCTTCTTCTTACCCAGAACAACCGACGCTGACATATTCTTCCCGTCCCGTACAAATTTAACTCTCACTTTTGTTCCGGGAGCTTTACTGCTGACAACATCTACAAGATCATCCGGCCTGCGTGTTTTGGTATCACCAACAAACTGGATCACATCATACTTTTTCAATCCTGCTTTAAAAGCAGCTTCATCCTTTGTGACACCTGTTACGAGTACACCGAACTTCACACCAAACTCTTCTCTGTCATCACCGGAAAGCTTCTCGATATTCACTCCGAGAAATCCCTTCCCTTCTGCTTTTCCAGCATAACTCTGAACTGTAATTACTGCAAATATCAGCAGAAAAGTAAGCAGGACAAGATGCGTCCTGCCATGTAGATTCTTCTTTAAAATTTTCATAACTGCCTCCAATTTGATTTATTACCTCTTTAGACAACAGGAGGAGTTAAAAAGTTTCAAAGAACATTAATTTTCAAATCACTTCAGGTCAACATCAACCTTGTATAGTTCCCACATCTCTTCATCAATATTTTCTTTCAGATAATAATACTTCCCATTATATATCTTATAGAACCTTACAGGCCTGCTGAAAATTTTACTTACGACATCCATCTCAATCGGGGCAGGTAAAAATATTTTTTTTATAATCTTTCCATTAAGGTCCAAAACAATAAATTCAGCTTTATTGTCTTTCAGGGTATTTGTTTTTGCATAGATCAGTCCATTATCAATCACCATGTCCTGAATGACCGGCAGAAAATCACCATTTGTGAATTTTACAATTTTTTTAAAATTTTCCCAACCCAATTCTTTTATTAACGGGTTCTCTTTCAACATATTTTCGGCATGCTTCCTATACTCATCAGTGAAGCTTACCTTTTTGAAATCTTTCCTGATCTCCCCGGCACTATTCCCGTTCAGATCATAAACTGATATGAGAAAACCTTCGTGAGTGTTCTCGATATATATTTTATCACCTGAGATCCCGATGTTTACTCCATCAGCAGTAAGATCCACCCTGTTCTGGCCACCTGACATTTTTTGCTTATGAAAAACCTTTATTGTTTTCAAATTTTCATCAAGGATCACAGCTTCAAAATATGCTACCCCTTTATCCCCCGGTTTGAATCTTAATGCGAAAAAATTATCTTTAACAGGATAAAGATAATTTGTGAACAATGGAATTTTGAACTCTTTAATAACATCTCCTTCAAGTGAAAATAAGATCACTTTATCCATACTCACGGTAAAGAATGAGTCTTTCAGAGGAATAATATAATTGGTTACAGATGGAGACGTTTTTAATTCCCCGGGACCTTCACCCTTTCTTCCGAATTTCTTTTTAAACTTCAGATCTTTAATATCATAAGAATAGATCTCTGCACCCTCAACCAACAGCAAAGTATCACCAACGATCTCCATCAACTCCGGCTTGTTTATCTCCTCCAGGTCGGCAAGTTTCTCCGCCTGTACTAAATTTAAAGCTATTAATAGCATTAACAATATGAATATTATTTTTTTCATTCTATCTCCTTTTCAACATTACAACGGACTATACAATCATCAGGTTAACAAAGATTACTCCTTTTGATTAACTAGACATGTGGCACTTCCGTGTTGGATAATATTACTGATATTTGTATTTGAATATATTTCAGGCGTAGCCTTCTTATCTGCTGTTGCGGCCACCTCAGGGGTGACTCGTTAATATCGATCACCCCGGGGACAGGAAGCGGAGACGGATGAGAACATCCGGAGCGGGAGCTAAGCAGATGATGGCAAAAGCCTGACTCAAATTGATGGTGTTCAGGAATATAGTAATTGAGAGACAGTTTTGCAGTATCAAAAGGAATTGTATAAAAAATTAAGCTGTCTATAAAAAAGAGAACCGTCCCTAATTTTTATAGACAAAATTTCATAGATTATTAAAAAGGCTGGGATTGGAAATAAGGGCAGTTTTTTTAGACCTGGAAAGATTTTTGATCTTTATTTCATATTTAAGTGCAGAACCATGAGAATCTGTATTCCTGCTGAATATTATTTCCAGCGGCCCCCTTCCCCTCAAATATTTCGCCCCCTTTCCTGACCTGTGTTCCTCAATCCTTTTATCTATGTCTTTGGTGATACCGGTATAATAACTGCCATCACCACATTTCAGAATATAGACATACCATTCATCAGGAGTTGAGCTCTCAGTCATCTGTATTCTCTACATAAGATGATTCACCCTCAGAGTCCTTAATTCTGTTCAGAATATCAGATGCAATTTCCTCGATGGGTTTATTAGTGACATCAATAATAGAGCATCCTTTTATGTTCCGGAAAATTTTTTTTGCATACTTTAATTCCTCTGTTACATATTCAATATCCGAATAACTCCCTGTTGATCCACCAAGATAGTGATCCCTGACACTTCTCAGCTCAGAAAGGTTTTTTGGATAGGTCGACAGGCCGAATATATAAAGGTTTTTAAGGTCATAAATGATCCCCGGTGGATCAATATTCAATATTATCGGGACATTAGCAACCCTCCACCCTTTAAATGCCAGGTAGATGCTGAGAGGGGTTTTAAATGTCCGGGATACTCCGAGCAGCACAACTTCACCTTTATCTATCTCCTCAACTCTCTGCCCGTCATCATGCCTGAATGCAAACTCCATTGCCTCGATCCTCTGGAAGTATGATCTGTTCAGCTTCCTGAACATCCCCGGAGTTTCAACAGGAGAATAATCAAGCTGACGGGAAAGTTGAGCAAGGAGCGGCCCCATGAGATCGATTGTCTCAACATCATATAAACGGCCGAGTATCAAGATTCTGTCCCGAAGGTTTTTTGATACTATGGTATGAACAACAAATCCTCTATTGACCTTTGCTTCTTCCATTATCTTCTTTATGTCAGAATCAGTATGAACATTGGACCTTATATTTATTTTTACATTAACCTTTCCGAATTGGGCCATAGCAGACTGAAGTGCTCCCTCTGCGGTCTTACCCGTTCCGTCTGATATTACATATACCTGATGTTTCATCTTAATTTCCTGATCTTCTTTTTCATAAAATCCCTGATAAATACTCTTCAACGATAACTATAAAAGAAATTACACGAAGAATTCAAGTCCGGAATTCAGAAATCTTCTCAACCTCCTTCCAGAAAGTATTATCAATCTTGAGATTATACGAATAGGAATTAACATTTCTCACAAAGCTGTTTAAATTTAAGAAATACTTTTTGTTAAATTCAACAATATTTTTCCGATCCATTTGTAATACAAAATGTTCATTTGCCTGCTTTACAAGTTCGGTCAGAAGACATAAAGCCTCACCCTTACCGGCAGGTTCCAGTTTAGCCTCAGGGCCTCTGTCTATGAAGATAACAGTCCCGAGTTCAACAGGGTTACTGAAATCAACAGATTTAAACCTCACCTTATCTTCTTTCCATAACACTCTGCTCCAGGTCGGAAAAGGGTGCGCATAATAGCTGCCATTTTTATTTTTAACTATGAGAGTAAGATCATCCGACAGAGAGTACCATGGTGGGAGGAACATCCCGCTTGCCGTCGATTTCCCGGACCCTGATGCCCCGGCAAGTAGAACTCCTCTTTTTTTTTCAGATCCTGCCGGTTGAAATTTAACAAGCCCGGAATGGATCAGAAAACCTCCTTTATCAAAAAAACAACCACCGATCAATGCCGAAAGCCTGGATAAATGTCTCCACATCCACTCCTCTTCAGACAAGTAATTAATCGAACCATCACTATTCCTGGCCGGGGTACCATCCCTCATAAAGATCCTCGGTGTTTCTTCAGGATCGAGCTTAAAAAAGAATTTCTCTCCATTTTTACCACTAACCATTTTACCGAACCTGGAAGTTCCTGTATTTGTACCAGCAGACATCAAAATAATATGACTGCCTGTCTCAGAGGAGATTTCTGTTCTGTTCAGGCTGAGTGACTCCCCGAACAGGGAGAAAACCTTCTCAGCTTTTGGATCAGCACAACTGACTGCAATTGAGCCTGCTTCTGTTTCAAGGACAAAACTCTCCAATTTAATCACTCTCCCCGGGCTCGATTCGATTTTGTTCTTTGAATTTAATGAACATTCTCCTGTCCAGTCGTCTGATGAGATCTGTAACATCATCTTCAGCTCTTTCCAATTCCACTGAAAACTCAGAGATCATAACTTTTATTATATCTTTTGTTGTTCTTTTCCCGTTAATCTTTTCCCAGATCAGAAGCCCTGTTAAGTTAAGGCCCATTGTTTCGGCAGTTAAAGCATTAAAAAGGACAGCATAGTCTTTCAGGTCATCAATTTTGATAATATTCTTTGATTTTTCGGGAGTAAAACTGATGTTCATACAGAAATTATATCAGAAATAAAAAAAAGATCAGGTAACTTGCATTCCGGTTCGGCACCCGTCCGGATCGCTTGAACCCCCACCGCCTGCTTCACAATACCAGGGATTATTCCCTGAAATACAATCACCCTGTCCCGGGCTGCTTCCAGTACTGCATACCGGACCTGTCCATCCTCCTGTCCCGGTCTCACATTGCTCTGATGCTGCACCGGCTGCACTTCCGCTGAAACAACCATTAATCACATCTTCGCCAGTTACAGTTCTCGATTTTGCCCCGAGATCAAAACACTTCGGAGATTCATATTTCTTTTTTTTAATTTTTCCCATTTTCTATCATCCCAATTATGTATCCATAATAGCCAATATACCTGTAAATGTCAAATCAAAAGCGGTAAGACTTCCTGCCCATTTATCAATAGCAATAAGCTTGCCAATGTCCGGTTTTTCGAAACAGGCAACAATAGATTCAATACTTAAAACTTTACAATATTTCAGTTTTTTTCAGCCATGCGACAAAAGTTGATAAAAATCCGATCGCTGACAAAATCAGAGTAAAAACAAATTTCCGGATCCGGATAACAAAATTTGTCATAAATATAATTCAGGATAAATAAGGAATTACTTTATAACCTGTATGTTGATCCCGATATACTTAGATATTTTCTCATTTTTGTCAATTGAGCTTCAAAATATTCAATATCACCACCGGAGAGCTTTAATGCCATCTCTGAAGCCTCTACAGCCTCTTCATATTTTTCATTAATAAGAAATGCTTCAGCAAGTGTATCGTAAATATGTGCTTCCGTTTTGATGGCAGCAGCAGCCTTTGCCAGACGAAGGCCCCTTCGCCTTTCTCTGAATGACTCATCCTCACAGGTAATAAGGAGCCATGCCAGATTGTTCAGGGTTTCAGGTTGGTCATATTTTAGTGTAAGTGACTTCTCATAATAATTTTTCGCTTTCTCCCAGTTCCCTTTTTCATGGTATAACGTAGCAGCAGCGGAATAAAGCCTGTGATCATCGGGGGTCCTTTCCATTCCCCTTTCCAATGCCCGAATCACCACTTTCCTTTCCATTCCCTCATTGAAAGTTCTTGTCAGGGGATTCATTGTCAATACGAGTATTGTTATAAGGATCGTGATATATCCGAGAACACGTCTCCTGACCTTCTTTCTATGGAGAGCGATCTCAGATTGATCATTTATACATTTTTCAAGAAAGTCTATCCTCTCCCCAATTGAAAAATGGTGCCAGTTGCTTCCCTTTTTCTCTTTTATCCCACTCCCCAGTTTTTCAAATGAACTTACAAGATGAGCAGGGTCAACACCTGAGTCAAAACAATATATATCTGCTTCACGCTCAAAATTTCTCATAAAATATCCGAAAATAAACCTGAAGTACAAAACGAACATCAGAATAGAAAAAGTGCCGGCCAGAAAGTGAAAAGGGCTGATCCCCAGAATACCAGCCTGGCCTGTAAGCAAATTGATCCCGAGGGGAGAACTCAGGATAATCAAATTTATTATATTCATCAATCCGCTGCTTATAACAGCAAATCCGACAAATAACAAAAGATAATAAAGAATATGCTTTCTCTTTACATGGCCCGTCTCGTGACTAACTACAGCTATTATCTCTTCGGCCGAGAGGATATTCATGAGTTCCGGTGTAATGAGGAGGTATCTGAAGAAAGGGAAATATCCAAGTACTCCTGCAGTCATAAGGCTCTTACTCAGCGAATTCCATGAAAGTATTTCTTTGAATGAAATCCCCTCTTTTTCGGTAAACTCAAGTATTTTATTCCTGAGTTCTCCTTCCCGGAGAGGTTTGCAATCCCACAACTTTATGATAAGGAGAGGCCCTATGATCAAAAATATCAGCAAAAATAGTGCAAAAAAGGCCAGTTGGAATAGTGGAGAGCCTGAATTTTCTGTGATCCACGCAATATTGAGCAACTTAAGAATGTCGGTTCCAAGAGTCAGGATCAGCCATGGGATCACAATTGCAAGGTTAAATTTTATATTATCAGATATGAATTTCCCTGCACTTTCAGACAAGTAAACTATCTTCCCGACAGTTTTATAGCCCCAATACCAGATAATGGCGAAATGGAGTATAAATATTGCAAGTACTATTATATCTCCGGTAAACGTTATACCCCCTAACCTGAAAACTGACATAACAATTACTTTGAGATCAAATATATATATTTCAAGTGTAAATATGATAATTGCTTTTATCATTGAGAGGTTGGTAATTCTCAGATATCCGGATCTGAACGCCCCGGGATACGTTTCGTTCTCCCGATGCTTTTTCTTTAACCTTAGAAAAGAATTCCGGATATGGAGAGAAAACAAAAATATAAGTATCGGGATTATGAGAATATCCTGAAAAACCGGGAAAAGATCATTCGGGGTTCCGGGTGCTGTAACAAATATGGCTACAGCTATAATAAAGTATAAAAAATTTTTGTATATCATGATCCCCAAATAAGGCCTGGCTTCTCCACTTTAACAGATATATTTTATATCTAACCCCTGCAAATTGCAATAGAGCTCTTCCGGTGATAGAATATCTCATTAATAAAGGGGTAGTAATAATGGGCAAAAATGTGTATGAAAATATTCTTGATGTGGTCGGAAATACACCAATGGTAAAACTTCAAAAAGTAACAGCAGGGACCGGAAGTGAAATATATGCAAAACTTGAATTCATGAACCCGATGGGCAGTGTAAAGGACAGAGCTGCCAAATATATGATCGAAAAAGCTGAAGAGGATGGACGCATTAAGGATGGGCAACTTATTATAGAGAATTCTTCAGGAAATACCGCATTGGGACTTGCTCTCGTTGCAATTCAGAAGGGTTACCGGTTGAAAGTGGTAGTGAGGGACAGGATCAGCAAAGAGAAGATCAATCAACTTGAAGCACTTGGTGTAGATGTTCATAAAGTGGACAGTTCACTGCCTCCGGAAGATCCTGAAAGTTATAATAAAATAACCCCCAGGATAGTTAAGGAAATTCCGGATTGTTACTTCCCTGACCAGCATAACAACAGAGAGAACAATGATTCCCACTACAACTCGACCGGACCTGAGATCTGGGAACAAATGGATGGGAAGATAGACTATTTTATAGCAGGGATCGGCACCGGTGGAACTATCGGCGGTGTTGCCAGATATCTGAAAGAGAAAGACCCGGGAATAAAAGTGATTGCTATCGATCCGTTCGGTTCCATTTTTTACAACTATTTTAAAACCGGAAAAATAACTGAATCTTCCCCATACCTTATCGAAGGTCTCGGGGATGAGTTTCTGATAGAGTGTGCAGACTTTTCCAACATTGATGACATCTATCAGGTTTCAGATAAAGACTCATTCCAGTTTGCAAGAAAGCTCATGAAAGAAGAGGGCATACTGGGAGGAGGCTCAAGCGGATCAGCTCTATGGGGTGCCCTGAAACTTGCAGATTCACTTGAGAAACCCGCAAGAATAGTTACAATCTTCCCGGACGGATCTGCACGTTATCTCAGCACAATTTTCAATGATAAATGGATGAAAGAAAAAGGACTCCTCTGATAAAGATCAGCCCTTAATAACTCCCAGAGGCCTGAGTTCTGTTACGATATCGACAAGATCCTTCTGGTTATCCATAACTTTGTTAATATCCTTATAAGCACCACTTGCCTCATCAAGATCCTTCCTGCTGTGGAGAGAATGAATAATCCCGAGTTTATCAAGTTTCGCCCTTTCAAATTCAAGATCAAGATCTCTTACTGCCTGCCGTCTTCCCAGTTTCCTGCCCGCTCCATGAGAGCAGGACATGAAACTATCCGGATTACCTTTTCCCTCAACGATAAAACTGGAAGTACCCTGAGACCCCGGGACGATCCCTTTTTCCCCGGCTTTTGCACTGGTTGCACCTTTCCTGTGAACAAATACCCTTGATCCGAAATGGACCTCTGATGAAACGTAATTGTGGGCTATATTAATAAAATTATCAAAGCTGATTTCCCGTTTCAGATCTTCAGAGAAGACCTCCTTAACCCTTTCTATCATCAGTTTCCTGCTTGCAAAAGCAAAATCGATACAATATTGCATTTCCTCCAGATATTTTTTTTCCTCATCAGAACCAGGAGATAAATATGCCAGGTCCCATTTAGGAGGCACTCTTTTCCGGATCGAGCCCGTCTGCTCTTTTGCAACCCTGTTATAATGTCCTGCAACCTTATATCCGATATTTCTGCTTCCGGAATGGACCATCAGCCATATATAACCATCATTTTCTTTTTGTATTTCGATGAAATGGTTACCACCGCCAAGGGTACCAAGCTGTTTGAGAGCATTTTTGTACTCACGATTTACTATAAGCCCTTTTCTGAAAGTAAAGTGATCCCTTCCGGGCATAAGATATTCATTCTGTTCTTTATTATGATGGGAAAACCCTACAGGGACCAGCCTCCTTACCCCGTTCAGAATACTTTCAATGTTTTTTATCGGCAACTCTTTTTCACTGGTCCGGGCTGCACAGATACCACAGCCGATATCGACTCCTACAGCATTGGGGATAACAACCCCTGTTGTAGCAAGTACACCTCCGATAGGCATACCGAATCCCGGATGAGCATCCGGCATTATTGCGATATGCTTAAAAGCAAAAGGGAGATTTGAAAGATTTCCGGCCTGCTCGAGGGCAACGGGTTCTATATCATCCAGCCACATCCGGATCGGAATATTTCCAGAGCTAATTACCTTCATCCGGACTCCGGACAGACCTGAAAACTTTGATAAGCTCCGTTGTTGAGCTGTCATGTTCACTGCCGGAGATTTTTTCAGATGATAGATCTTCAGCAATGTCAGTTGCAATATTTTTCCCGAGCTCTACACCCCATTGGTCAAATGAATTTATATTCCAGATTATTCCCTGTGTGAAGATCTTATGCTCGTAGAGCGCAATAAGCATTCCGATCGTTTCCGGTGTTAATTTATTGAATAATAAAGTATTCGAAGGCCTGTTGCCGGGGAATATCCTAAACGGTATCTGCTCCTCCGGAACCCCGGCTTTTAATACTTCATTACCTGTCCTTCCGAAAGCAAGAGCTTTTGACTGAGCAAAAAAATTAGCCATAAACTTCCTGTGGTGATCCCCGGGATCATTCAGAGGTTGGGCAAACCCGATAAAATCTACCGGGACCACTCTGCTTCCCTGATGAAGTAATTGAAAAAAAGCATGCTGAGAATTTGTGCCAATGCCACCCCAGACAACCGGGCCTGTATGATATCCTGTCGGTTCACCTTCGAGGCTGACACTCTTTCCATTCGATTCCATATCACATTGCTGAAGATATGCAGGAAAGTCTGTCAGATATTGATCATAAGGGAGAACAGCATATGACCCGTACCTGAAGAAATTATTATACCAGATACCAATCAGGGCCATTATTACAGGAATATTTTCATTGAATGGAGAATTTTTAAAATGTTCATCAATTTTATAAGAGCCTTTAAGAAGTGAGATGAAATTATCATACCCGGCTGAGATCATAACAGAAAGTCCAATGGATGAAGTTAGTGAATATCTGCCTCCTATCCAATCCCACATCTCAAGAGTGTTATCTGCAGAGATCCCGAAAAGTTCCGAATTTTTTTTACTTGAAGTGATAGCAATAAAATGTTTTGAAATAAATTCTGTATTACCAGCCGCTGACCTTATCCACTCCTTTGCACTTTCCGCATTGGTCATGGTTTCGATAGTAGTAAATGTTTTAGATGCTATTATAAATATGGTTTCATCGGGTTTAAGATCATACAAAGATTCAACAATGTCAGTCCCATCTATATTCGAGACAAATCTGACTATCAAATCTCTATCTGAATACCATCTGAGTGCATTGCAGACAAATCTCGGCCCAAGGTCAGATCCTCCTATTCCAATGTTTACTACATTCTTTATTTTTTTACCTGAAAAGCCTTTCCAGTCACCACTCCTTATTCTTTCCGAGACAATTTTCATTTTATCCAAAGTCCCGGAAATCACCGGCATCACATCTATGCCGTCAACTAATACCGGATCACCGGAGAAATTCCTCAATGCTGTGTGAAGAACAGCCCGGTCCTCTGTTATATTTATCTTATTCCCGGAGAACATATCATTTATTTTTTCTCTGAGCCCTGTTTTTTCACCAAGTTTTATAAGAAGATCAAGAGTTTCACTATTGATCAAATTTTTCGAATAGTCAAAATATAACTCACCAATTTTCAAAGAGAATCTTCTCCCCCTCCCGGGATCTTCTCTAAAATATTCTCTTAAATGTACATCTTTTATCCTTGAATAGTGCTCACCTAAAGATCCCCACTCTATAAATTTTTCAGGACCTGAAAGTTTTTGTGTCATATTTACTCCGCTGATTCTCCCGGCAAAAAATTCTCCCGGTAGTATTGTAATGACCTGAGAAGATCATCTTTGGAATGGGGTTCGAGTGTAACAGAATATTGTGTCCCAAGAGCAAGAATATCCCGGCGAGCCTTTTCCCAGTCAATCTTCCCTTCACCCATTGGCAGATGATCATCACCCAGACCATTATTATCATGAAAATGAAAATGAATTTGTTTATCAGAGGATATACGCTTAAGCCATTCTCCGGAACTAATCTTTCCGAAAACATTATGATGCCCATAATCAAAACAATGAATTATCCTCTCATTTCCAATTCTTCTCTCCAATTCAAGAGCGACATCCGGAACAGGGTCATCTATATTCTCAATTGCAATAATCGGGTGATCAGGAATAGTTGAAAGCCTTTTGAAAAATTCAATTGACCTGTCCAGCCAGCCATCAAGGCTCTGCCTGTAATACAACCTGTCATAATTATAATGAATAACTACAAGATCAGAGCCCCATTCCCTTCCGAGCTCCAGAACCTTTGAAAGTTTTTTAAAACTCAACTCCCTGATATCATCATCATTACCGCCTGTTGAGATATCGAGGAAAGGTGCATGAAGTGTATTGGATCTGAATTTTTTAAGAATGGATTTAAAATTCTCTTTCTCTTCTCCGGCAAGTCTATTCAGACTACAACTATCCATATATACTTCTGGTGATATATCCAGATCGAGGAACTCTTTATAATCTGTTTTTAATAATTCACAGGAAATTCTGACAAAATAATTATCAAACGGCATTTCCCCTCAGCATTTCATTAAACTTGCGGGAAAGGGATTTTACACTTAAAGGTTTTGCCATAAAGTTCATTATTTTCTTCTTAAATACCTTTTTTTCAAGATACTCCCTGTCATAGCCACTGATAAACAATATCTTGGCATTGGGGACTTCATTGGTAATAATATTTGAAACTACCTCTCCCGAGATCCCGGGCATTTCAACATCCAGGACTACAATAAGGATTTTCCCGGAGTTTTTTCTGAATAACTCAACGCCCTCCTCTCCATCCTTCGCTGTAATACATTCATACCCCAGAATTTCGATCATCTCCTGACCGATCTCTCTGATCACTTTCTCATCATCGACAAGAAGGATTTGGTTTCTATCAATTCCGGAGCCCATTTATAAAAGGATATAATAATTATCCGGAAATTCCAAATTTATTATTTCTGTTTGTCATTAATAACCTTAACACCTTCTATTTCCTTTTTAATAAGATATTCACCCAATTGGTCATATATTGTATCCATATCCTTTATCATAATTCTGACCTTCACTTCATCCCATTCAAATATATTGTTATAAAGGGCTTGAAGAGAAGAAGCGTGTATCCCGTATTCCGATCTCATAGTGATCTCCTTACTCTCAGAGCCCGGCTTCAACTCTTTTTTGATCACCGGATAACCGAAATTGAATCTTTCACCACTCTTTTCAAATAAGAATATTCCCTTAAAGGCAAGCTTACTTAAAGACCTGTCACTCGTGTTCCTGATCTTAAATTTTATCGATGGATATACAAGAACTTTCTTCCCTTCAAGTACTTTGTAAATCCATCCGGAATCCGTAATAAGGATTTCCACTTTATCTACAAGTCCGCTTTTTTCCTCCACATTAATATCAGATTTGAACCCTGTGATCTTCTGTTCAACCGGATACAGATCACCTACTCTGACATAGGTTGATCCTTTTGTCCTGGCAAACAGTTTTGCATTTACTTTTTTCCATTTATCCTTATTCTGATAAAATGCCTCTTTTGAGGTTGCAGTGTAACCGTTTACCCCTTTTATCAGAACAACATCACTTGTATCTCCGGGAGGAAGAGGTACTTCAAAAGCAGAACAAAAACCACTGGTTTGAGGTTTCCCATCCGCCTGGAATTCAAATACACATTCAAAATTAACATAATGGAGGGGTGCCTTCCCATTATTCTTCACCCGAAAAGAGACAAACGGGAGGATCCTTGCAGCAGTCTCTCTAAGCTCTGATTTCCCTTCCATCCACCCTGCGTCCATGGATACTATTTCAATCGAATTTTTCACATCATCCTTCGACCAAGTACTTATGAACGATTTATAGACTATTACAACCAGGATAAGGAATACAATTATCAGGATATACTTGATCCAGAATTTAGGATTTTTCATCCTCTCTATTATTGTTTTCTCCTTCACATATTCTTCAAAAAGATGGCCTTCATTCTCCATATTTCCCTCCTTACATGTATCTGAATTCTAACAAAACCGGACCAAAAAAAAAAGGGGAGCAAAAGCTCCCCCTCTTTATTTTTAATATCAATATATCTGACTTACACAACACCATATGCAACCATTGCTTTAGCAACTTTAGTGAAGCCGGCAATGTTTGCTCCGAGAGGATAGTCTCCAGGTTTACCATATGCAACTGAAGTTTCATAAGCTGCTTTATGGATACTCTTCATTATGCTATGAAGTTTGCTGTCAACTTCTTCTCTTGTCCAGCTGTATCTGAGGCTGTTCTGACTCATTTCCAGTCCGGAAACTGCAACTCCGCCTGCATTTGCTGCTTTTCCGAGACCATATCCAATACCATTGGTCATGAAAATACTTATACCTTCCGGAGTTGTAGGCATATTTGCTCCCTCAGATATTGTCTTAACACCATTGTTTACCAGATGCTGAGCATCTTTCTCGTTGATCTCGTTCTGTGTTGCACTCGGGAATGCAACATCTGCTTTATGGTTCCAAAGCGGGTTGTAGCCGAGGTTGGGATCTACAGGAGTATAAACTGCACTTGAATATTTATCTGAATACTCTTTCATTCTTCCTCTTCTGGTATTCTTGAGGTCCATGATGAAAGCAAGTTTTTCACGATCGATACCTGCTTCGTCAAAAATATAACCTGATGAATCTGAAGCTGTTACCGGTTTTGCACCGAGGTCAAGTAGTTTTTCAATCGCATACTGAGCAACGTTACCTGAACCTGAAACAAGTGCTGTTTTACCTTCAAGAGTTTCATTCTTTACCTTAAGCATTTCAGCTGCAAAATAAACAGCACCATAACCTGTTGCTTCCGGCCTGATAAGACTTCCACCATATTCTCTACCTTTACCGGTGAGAACGCCTGTGTGCTCATTTCTTAATTTTTTATAGTAACCGAACAAAAATCCGATCTCTCTTCCGCCTACACCAATATCACCGGCAGGGACATCTGTATCCGGGCCGATATGTCTGAATAATTCTCTCATGAAGGCCTGGCAGAATCTCATTACTTCATTGTCTGATTTTCCTTTGGGATCGAAATCTGAACCACCTTTTCCTCCACCCATGGGCAATGTTGTCAGGGAGTTCTTAAATACCTGCTCAAAACCAAGAAACTTAATAATACCGAGGTTAACTGAAGGGTGAAACCTCAGTCCGCCTTTGTAAGGACCAATTGCATTGTTGTACTGCACTCTGAATCCTTTTTGAACCTGAACATTTCCCTTGTCATCCTGCCAGGGAACTCTGAACAATATTGCTCTGTCCGGTTCTACGATCCTGTCATAGATACCTGCTTTAACAAATTCAGGATGTTTTTCAACAGTTGGTTCAAGAGATTCCATAACCTCTTCAACGGCCTGGTGAAATTCACCTTCTGCAGGATTTTTGACTTTTACTTTCTCGATAATTTCATTGGTAAGTGACATTAAATATCTCCTTTAATAGAAAAAATTTTTTTGAATACAACTTTTAACAAAATTATGGTAGTATGTCAACTATTTGTTTGTTATAAAATTAAATAATATTCAGTTTTTTCTCGGAGGAACTAAATGGTCAAATTATCAGAACGGATCGGACTTATTTCACCCTCTCCTACTCTTCAATTATTGAAGATCAAAAACACAATGAAAAAACAGGGAAAAGACATTCTCGATTTTGGTGCAGGCGAACCCGACTTCCCAACTCCAGAAATCATAAAAGAGAGAGGAATTGATGCAATAAGAAATAATCACACAAAGTATACACCTGTCACAGGTATCCCTGAACTTAAAGAAGCGATAATAAAAAGTTATATGGACGAGCAGGGATTTCAGCCCGGAGAAGAGCAGATCATCGTTACACCGGGCAGCAAATTCGGATTGTATCTTATACTTCAAGCCATAACAGACCCGGGTGACGAAGTTATAGTTCCTAAACCATATTGGGTCTCATATCCTGAGATCGTCAGATATTCCGGTGGAAATGTAGTTTATGCCGATCACCTGAAAGAGAACTCTCTCTTCGAACTTACAGCTGATTCATACACAGAAAAATTCTCCGGTAAAACAAAAGCTGTAATAATAAATTCACCATCCAATCCGACCGGAATGATAATGAATAGTGAAGAACTTAAAAAAATAATTTCCGCATGTGTGGATAAAAATATTTTTCTAATATTCGATGACTGTTACAGAAGGATTATTTATACAGATGAAAATTTCGAATCCCCGCTGAAACTTTTCCCGGACTCAATGGAAAATATAGCAATAGTCAGTTCATTATCAAAAACATTCTCAATGACAGGATGGCGGCTGGGCTATACAATAGCATCTGAATACATCTGCAAGGCAATGGCTAAATTACAGGGGCACTCATCTTCAAATCCTTGTTCAATATCTCAAAAAGCTGCAGTCGGAGCGCTCCTTGATGATCAATCATATCTGGCTCCGATGATAGACGAATACCGTGAACGGAGAGATTTCATAGCCAACAGGTTCAATGAGATCGGCAATATCAGTTTTGTAAATCCGGAAGGTGCATTTTATTTTTTCGCAGATTTCACTTATTATATTAATAAAATGGGATTTAAAGATGATGGTGACTTTGCAATGGATATTCTGAACAAGCTTAATATCATTGTTGTCCCGGGAACAGCATTCGGTGCGCCTAATTATCTCAGGATCTCATATGCCAACTCACTCAAAAATATCAGAAAGGGGCTGGATAAACTGGAAGAATACCTGAAAGGATAAAATGGATCTGGATTTTAAAGACAGAACCTTTTCATTTCTAAAGCTGAAGAAAAAAAAATTGAGAAGAAAAGTATTCTTCTTCTTGTTCATTTTTTTTATTATGGCAGTTTTTCTGTTCTACAAGGATCATTCGGCATATAAAAAAGTCAAAAAAGCAGAAGTTTTTCTTCTGACAGGAGAGATTTTAAAGTGCAGCAACCTTCTCGATAAAGAGGGTTCATCATTTTTCAGACGATCTTCATTTAATGAATTGAAAGGTATCCTCAGCCTGATCGGGAATGATATAGAGAATGGGAAAAAAATCCTTACAAAAAGTAAACCGGGAAAATCATCAATAAAGTCTGAAAAGGTATTAGCATATCTTTCTGACAATTGTTTCTATAAACAGCTTGATATATATTCCTCTATGCTTTCGCGAGACAATGATTTTGTCCGGTTTTACAGAATAGTTTCAGATACTTCCCTTTACAGGGCGGGCGAATCCGGAAGAAAGATAAAAGCATTCGAACCTGAAGACCCGGATAAATATTCAAAACACCTCTCTATCCTTAAAGAAATTAATAGTAAGGTAAAAAAAGGAAAGATTGAATTCATATTCGACAAAGACGGAGAAGCCCTGGCTTTATATGATATAGAACAGGACAAATGCATCTCTCTCATTCCCGGAATAAATTTTGACAACTTCAACAACAGCCTCAGGAACGGAATTAAATATATAAAACTGTCTATTGACAAAGATGTTCAACTTAAACTTCACAGGCTTTTTAACAAATATTCAGGGTCTTTTGTACTCACTGATCTGGAGGACGGTAGCATTATTGCCGCATATTCCAAACCATTTAACGGAAATGAAAACAATACAGCACTTATCAGGGAATATGAACCGGGTTCGATAATTAAGCTTATGACCCTTTTCACCTACTTCAATTCGGAAACTGAAAGAATATTTCCTTTTAATTGTATAGGCTACACTTCTTATGATGGAAAGATATTTTATGACTGGATCAGGCACGGCATACTTCAATCTCCTGAAAATGCTCTTTCCCGATCCTGTAATATTGCATTTGCTGAGATGGGGATTAAAGCCGGAGCAAAGAAAATACATAAAGTCCTAAAAAATTTCATGTTCAATTCGGATCCCTCTGACGATGGGATATTTCAGTTCAGGTTCGGTAGATTTTCTTCTGAAGATCATGGGGAGAGGGCCCTTGCAAATATTTCAATAGGACTCGAACATATTTCTATAACAACTATCCATTCTGCAATAATATCTTCAATAATCGCTCAGAACGGGAACATAATATTCCCTTATATTATAATGAGCAATCAGAATATTTTTAACCTGGGATATTACAATCATACTCCGGAAAACAAAAAGATATACCTGAACAACCGGTTTTTTGAGAATATTAAATCAGGGATGAAAGAGGTCACAACCGACCCTAAAGGAACCGGAAGGCGGGCAAGTGTGGATTTTATGGATATCGGCCTCAAAACCGGAACAGCTGGGGAAAAAAGTAAAGGATTGGATTCTGTTCTTACAGGATTCTTCCCATTTGAAAAACCGAGATATTCATTCGCATTTCGCCTAGAACATGGTGGAAAAGCTGAATACAATGGAGCTTTGTTCCTGAGAAAGTTTCTTAAAGCTTTCTATGAAAAAGAATAAAAAATGAAAACCAGAATATTAATAGCATTAACAATGATCTTGCTGATACAAACATCCTTTTCCTTTCCGAGAACTGTTGTTTTCCCGTTTAAAGTAAATTCAGCGGAAAATAAAGCTCATCAGTGGCTGGGGCGTGGGATTTCTCTTTATCTGAGTTACGGCTTAAGGGTCAATCAGATAGATACTTTTTCTGATAATGAGGGGCGGGAATTACTTAAGGGGTTGAATATTAAATTCCCTTATAACGTTTCCAAAGCATCTATAATCAGAGCTGCGAAGCTTTTAAGAGCGGAAAGACTGGTATGGGGAGAAATAACGACAATACCCGGCCAGGGAGAAGAGATATTAAGTATCAGGACATTTTTGATCGACCTCCGGAACTTAAATCAGAAATACCTTCCGGTGATCAAAGAGAAGATCACAAACCTGTTCTCAATCAAGAAAAGCATTCTCAAAAACCTGGTTATATACCTGGCCGGGACAGAGAAAACACCTGAGATTCCGGAATTAAAATTTGATCTGAGGAGTTATGAGATATTTATTAAAGGACTTCTCATTGATGACAATGATAAAAAAACAGAGTTCCTTGAGAAAGTAAGGTCTGAGTTGAGTAAAGATCCGGAAATGCTCCTTTTCGAACTTGCCAGAGTATATTTTTTAAAAAATGATTATACAACTGCAAAAAAAATTCTCGATGAGATAGATCCCCAAAGCCCATTTCGGGGAGAAAAATACTTCTTATCCGGAGTGATAAATTATTTATCAAATAACATTGATGAAGCACTCTCTGATTTTTCAACCGTTCTGGATTGCGGTGATTGCAGACATGAAGCACTTAACAATGTAGCCCTGATCTATGCCTTAAATAATGAATATACAGAAGCTTTGGATTCTATAAAGAGATCTGTAAGATTGGGAATGATGGCCGAATCATTTTTTAATGCGGTAAACATTTCAACTCTGGTGAAAGACAGGGAGGCGGCCTGGAACTTTCTGATGGAAGGACTACTTCTATACCCTTCAGATGAGGATTTGATAACTCTGTTTTTTGAGATTATTGAACAATCACACCACAGCACTTTGATAAAACCGGCATTCCTGAAATTTCTACCGGGATTCCCTCCTGAACAGGAAGTGAGGAAGATATTCTTTAAACTAATAAATCCCTTCGTGTTTTCAGAACTAAAATATGACATGGAATTTCCGAATTGGAATGGAGAATCTATTTTCATAAAAGGGGGGGAAGATGAAAGTATAGATGAAATTGAGAAGAAACTGATCTCAAACCCTTTCCTCCCGGAGAATCATTCCAAGCTTGCCTCAATTTTCTTTAAAGAAGGGAAATTGGAGCAGGCACTTAACCATGGGCATGCAGCGCTCTACCTGCTCAGGAATCCTGACAATTTTATCTCTATAATGAAAATATTGAGGAAGCAGGGGAAAAGAGATGAACTTAAAGGGATACTTATCGAAGCATTGAAATATTTTCCGGATAACGAGAAAATTAAAAATTTCTCTCTAAATAGTAAATAGAACTATTTTAATAATGTTTTAATTATAGGAGATCTTAAATGGGAAAAGCAATCCTAATTGCATTAACGATAACATTAATTTCAGTTTCACACTTGATTCCAAAAGATGATGGAATCGCAATTATTAAAAAGGAAATTTCAATTGTTCTTGATGATTCTGAGAAGGGGTGGAACAGCGGGAACCTGGAACAATATATGGAGTGTTATCATAAGTCTGAAAAGATGAGATTTGCCGGAAATGGTTCATTCAACTTTGGATGGGAGAATACACTGAAGAGATATAAAAAAAGTTATCCTGACAAAGAAGTGATGGGAAGGCTCTCATTTTCCGATGTTGATATTACAGTGATCAGTAACGATGCGGCTCTGGTTTTCGGAAGATGGACCCTCAAATATCCTGAAAAGGAGAGGACCGGCCTCTATACACTTCTTCTCAGGAAATTTGAGGAAGGGTGGAGAATTGTCCACGACCACTCCTCTTCCGGGAAATAAAATCTATTAAGATTTCAACATTTCTCTAATTGGAATTCTTGACAGATATCGGTCTAAATGCTACTATCGGTTTTTCTTCCCGGGCTTGTCCCGGATTATAAAAAAATGCGAGGTTCCAATGAAAAGGAAAGAGAGAGAACATCTTAAGGAAGATCCGTTTGCAAATTTCATTCAGGCTGTTTTAGAAAAATTTAACGACTATAAAAAAGAGATCCTGATTATTCTGGGAGTTCTGGTTATTATAGTTGTGATAATTATAGCAGTTCTCCTGCTCAGATCAGGATCTGTAGTGAAAGACAATCAAAATTTCGCATCAGCTCTCAAAATCTGGAATTCTACAACACTGACTTCAAATCAGAAAATAGAAGAGTTGTCATCTCTAAAAACCGACAAGGGTATTTCATCAGCAATTACTTTTTATCTGGCTTCCCTTCATTTTGAAAAGGAAGATTATCTTAAAGCAAAAGAAACTTTAGCAGGTTACAAAGGAAGCAGCAAGCTGTTGGATGACCAGAAAAAACTACTTGATGCTGAACTTTTCATCTCACTTAAAGAGGGGAAGAAAGGACTGGACATTCTGCACCAACTCCTTTCAGATACTAAATCAGAGATCACAAAAGATTTTCTCCTGCTCAAGATAGCAAAGATCAATATCAAGGACGGACTGAACAAAAGTGCAAAAGATAACCTGAACAGATTGATTAATGAATTCCCTCAATCAATTTATCAGCGTGAAGCAAGAGCATTATTATCAGGACTTTCCAACTAGTTCCGGGAAAGTTGTTTTAAAGGGATAAAACCCTTTTTCTATTTCTTGTTATTATTATCTGAGAACTTTTCCTTAACTATTTCTGTAACTTTCCTGAAATTTATCTTACCACTACCCATTTTAGGAAGTTCATCAATTACAAGGAACTCCTTCGGTAATGAAAGATTTGGAAGTTCAGCAGACATCTTCTTCAACATCTCTCTTTCATCAATACTACTGGTTATAGCTGCAATGATCTTTGCACCCTTCAAATAATCAGGTATTTCTACAACACAGCAATCCGTATCAGGAGGGAGCAGATCAGTTAATACACTTTCTACCCTTACCAGAGATACCATCTCTCCACCGATCTTTGCAAATCTCTTAAGGCGGCCTCTGTGCCAGACATAGCCATCCTCATCGACCATACCCATATCACCGGTATCATACCATCCATCTTTAATTCTGAGAGAAGTTTCCTCAAGGTCATCAAAATAACCTTTCATCACATGATCACCTTTTGTCAGCAATTTTCCTTCCTGTCCTCTCGGAACTTCCTCGCCGCTGGTAATATCTGCTATCTTCACTTTAACGGTAGGCAGAGGTTTTCCGGTACTTCCGGGTTTGTTCGCATTAGGCAGATTTACAGATATAACCGGACTGGTCTCGGTGCAGCCGTAACCTTCCAGGAGAGTTATTCCATGCTTCTTGTTATATCCCTCACGAAGCATCTCAGGGCATTTATCCGCACCGGCAACTGCTATTCTAACCGAAGAAAGTTCACCCGGTTCTGATTGCCTGAGATAACCGTTAAAAAATACCGGTGTTCCAAGCATCAAAGTCGCACCCTCTTCTCTAATGATCTGAACTACTTTTTTATATTCGAGAGGATTTGGATACGTAACGACCGAAAGTCCCTGAAGCAACGGAAGCCAGAAATTGGTCGTGTAACCGAATACATGAAAGAGGGGAAGATTTCCCAGCATTATATCATCATCATTGAACTTAAGACTTTCAAAAATATCAACAACATTTGCAGCTATGTTCTTATGTGTTAACTGGACAGCTTTGGGATCCTTTTCACTACCTGACGTAAAAAGTATAACTACATTATCCTCTTCGTGGCTTTTTGGTAACGATCTCTTAATAACATTAAATGGCATTTTCGATTTCAGTGCAGCTTTTAATTTATCAAGAGTCGAAATAGTTTCCATGACGTCCTCGATGAACACCATGCCCGGGACCAGACGGCACCCTATCTTCTCAATCAATGCCTTAGAGGTTATAATAGTTTTAAATCCGCACTTTTTCTGAGCATATTCACAATTTTCCGAGGCACCTGTAGAATAATTTATCATGACCGGGACCCTGCCTGACATAAGTACTCCCAGAGTGGTAAGCATTGCTCCTGCAGAATTGGGGATCATGACACCTGTGAAACCTTTTTTATATGCTTTGAATTTCTCGGAAAGCATAAGAGAAGCTATCAGGGCCTTTCCATAATTAACTTTGGTCTCTCTCCCTCTATCAATAACTGCAAATTTTTTCCCATTCTTTTTTGCTACTTTAATAAATTCTTCATGTAAAATCATTGTTTCCTCCAAAACCATTAAAAGTTAGTTATGTGAATATATAGCATAAAAAAAATTTTTTTTAAACAAAATTTTATGCAAGGAATGAGTCGTGTATGTTGTCTATCTTTGCGATTTCGTTAATTTTCCCTTTTATATCAAATCCGACCGCACATTTAACTTCACATTCGGAACAATCATTACAGGGAAGATTTTTCAGGTCTATCTCAGCTAATGTATCTTTTGCCTGGAGTAGGTTCTTATAACCGAAGGCATACATATAACTTCTCATCAATGTCGGGATATCAACACCTTTACTGCATTGTCCGGTACATGAATCACATTGACGACAATACAATCCTGCAACCTTATCTTTAAGTTTCAGGTCGATCATCTCCTGGCCTGTCAGTTTCAGGTCTTTCGCTACTCCAATATCAATGTTCAATTGATCGAATGTTGTAAACCCCGGAATTGATGTGTGGATATTTTTATTCTGAAGGGACCATTTGAGTGCTGCCTTCATATTGATAGGATTTAATCTCTCCTTATCCCAAAAAACACCGGCCTGCGTTTTCATTGCTACAATACCTATACCCTTATCTGCAGCATAGTCGATCGCTTTGTCCATTTCTGCAAGGTGGGGCTGCATGAAGTTATAAGCTGTCAGAACCATGTCATAAACATTGCTGTCTGCTGCTGCGCGAATCACCTCCGGTTCATTCCTGTGGGTAGATACTCCGATAAACCTTGTTTTCCCCTCATTTTTCAGTTTTTGCAAAACTGACATTAATGGTTTGAACGTCACAGATTCTTTCCTTTTCACGCTATGGAGGAACAGGACATCAACATAGTCCAGGCCCAGCCTCTTCAAGCTTATTTCAAATTTATTCAGGAAATCCGCAGGATCCGTTTTGTCTGTGTAGAGCCCGGTCTTACGGTCAGCATGATTTCCCGGCACTTTGGTTGCAATAAAGTATGAATCCCTCTTTACACCTTTCAGTACCTCACCCAGCATTTGTTCATTCCGTCCACGCTGATAAACATGTGCCGTATCGAGATAATTAATACCGTTCTCAAGAGCTGCTTCAACCAGTTTCGGATTCTCAGCATTCATTACTCCCATGCTGACTATCGGGACCTTCATCCCCGTCTTCCCGAGAGTTCTGTAAATTAACTTTCCCTCCATGGTATTCTTTACTTCACTTTTAATTAATGAAGGTGCTAAGGCCGCAGCGGTAATACCGGTCAAACTTTTCTTTATAAAATCACGCCTGCTGTTACTATTTCCCATTAATACCTCCTGAAATATAAATATAAGATAGTATATAAATTATTTTTTTTCTACATTATCCTGTTCTGGCTCTCGCCATCATTTTCAAATATTAAAATGAAAGGAATGTTCAGGATATGGAAAATTTGCCTCCGGAAAGCAATATTGATATAATAAAATTTGGATAAAACTTCTGAATTGACCGGCCCGAACCTTATGATATTCTTAAGAAAATATAAACTTATATATTTTATTTTAATTTTCACTTATGTTCTGGTATTTTTTTCTCCATTATCCAGCAGAACATCATCAGGTAAACTGAATATCACAAGCTACACGAAATTCCTCAATAAAAAATTCAAAAAGAGAAAAAGGATCAGTACGAAATTTATCATAATCCATACCTCGGAGGCCGGTAAGATAAGTACTCTCAGAACACTCTCAGGCGGGAAGAGGGTCGGACGCAGAAGGACAAAAGGGGGACATGCCAACTACACTATCCTGAGGAACGGGAAAATATACAGGATCCTGGACCACAAATACAGAGCGGACCATACCGGATTGAGTATGTGGAACGGAATCAATGACTTGAGTTCACATTCAATAGGGATCGAACTTGTAGGATACCACTATGGTACCATCACATTTGATCAATACAAATCGCTGACACCCCTTCTTAAAGAACTTCAGGTCATTTACAAAATTCCCGACAAGAACATCCTGACCCACAGCCAGGTTTCCTATGGGAAACCAAATTTGTGGTTTAAAAGAAATCATAGAGGGAGAAAAAGGTGTGCTCTTAATTTTAACAGGTCCAGAGCCGGGCTTGATGACAGATGGACATATGACCCGGATGTTCGTGCCAAACGACTGACCTCTGATTTTCAGACCAGAAAAATATTCTATTCAAAGTACAGCAACAAAATGGTCAGGATCTCCCCTGAAAAAAAAGAGAAGATCTTACAGGAAGAACAACTTATGGAGAAAAGGAACGAAGAAGTAGTCCTCTCTTCAAATATTATAAGCAGTGATAATACTGCATGGAATATTGCCGGAGATGATTATAATGATCCCGAAACTATATATATTCTCCCCGGGGGAAAGAAAGTAAGGGGCGATAAGGCCGGATCCACGATCGGATGGGGAAATATTCCCCGTGGAACCCAAGTGATTCTGAATCAGCCGGAAACAATTGAAGAGGCCACGGGACCTGTACTTACCATCACAGGTAATTTCACTGCATGGAGCTATGCAGGCAAAGAATATAAGAAAAGATCAACCTTCTATATTCTACCCAATGGGAGAATAAAGGACGGGACAAAGATAAAGGACTGGGATTCACTCCCTTCAGGTGTGAGAATGATAATCGGATATAACGGCCCCTATCTCCTCGGAGCTACCAGAGGAAAAACAGCATGGGGAATTGCCGGAAAACAATACAACAAGAAGGATACAATTTATTATATCCCCGGAAACGGGGTCATTACCGGTGATAAAATGGTATCATTCAATGACCTGCCAAAAAATTCAAAGATATTCTTAAAGAGGTGATAAAGTGGAATGGAGAGCAAGCCATATTCTGGTAAAAGACAGTAGCCTGGCCAATAAGATAATTAAGGATCTGAAAGAGGGAAAAAAATTCTCAGATCTTGCAAAAGAATTCTCGACCTGCCCGAGCAAAAGCAAGGGAGGTGATCTTGGATGGTTCGGCCCCGGACAGATGGTAAAAGAATTTGAAGAATCGGTAAAAAAACAATCAAGTGGAAGTATCAGCAGAGTTGTAAGAACAAAATTCGGCCTTCATATCATTAAGAAAACAGGCCAGAGATGACCGAAAAAAGGGAAATTAAAAAAGAGATCTGGAAAGGGGGTACAATGATCTACCCTTTGCCTGCCCCCATGATCACTTGTGGAGATATTGACGGAGAACACAATATAATCACTATTGCCTGGACAGGAATAATCTCTACCGATCCACCCAGATGTTATATTTCAATAAGGCCGAATAGATATTCATATGAAATGATCAAAAAAAGTGGAGAATTTATAATAAATCTTACCACAAGAAAATTGGCATTCGCTACAGACTGGTGTGGAGTGAAATCGGGAAAAGATGTTGATAAGTTCAGGGAGATGAAGCTTACTCCTCAACGCGGCATTGAAATCAAGGCTCCACTCATTGCCGAATCACCAATAAACATTGAATGCAGGGTTTTTGATATTCAGAAGATGGGGTCTCATGATATGTTCCTTGCAGACATTCTCAGGATCCATGCCACTAAAGAATATATTAACAAAGAAACAGGCGCATTCAACCTTAATAAAGCTGACCCGATATGTTATTCACATGGGAAGTATTATTCTGTAGATAAGTTTATTGGGAAATTCGGTTTCTCAGTAAAGAAGAAAAAGAAGAAGAAAAAGGTAAGAAAATAGTGGCCGGCTACAGTTATTCTTCCATTTCAAGTTTTGATAATTGCCCGAAGTCCTTTGAATTCAGATATATAAAAAAGATCCCTGAAGCATTTCAGTCAATAGAAGCATTCATGGGCAGCACTGTCCATTCTGTACTTGAAATAATATACAGGAACAGGGAACTCGGGCCGATAACAGATGAATTGGAACTCCCCGGAATATTCAGGAAAATATGGGACAGCACTTACAATGAAAAGATCCGAATAATAAAAAATGAGAATGACATTAACCACTATATTGATCTTGGGATCAAATTGCTTGTCGGGTATTACTCGAATTCATTCTTAAATGATCTGAGCAAGACAATCTCTCTCGAGCAGAAATTCGAAGTAAAACTGAATGGGGAAATAGTACTCAGGGGGATCATAGACAGGCTCTCCAGGACAAAAGAGGGTATTCTCAGAGTTACAGATTTCAAGACCGGATCAGCATCAGGGCCTCTCGAAAACCTTCAGCTCCCTTCCTATGCAGTTCATGTATTTGAAATTAATAATGAAGAGGAAATTGAACTTTGTATCGAAGATCTGAAGCAAAAAGAGACAAGAATAGCAAAAGTAAAAAAAGATATAGTAGAAAGTACGAAAAACAGACTAATATCGAAAATTAACATAATAGAAAAAACTACAAATTTTAATGCTGTTTTCGGTCCGTTATGCAGATGGTGCGGTTATAATGAAATTTGTCCCGATTATCTGAAAACAAAAAACGTTGATGCAGGAGACCTGAAACATTGTCCCGATTGTGGAAGCCTGCTGGCAGAGAGAAAGGGAAAGTTTGGGAAATTTCTGGGATGTACCGGCTTCCCCGAATGCAAATATACATTTGATCTGCGTGAATCCACTGAAAATATCGAAGGTGACATGATTTGCCCGGAGTGTGGGAGTCCGCTGAGGAAAAGGAAGGGGAAATTCGGTGAGTTCTTCGGCTGCAGCAATTACCCCCAATGCACTTTTACCAGAAAAATCAAATAATTAAACCGCCGTTTGTCTTATTAGTTGAGTAATTTCCTGATATTTCCTATTTGGCTGATTGTCAATTTATATCCTTCCTCGATTGCCTCTTCGGCACGATCGAAGTCGAGCAGTCTGAAATCCCCGAGTTGAGGTTCTATTATTATATCAGGCGGACTTATTTTAAATTGGTTTTCAGTTATACTTCTCTGCATTATATGGGTTGTGTTATCAAGGATTTCCAGAATATTCGGGACATGTTCCTTTGAACGGAGATTGTCAAGTTTTGTCCTGATAGATCCTGTTATCTCATTGTATTTCTGCTCTAACATCTCGAATATACGCTTGCCCCGATCCTCTTCCTCTACATCTTTTTTCTCTGAAATATTTTTCTCCCCATCTTCTGATTTTTTTATTTCCTCTGAATTTTCTTCTATCGTACAATTGTTCAGGTCAACAGCTATTACCACTTCAGCCCCCATTTCCCTGACAACATTAACCGGAACAGGATTAACTATACCTCCATCGACCAATATTCTGCCTGCAAGTTTAAATGGTGTAAAGACCCCGGGTATTGCCACACTTGCTCTGACTGCATCTGTTACTCTCCCTGAGCTGAATCTGATCTCTTCTCCTGTTAATACATCAGCAGCGACTGCACAATACGGGACAGGAAGATCTTCAATTAAAATATCCTTATAATATTCAGAAAGCATTTTAAACAACTTTTTGCCGGGAATAAGGCCGCTCCCCGGAAAGGTGACATCAATAAATGATACTATGCTCTTCCAGTCGATACTTCTTGCAAATTTTTCAAATTCTTTAATATCACCAATCGAATATACTGCACCCACTACAGATCCGATAGAAGTTCCGGAAATACAATCAACTTTGATCCCAGATTCCTCCAATGCATTTAATACGCCGATATGGGACCAGCCTCTTGCAGATCCACTTCCCAGTGCTATACCCAATTTCTTTTTCAAATGGTCCCTCTCTTTTTCTATTTTATCTAAATATTTCGATTATTTCCACTGGGAAATCAGTTAAAAACAAGTTATAATTTAACGAATATGAAAGAATTAACACAGAAAGATTCAAAAGTTGAAGTAACCGGTACTGAAGCAAAATATTATGATATCCTGATGAATATAATTACTCTCGGGACCTATCCGTCATTTATCAAGCGGGCAGTAAAAGACCTTAACCTTAAGAAAGGAGAAAGTATCCTTGATCTGGGTAGCGGAACGGGCAGGAACGATTGTCTCATGCTGAAGTATATTGGTGAAGAAGGGTCAATAGCAGGAGTCGAGATAGGCAGGGAAATGAAAGAAAAATTCCTTAAAAATTGTGACAAACAAAATATCAGACTGATCGATAAAAGGATAGATGAGCCTCTGGATCTCGACAGAAAATTTGATCTTGTATTTATTTCCTTTGTACTTCACGGATTTATTCAGGAGAAGAGGGAGATCATAATTGAGAATGCAGAGAAAGTATTGAAATCGGGGGGGAGGTTTTCTATTCTGGATTATAATGAATTCGATGTTGATAATTCAGGCTTTTTCACCCGCTTTGCGATCAGAAAAATGGAATGCCCTCTTGCAGAAGACTTTATAAACAGGGACTGGAAATCAATTTTGAAAAAGTCCGGATTCAGCAAATTTGAGGAAAATTTCTATTTTAAAGGAAAAGTAAGACTTTTAACCACAATAAAATAATATAACTTTAGTTGTTGTAAAATACTTGGTCCTGAAATAATTTCTTGAAATATTGTTAATTTTAGTTATTATATTAACTGAAGGACACAAGGATATTTTTGTTTTAATATTTTGGATTTCAAAGCTTTTATAAAAAGGTGATCACAAAATGGGCAATTCTAATTTGCCGGCAATTATAGTTACGGGTGCTTCGGGTTTTATCGGCCGCCACTTCCTCGAAGCAGCAAAAAATACATTTACAATATATGCCCTCGCAAGAAGATCACAGATAGAGTGCAATGCTCCACGACACAAGAATATCGAATGGCATATGGTAGATATAACAGACAGGAAGGAACTTGAGAGATCAATTATCGGGATCAGCAAAAAATCCCCTATAGACTTTATACTCCACCTTGCAGGATATTACGACTTTGATTGTCTCAACAGCCCCGAATATGAGAGAACCAATGTGCAGGGGACAAAAAATATTCTGGAGCTGGCCAGGAAAATAAAAATAAAAAGATTTATTTTTGCCAGTTCACTGACCGTTTGTGATTTCATAAAATGTAAAATGCCTGTAACAGAAAAAAGTCCGGCGAATGCAAAATTCCCTTATGCCCGGAGCAAAAAGAGAGGGGAAGAAATGTTGAAGGAATACTCTGATCATTTTTCCTGCACTGCAATCAGGTTTGCCGCAATATTCAGTGACTGGTGTGAATATGAACCCCTGTATTCTCTAATGTCTACCTGGGTATCGGGAAAGTGGAATTCGAGAATAATTGCCGGGAAAGGTAAAACTGCGATCACTTATATACATATCAAATGTGCAATATTGTTCATATTAAAGATTTTTAATAAGAGCAGTGAAATGAAAAGATTTGAAATTCTTATTGCATCCTGCTCAAATACCCAGTCTCACATAAAATTATTTAAAATGACAACAAGATTATACTTCGGTAAATCCCGGAAACCGCTGTTAATCCCCAAATTGATCGCAGCCTTAGGGATCATGATAAGGTGTTTCATTGGGAAAATATTAAGGAAAAAGCCTTTTGAAAAAATATGGATGATAGGTTATATAGACAGGTTCATTTCTGCTGATCCTGAATATTCCTTTAACTCACTGCCGTTCAAAATAAGGGAAAGATACCACCTTCCCAGAAGGATGATCTACCTTATTGAAAACATGAAAAGTTTTCCTCAGGAATGGCACTCAAGAAATATGAACCCGTCAAGAAAAGATCCATCAAGGCCTAACCTGATGATCAGCAACATCATGAATGTTGAAAAGGATAGGATATCTAATGCGATCTTCACCCATCTCCGGACATCACCTGATTACCCCAACTATCAGTCCCTGGAGCCGGACAGGCTGAGATGGTTCATTCAACTTGTGTACGATTTGCTTATGGGTTCAGTAAGAAACGGCGACCGTCATTCGGTAATAAGCTATTACCGTTATCTCGCCTCGATCAGGAAAAAGGGTGGGTTCCCGCTCGAAGAGCTGAAGTCGGCACTTCTGAAACTGGGAGACATCATTATAGAGGAACTTGAAAAATTTCCAGATCTTGTGAAGATGGACCGATACCTTAATGATCAGGTCAAACTAACCCTGGAAATGGCAGCTGATGAGGTCGATGATGCATATTCAGAGATCCCGGATCATTTAATTACAGATGAAGAGAACGGACGCATGGCTCTGGGTAATGAAATGGTAAGTTATGAAAAAAATATTGTCGGTTTAGTTCAGGAATTCCTCGTTTCTGAGGAGAATAGTAAAAGATTTCCGAATTACAGACAGACATCCGGGGATGAGCTGAAATGGCACATCACTCTGTTTTACAAACTTTTGAGAGATTGTGTCAGATATAATGATAATGCATCTTTCATAAGCTATATAAATTACCTTGCTTCAATAAGGAGAAAGGGCGGATTCCCGGAGCCTGAACTTTCCGATGCAGTCTGCAGTACTGTCAAAATAGCCATCGAACAAATTAAAAGAAATACGGGAGTTCATGGAGCTGAGGAGATACTCGATAAATCAATAAAACCAAGTGCGGACAAGATCCCCGGAGTTATAAAAAAAGTTTATGATGAATCGGTAATTATCTGATAATTTAAATCTGCTTTACCTGACACCTCCCAATCTGATAGAATATTCTGATTGGATGATTAAATACCTTTAATAATAATGAATAATGATAAGAAAAACAGGATAGCGGAGCGGGAACCCTTTCTCGATTATTTTCGTGGAATAATTATCTTTTTAATGATCCAGGGACACTTGTTCAGAGCTTTACTGGATAAAGACCTGAAATCGGGATTCTGGTTCAGAACTCACGAATATATTCATGGAGTTGTCGCACCGGGATTTCTTTTTCTTGCAGGATTTTTATTCTATTATACGATCCACAATAAAAAATCTTCTGACCTTCTTATAAAAGTTCGTCATTTATCCGGAATAATTATTCTCGGTTATTTTCTTCATCTCCCATTCTTTTCACTTCAAAAGATCATTAAACTCTGGGGGACGGGGATAGAGTATAAATTGCTTAGAATGGATATATTACAGACCATTGGTTTTTCTTTGTTGATAGCAATTTTTATATGGAAATTCCTCAGACGGATATTTATTCCTGCAATCACAATTATTGTGTTATTCAATATTGTTTCACCTTTTATAATTAATGTGCCTGACAACATCCTTCTGGCTTCATTTGTAGATAATAATATCTCTCAGTTTCCTCTCATCTTCTGGTCTTTTTACCTTTTTCTCGGGATACTTGCTTCAAGATTCCTTAGAAAATTCAGCCTGTCTGTTTTGATCCTGAGTGTTGTTATACTATTAACTGCTCATTTATTTCCCCATGAATTGATAAGAATAGTTGCTGATTCAGGCAAGGTCTTGTTTCTTTTTTCAATTATCCGTCTGGCTCCCCGCATATCGTCCAAAATATTGACAAGATTTCTGACAGCCTCCAGGGAAAGTCTCTTCCTCTATATGTCCCACCTTATGATAATCTACGGTTCACCTCTTAATCCGGGATTATCCAGATTATTCAAAGAATCGTTGAGTATACCAATAGCATTCCTGTTGTTCATTCTCCTGATCCTGACCCTTTACCCGGCTGCATATTATCTGAACAAATTAAGATCAGATCATTTAGATATTTATAATTCTCTTAAATATGGCTTATTCACATTTTTCCTTTTTGTTTTTTTAATAAGCAAGTGGTGATTCTTAATTCAGGATCTGCTAATAAGTATTCTTTCCCCATCCAGAGTAAGATAAGATTCTGTGAGATTTGCCGCCAGGCATGAGTGAACCGGTACGATCCCGATCACATCCCCTATCGATACAGCATCGAAGAACTCATCATTCGCTTTAATAACTGAATGCTCCTGAGACACACTTGAGACATAAGAGCTTTTGGATAATTTTCCCCAACCATCAGTTTTTAAAAAAACAGGCTGTCCGTAATTTGATCTGCCTGAAGGTTCTGAAATAAACTCTTTTGAGAGATGTACTGCTCCACCATGTACAACAACCTCTTTTCTCAAAGTATTCTTCGATATGACCGGAGCAGCAAGAACAACTGCGATCTGGTCTATTGTACATGAACCAAGTGCCAATTGCATAAGATCATAGAAAACAAAATTTCCCGGCCTTATTTCATCAACGCCCCTTAGATCAGGAGTGATAGAAATTGTTGGAGTATCCCCGACTGATATCATAAGATCAGGATATTCACTCAGGAACCTTTGCTTAAGGCCATCCATTTTTCTCATTGTATCATTATATATATCAAGGATCCCGTTTTTCGAAGTTGCTCTGTAACTGTGTCCTGAATGTGTCAGAAAACCGGCAAACTTCATCCCGGCATCATTTATTGATCTAACTACTTTTTCTATTTTGTCAATATCATCCGATAATATCCCTGTCCTGTTGTAGCCAGTGTCAATTTTAACAAATATTGAAACCTCATACTTCAACCCATTTTTAAGTGCATCCAGGGGTTTGTCAGAATCAATGATCAGGTTAATTTTTTTTCCGGATTTTAGTAATTCATTTATTTTGTGAGTTTCCAATACATTAAATGTAATGGCGATAGTTATATCATCCCAGCCGTCATCTGCAAAATAACCGGCCATTTTAACAGATGAAACTGTGATCTTATCCACTCCCTCTTCACGAAACCATCGCCCTATCTCTCTGGAATTATGAGTTTTGAAGTGAGGCCTGAAAGAGACACCGGATACGGCTGCTTTATTTATCATCGAACGGATGTTGCTTCGGCATTTTACACTATCAAGAATTAATGTAGGCTCAATAATATTCATCGTATTCAGAATAGTATTATATTACTTTTTTTTAATCCATTCATCAGATATTGTCGTCACTGGACATTTTTATCCACATTTTTTATAATTATTACAAAATAAGAGGGATTGAATTAATGAAATCAATTTGTATAAAATTAGTTTGCGTACTTTTTCTATTTTCTTTCATTTCTGCAGCAGAAAATCTTGAGAAAGGGATCTCTCCTGAAATACACCTGCAAAAAGCTGATGAAGCTGTCAGGATAGATCCTGACCGGTCAATGGACCTGTCCAAAAGTGTACTCCTTTTTCTGAAAGGCACAGACAATAATTATCTGGAGATAAAAGCAAGACTGATAATCGGGAAGGCATTTTATTACAAAAAAAAGTTTCTGGAAGCACTCAAAATTCTCAGCAATGTAAAAGCAAGAATTTCAAAACTGAGCATCGGGGACAATAGTGAAAAACAATCTGTCCTTTGTGCTGAATCATTCTTCTGGCTCGGAGAAGTTTATCTGAAAATGAGCAGATACAGGAAATCTCTGGAAAGTTATCTTAAGGGGCTCGAATATTGTGATCCAAAAAAACATAATATTTCAGAATCAAAGCTCATTATTGCTGTTTCAAGGATATATCTGTTTTTATCTGAATATGAGAATGCAATGGCCTATGCTATAAAGGGGGCAGCAAGTGCAAAAGAGAGTGGCGATGTAGAATCCCTTTTTTTTTCATCCTATATCCATGGATATGTATACCGGGAAATGAAAGAATATGAGAAAGGGCTGATCAAATTCAAAAAATCCCTTGAGATTTCCGAAGTTAACAAAATGGTTCATCTGAAGATCATGGCTCTCAATGAAATATCCAATATTTATTTTTTACAGAAAAAATATGACAGAGCACTTAATCTGAAAAAGGATGCTCTTAAGCTTGCTGATCAAACAGAGAATCTAACCGCATTATCATTTTGTCTTCACGATATAGCACTTATTTTCATGGAGAAAAAGGAGCATATGAAAGCACTTCCCTACTTTATCAGGTCAAGAGATATTGCAAAAGAAGATTCGAACATAAGAGGAGAAGTAATCTCCAATATTAGTATTGCAAATCTGTATTCAAAGGTTGGAAGTTTATCAAAGAGCAGGAAGATCGCTATAAAAACACTACGACTAGCAGAAAAACACGAGCTGAAATCAGAAATGATGGATCTTACAAAATTCCTGTCAGACCTTGCGCTCAGAAGAAATAATTTCAAGGATGCTTATAAATATCTGGATCGCTCGTTCAAGCTTAACCAGGATATTTTCAGTACAGAAAAAAGTAAAAAGATAGCAGAACTTGAAACAGAGATAGAGATGGAGAAGAGTGAGAACAAAATCCTGCTCCTTGAAAAAATAAATGAGATCAAGCAGTTTGAACTTGATGAACAGAACAGGTTCATTACCCTTCAGAAAGTTTCTACTTTCCTTTTGATAGTAATAGCTTCACTGATATTTCTTGCATACAGATTCAAAATTAGGGCCAACCTTCAATTACAAAAAAAGAGTGCGGAGTTGGAAAAAACTCTGGCAGAAGTTCATAAATTAAGCGGACTTCTTCCCATATGTTCTTCCTGTAAAAAAATCAGGGATGACGGTGGTTATTGGCATAAGGTTGAGGAGTATATTAATAGTCACTCAGAAGCAAGCTTCAGCCACTCAGTGTGCCCTTCATGTATAGAAAAGGTATACCCAAAAATGAAGAATGGCAGGACAAGTTCAAAAAATAAATCTCCTAAAAATAAGACTAAGTAGGAAAACTCTTTCACTTGTGTATAGAATTTACACAATAAACATGAACAATCCTGCCTCTTTATCACTATTTTTTAGCAATCCCTGAGAAAAATTACACCTCTGATTTATACTGACACATATTTAAATAAGTGAAAAAATAAAAAAACATGAAGTAATTTCTCAATCAGGAATCAAAATTGCTAATAAATATCAATAGGAGGATACTATGGATAGAATACCCAGGTCAGAAGGAAGATTCAAGAAGAATCTTACCGCAAGTATACGTTATAAAGACAGAGTATTTTCCTGTGTTACCAAAAACATTTCCAGAACAGGACTTTATATTGAAGCTATTGGCATTAATCTGAATAGTGATAGAGATGTTTCCGTCTCGCTTGTAGGAGAAGATTCTCTCTTTAAACTTGGAGGAGAAATAATCTGGAACAAAACAATCCCCTGCGAGCCGGGACTCTCTCCCATTGAAGGCCTCGGTATTAAAATTACTAATGCTCCTTCTGATTATTTAAATTTTGTCGAGTACCAGAGATACCTTTAATTGACAAATATAGTCAACTCATTTCACAAAAAACGGCATATTATTCTCTGAATTTAACTATCTCAGAATTTTATCAGGTCATTCTTTGAATCTATATCCATAAATTCCCTGCTATTCTCAAATATAACGGTTTTTATTTTATTTCTGTTTTTGTTTAGTATATCTTTCCCTGAATTAAACTGATCAAGCCCAAGAAATGCCGGGAAGAGACAAGACGGGATAATTCGCGGGTGAGTATAACTCCCGTTCACTTCAGGAATGATCATTTCATCTCCATTCCATGATTTGATCAATTTGTTTATTACAGATGAGCTGACAAACGGCATATCAGCAAGTATCATCATTACTCCCTCTGATTCTCTGTCTAGTATTTCCAGCCCTGAATTAAAGGAAGAAATCATCCCTTTTGAAAAATCATGGTTGATTATGGTTCTTAATTTTTTATTTCCCGGGAAATATTCTTTGATCACTTTTTTTACTTTTTCTGATTCATAACCGAGAACAACAACTATCTCATTAAGCTCCGATTGTATACAACTTCTCAACCCACGCACTAAAAGGGGTTCATTTTCAAAAGGATATGTCAGCTTCTGAGATCCGAATCTTTGCCCTGTGCCGGCTGCCAGAAAAATTCCGGGTAGCATTCAGAAATATCTCCCCATCAATGACCTTTTACCATTAATACTTAGACAGATAATGTTCCTGCTCCCATGAATGAACCTGTTGAATATAATCCCTCCACTCATCCCGTTTCGCTTTCAGATAGTTGGTATAGATATGTTCACCCAACACCTTCCTTATTAACGGATCCTTTTCCATACTGTCAAGTGCCTCTGAAAGACTACCGGGCAGGACACCTATCTTCAGTCTGGCCATCTCCCGTTTAGACATTTTATAAAGATTTTTGTTTACAGGCTCAGGAGGATATTGTTTATTGGCAACACCTTCAAGACCTGAGGCAAGCATTACAGCGAGAGCAAGATAGGGATTCGCAGAAGGATCAGGTGATCTGACCTCTATCCGCGTGCCTATCTCTCTTTTCGCCGGTACCCTTATCAAAGGGGAACGGTTCTTTTCAGACCAGCTTATCATTGTCGGCGCTTCAAAACCGGGGACTAGTCTTTTATATGAATTTATAAGGGGATTTGTAATTGCAGTGAAAGATTTAGCATGCCTCAGAATACCCGCAATATATCCCATTGCAATACTACTGAGTTCATATTCTGATTTCTGATCATAAAAAACATTCTTCTTCCCGTGAAAAAGACTCTGGTGTGTATGCATACCGCTGCCGTTTATCCCGAATATCGGCTTAGGCATAAAAGTAGCATGTAAATTATATTGTGATGCAACTTTTCTCACTACGAATCTGAACGTAGCTATTCTGTCAGCTGCAGTGAGAGAGTCTGCATATTTAAAATCTATCTCATGCTGTCCTGGTGCAACTTCATGGTGAGCGGCCTCCACCTCAAATCCGATACTGGAAAGAACCTCTACCATCTCCTGTCTTGCTTCTTCACCACGGTCAATTGGAGTAAGATCAAAATATCCTCCGGCATCATGAGTATTGATCGTGATATCTCCCTTCTCATCTTTCTCGAACAGGAAGAATTCAGCTTCAAGTCCGGCATTCATAACATATCCCATATCGGCTGCCTGCTTCATCACTGTTTTCAGTATGTTCCTTGGGCAACCCTCGAACGGCGTTTCGTCAGGATTGTGAATATCACAAATAAGCCTTGCAACCCTGTTCTCATTTCTGTTCCAGGGATATATCACCAGAGTATTAATATCCGGATTCAACATCATGTCGGACTCTTCGATCCTCGAGAAACCCTCGATAGACGATCCATCGAACATCACTTTTCCATCCAGAGCTTTTTCAAACTGGGAAGGGGGTACTTCAACATTCTTATTTATTCCCATGATGTCAGTAAATTGAAGCCTCAGGTATTTAACCTTCTCATCCTTTAAGATCTTTAATGCATCTCTAGTATTCAATTCTCCCTCCTGGTTTGCTTGATACGATAATACTAATATTATGCATTATATGCAAATTTTGCGAATCATTTTTTTGATTTTCTGCCATTTTTTTACAATATGAGGCTGTTTGATATACATGTTTGTGTTTTTTCTCAAACAAATATCATTTACTTAGTTCAGTCACTACGACACGTCCAACAGGGAGGGCCAGCCGCTTCCGTGTATTGCTTTTACGGGACTGGCAGCCCGAGTCTCGCCAATATCGAACGGAGGGCGGACGTCCAGCAAAATACCAGAAGGATTTTGCGATAGTAAAAGTAAACACGGAAATAGGCAAAGCCAAATGGTGAACGAACTAAGTAAATGATATTTGTTAACAGAGGAGAAAGTCAGAGCGGGGTGTTGTCGATCCTTCTCCAGTCTGTATAGACCGGATCGAATCCTTCTGCTCTGAGAACTGATTCTATCTCTTTGATCGAGCGGAGGTCTTTCACTCTGAATTGAGGATCTTCCTGAGCTCCTTCGACGTATCCGCCTACGCTGGTATTTGATGCAGCGGAGATCCTGGTGATCCCGAAATGTAATGCATGATCTCTGAGAGAGGCATTCTCCCTGGTGGATAAATTTATCCCTACTCTCGGGAAGTTCAATCTCGTAAGTATTATACATTTAACCAGGTCCATATCGGTTATTTCATGGTAATCAGTTTCATCACCCGGCTCAACAATAAGCCGGGGAAAAGACACAGAATATTCAACTCCCGGATAATTCCTCTCCATGAAGTTAAGATGTTCAAACAGATCGTAGAGATCATCTTCAAGTTTTGAGAGTCCTGTAAGTATCCCCATGCTTATCATCCTGATCCCTGAAAGAGCTACCCGTTCAGGTGTTTTATAACGGTAATCGTAATCCTTTTTTTTCCCTGACAGATGGAGTTCGTCATACCGGTTCCGGTCATATGTTTCCTGATAGATCGTGACTCCGTCAACACCGGCCCTGTATAACTCCATATACTCATCTGTATCAAGGGGATAAACTTCCAGACTGATACTTGAAAAATATTTTCCTGCTATCTTTACAGCATCTATCAGGTAGCTGACAGGTGACATCTTCCTTGATTCTCCGGTAAGAAGTAAAATATTCCTTATCCCGGAACCGGAGACAATTTTCATTTCAGATTCTATCTGCTCCGGAGTAAGTTTTTTTCTTTTTAATCCGCATGAGGACCGGAAACCGCAATACACGCAATTATTTTCACAATAATTAGAGATATATATAGGGGCATACAAAGATATCACTTTTCCAAATTGGGCAGCAGTTATTCTCCCTGCCCTTGCTGCAAATTTCTCCAATAAAGCAGGATCTCTGTCAGCCAGAAAATCACTTATTTCTTTTTTTGTTATCAATCTATTCCTCGAATAAAAATCCGGTAAGTGGTGATGAAGCTGATGCACTCTTTCCGGGCTCTGACATATTTCCCAGCCATGCAAGCCTCCCTGCTTTAACCGCAAGAGAAAACGCCATCGTAGCATTCCCCGGGTCAGCAGCAAGAGCGACCGCAGTATTTGCAAGAACTGCAGCTGCTCCCATCTCCATTGCCTCGGCAGCTTGTGAAGGCCTTCCGATCCCTGCATCAACAACCACCGGGAGTGAAGATTCCCTGATCAGGATCTCAATAAATTTTTTTGCTTTCAACCCTTCCCCGCTACCGATTAGGGAACCCAGAGGCATCAGGGCTGCAGCACCTGCATCTTCCATTTCCCTCGCAGCATAAAGATCCGGGGACATATAAGGTAAAACAACGAATCCTTCAGCTGCAAGTACTCTTACTGCTTCAGCAGTTTCCCTGTTATCCGGAAGAAGATATTTTGAATCATTTATTACTTCTATCTTGATCCAGTCAACTCCGGCAGCCTCTCTGGCAAGCCTTGCTATCCGGATCGCCTCCCCGGCATTCCTGGCACCGGAGGTATTTACCATCAGAATAACATCATCAGGAATAAATTCCAGAATGTTTTCACTCTCCGCATCAGCATCAACTCTTCTCATAGCCACTGTCACAACCTCTATTTCCGATTCTCTGATACATTCCATCATCTCAGATTTACTCCCGAATTTTCCTGTACCGAGAAAAAATCTATTCTTTATCTTTTTACCCGCAATCTCAAGCGGAGGATTGTTTTGCATTTATCCGCCTCCCATAAATTGGATCAATTCGATCCTGTCACCATCTTTCAGAGATATTCCCTCTATCTCTCCTTTTTTAACCACTTTCCCGTTCAACTCAATAATCTTCCCTTTCTCATTTTTAAGAATTATACCTATGAAGCCATGAAGACTCGAAATCTTGTCACTTATTATTTTTTCTTTCCCGTTCACAAAAATTTTCATATTACCATTGTATATCAGAGTCCTATAAATTTTGAATATATTGACCTTGCTATTCCTTTATCATTGGTACCCTTTACAATAACTCTCCTGTCTTTAAAAATTGTAACTTTTTTTCCTTCTACTTCAAATTCGAGACGGAATGGATTAACTTTCAAGTTTTCAACACCTTTTAGTTTCCCCGCGATCAGTTTCAGGTCTGCTTCTGAAGTTCCGGACGGGATGATCTGAATTGAGCCATCACAGAGGGCAGTTACAATCTCTTCATTATCTTCATTAAGATAAATAAAATCCTTTTTCCCGCAACATTCACATTGAGGATCCTTCATGAACTCGTGAATAGTAAAATTATTTCCCCATAAATCAAATTGCAGAAGCCCTTTCATCGGATCCTTTCCCATAAGGATCTCTTTCAGTATGGCATAGATATCTTTTCTTCCCT
>JAOZUQ010000104.1 GCA_029938635.1 Candidatus Aminicenantota bacterium
GACATAAACAACCATATCAGTGCCTTACTCCATAAAAGCTGTAATAAAAAACAAGTGATCGAGTAATGTGCCTTGAAATTGTAAGTTTATATATACCACCATGGCACTTATACCCCCTCGGAGTCTATCGCTTACCTGCGGGGTGTTAATAATGATCTCCTGTAAGAAATGGATAAAAAAGGGAAACAAAAAAGGTTCAATCGTTTTTATATGTCTTCGAGGGTTTTACATAGGTGACACTGTTCAAATCCAGAATCAAGTGCAATTTGAATGTCTTTAAATTCGATCGTGCAGTTTCTACAGTCATAAAATTCACATTCGGGCAAGTGAAAGACTCTACTTTTAACATTTCCTCTGATTTCAGTTTTAGTCATTCCCTGACCGGAGCCTTTGTTTACTTTTTCATCAATCGGACCCTGACCTCTTAGATGTTTTGTTATTTTGGAATACTGTCCTGCCAGAAAATGAGTTATTTGACCGAAGTACTTTCCAAACAAACGTGTTATTTTCTCAGGAAAAAGAGGTTTCTCGTTTGAGATCCGAATAATCCAGAAAATTGCCAGTAGCAGAAAGAGAATATTAGGTGTCCACATAGCTATGGGAATAGGCAATACATCTTCTTCTGCCAGGGTTTTTCCGAATGTGAACAAAATATAATAGAGAATAAAGACGGCAAGACCAGCCTGTATACCGATTGCTTTTTTTCCAGGTCTCGCCTGCAACCCTAAAGGGAGTCCAATAAGGCTTATCATCAAACAACCAAAAGGGAGGACAAGTCGCTTGTGGTATTCTATAAGTAATTTTCGTTTATGAGTAGTGTTTTGAGTTTCCAGTTGTGAGTTTTCAAGGAGTTCGCTCATTGTAAGTGAACTTCGTTTTAGACGAGTGGCTTTGCTGTCCGGAGGTAAGAGCGGGATATTTATTATATATCTCTCAAATTGAACGATCTGTGCATTTTCATTTCCAGGACGATGCAGACTGCCGTTTCGCAGTACTATCGAAACCATCATATCTTCAATGTTACTTTTCATAGATCCGGTAGATGCCATTGTGATGACAGGATTTTGGACACCTCTCATATCTGAAACCCAGACTTTCTCCCATTCTCCTGTTTTATCATTGATTTTATCTACGTGGACAACAACATCTCCCAAAGCCTCTGTAAAGGAATGCTCTTTGATACCATGATTTATCTTTTCAGTCATAAGTTGATAGACCAGCCGTTTCATTGAAATTTCACTTAAAGGAATGAGCTTTATCGAAAAAAATGCAGTGAACAGAGCTATCAGTATCGCTACAACGATGGTAGGTGGTAAAACCTGGTAGATACTTATACCGCTTGCTTTCAAAGCAAGTATTTCCGAATCACTTGAGAGCCGAGCAAAACCTATTGTGATCCCGATCATTGCGGCCATAGGGATCGAATAGAGAAAAATGTTGGGAAAAAGAAAAGCAAAAAGTCGAATAAAATCAGAAAGCCCAATATTAAGCTCAAGGGTGAAGTTGAGAAAAGGTATGAGTTTTACCAGAAAAAAAACACTGTTTATTATAATGAAACTTGCAAAAAATGGTGCAAGCATTTCAGTTGCAAGATAACTGTATAAAAGAAACGGGAGCTTGTATGCTGTTTTCATGACGACTAAAAATATAGTTGTATTATCTACGATAAATTCGTAAAAGAATATTTCAAAACATCATTCCAGCTGATGCAGGAAATGATAATTAAGTGATGATATAATGTTTTTACGAAATCATTATTTTCCAAAGCAATCTATTCTCGATAAATTGAGACCAAAATATTCTGTAACTGTTTACAGGCACGAAGGTTAGTGAAGTTTAGATGCTTACCCCATGAGTAGTTACAATATTCCTTTTATCCGGATTAAATACAAGGGAGCATGACGATGCATTTATATGAAACTGAAGAAGGTGATAAATGGGTGTGCATTACCTGTGGTGTAGAAGAAGAGTCAATGATAAAAGCGAAAAAATGGGAATGGATTTTTGACAAAGCAGACCAGACTCTTCGCTGTTCACTCTGTAAGCTTCCTGACTACGATTTTGAAGATTGATGAGGATGCCTTATACCGAGAGAGTTCCCCCTTGTGGGGCTAGAATTTAGAATCTGTTATTGGTTCCTCAATTGTAACGTCGATCCAGTGTTGATCCCACCATTCCTTAGGGGTTACAAACATTCCGTTTATCAGCATTGAAAAATGAAGATGATCTCCGCCGGCCATTCCGGTTGTTCCTGTTAAACCAAGGACAGTCTGTTGGTCAACCTTGTCTCCGACTGCCCCGTTAATCTGGCTGAGATGAGAGTAGAGACTGAAAACACCCTGCCCATGATCTATCATTATCATATTTCCATATATCCCGAGATAATCTGCAAAGATAATAACTCCCTGATTGGCAGCTTTAACATTAGCTCTTCGCGTTGACGCAATATCCATACCCAGGTGAGTCTGGTTATCCACTGCTTTCCCTTTAAAGAAATATGTCCTGTAATCTGCAAAACCCGCGCGCCCACTACCTGCCATTCGCAGGAATCGTCCCTTCCAGAATCGTTCTTCCCTTGGACTATTACATAATTCGCTGATTTTTTTATTATTCTGTTTACGTACTGTATTGTTAATGTAGAGATATTTTTCGATAAGGTTTCCGGACATTTCCTGATAATACTGTTCGAATTCTGGTATTTTTCTATTCAAAAATCCATCACTGATATTGATTTTATCGGTTTTTTTTCGATCTTTTTTGTAGATCGTTGAAAAAGGGAAGTTGGCACTATTCCCAGCTTTATCGAGAGCAGTAACCTTAAGAGAATCTATTTTTTTACTATCATAGGGAAGAGCGAAAAAAGAAATATATGTGTGATCTCTTCCATCGCCGATAAGAAATCCAGGGTTAAAGTGTCCATTAATCGTTACACCATGCCTGGTATCACTGTCAGAGAGTCGATAAATGGCAATTCCTGCACCTCCGGGAATGATATATTTTTCACTGTGCAGTATCTCTATTCGAGGTGGCTTTGTATCAACAGTAATCTCTTTATGAACAGTTGTCTTATTTCCTTTGAGCCATCCCTGGAGTGAAAAATCAACTGCCTCAAGTGTCAGTTTCAAATGTCCATCTTTGAAACCGTTTTTTTTAGCATCAAATGAAATTGATTGGCTCTGTTCGAATGGGCCAGCCTGGCCAATGTAGGAGACTCTTGGAAAGGTAACGGTATGAAGAATTTTCTTCATACCTCCTTGAGTTCCGTAAATATTAATAGATTTGATTCCGCTTTTTCGGTCAGTTACCGTATATTGAATAGTGCTGTTTTTTCCGATATATTTATTTGTATTTTCAAGACTGGCAGTTGGATTTTCACCTTCGAAAAAAAGGAAATATGAACCAACAGTTCCAATTATGACAAATGACAGCATGATAATGAAAAGGAATCGACCTGGTGCTGATGATTTTCTTCTGTTTTTAAAAGCCATAATATTAATAGATCCTGTAAGAGATAGATGTATATAAAAAACAATATACAGTATTTAACGCTGCCATATTATTTCATATTTCTCAATATGAAGATTTTGGGAAGGAGCTATGATAATTCGTTTTCCAGTATCTTTCTCTAACTGGGCCATAGTGAGTTCTTCCTCTATATTGAGCATATCTGCAATTCTGTCGTGTACTCTCAGGGTAACAGTAGATCCTTCAGCTTTGCGTACATTCCTGCTGATTTTACGGAAAATTTCGTAGCAAATGGTTCGTCTGGATTTAATCATCCCTTCGCCCCCACAGTATTGACAGGGTTCACACATGAGTTGCAGAAGGTTCTCTGAATTTCTTTTCCTGGTCATCTGGACAAGTCCAAACTCTGAGAGTTTAAGGATGTTGTTTCGGCTCTTGTCTTTTTTTACTGCATTTTTAAAAGTATTAAAAAGTTCTTCACGATGGTTTTCATCTTCCATGTCTATAAAATCGATTATTATAATGCCACCGATATTCCGAAGCCTGAGTTGGTAGGCAATCTCAATGGAAGCTTCTATGTTTGTTTTGAAAATTGTTTCATTAAGATTTCTTTTTCCAACGAAACGACCGGTATTTACATCAATAACTGAAAGCGCCTCTGTACTCTCTATAAT
>JAOZUQ010000062.1 GCA_029938635.1 Candidatus Aminicenantota bacterium
ACGAAAAAAGCATTCAATCCCATTCCGGGGGCCATTGCAATAGGTGAATTTGAAAATAAACCGACCAAAATCGTTATCACCCCTGTTACAAGACAGGTTACAACAATGAGAGAAGCCCTGTCCATTCCGGCAGAGGAGAGGATATCAGGGTTCACGAATATTATATATGCCATTGTCAGGAAAGTAGTTATTCCTGCAATTATTTCTGTGGAATAATTGACATTCCTTCCCAGGAACTTTCCGTTATTTACTTTAAACATTAAATTATCCTCAGAATGGTTCTATTCCATCTTTGGTATCAGGTTTTTCATCTTTCTTTTCAACGGTATCATTCAATAGTGAAGCAAATTCATTCTCAAGTTTTTTAAATTCACCCTTCTGATAATTCAGGATACTTATACAATTCTTTGCGGCAGTAAGAGCCTCTTTTGTTTTCTCCACCAGATCATCAATACCTATCTCATCCTTGTTCAGCGAGTCTGCTACATTTTCAAGTATTTTGAAATTTTTCTCGTAGCTTTCAGATTTATTTGTCATTATTTCTCCCTCTCCTTGACGAATATTTCACCGTCGAAGAATCTTATTTTTTTTTGTTCACTTTCTTTGAATACTTCAAGTGATGTCAGAGGCTTATTATTTTCATCCAGAGTGAGTGTAAATCCGCGCTCAAGTATTCTCTGGGGGTCATTTGATTCCGCATAGTCTTTGTACATATTCACTTTCGTTTCTTCGCTTGATATTACTCTGGATCCGGTATTCACGATTTCCCTGTATTTATTCGTAACATTCCGGATCAATGCTCCAATCTCCCGTTTCCTTCCGGACAGATCTATTCTCAATATTGATTTCTTAAGAATTGTATCCTCAAAATTACTTCTGGCTTTTACCAGGTCAGCGATCCTTTTGTTAGTAACCTTTACTCTTTCTTTCTCTGAAATAATATTTTCACTGCTCTTATTAAGCATAGAATCTGTAACAAATTTTATTTTTGAAGCTGATTGTTTAAGTGAATAAAAAACATGATCTTCAACCTGCCTGACCCTATTAGCCAGTCTCTCCTTTAAAGATCTTATTACAGCATTTAAGATCACCGGAATATGGGAAAGGAATGAGTTAACCTTTTCCGTTTCACCTCTGTGAATGATGGAAAACCTCAACATGATCCTTCCAAGTAATTCTCCCAGAATATCACTCTGCATATTAAATCCCTGACTGAAGAATTTCCCAATGCCTGAAGGCGTGGAGGGTGTTGGTGTAAAAAAAGAACACAACTCAACTGCAGATAGATCTTTCTCATGCCCTATCGCTGTAATAACCGGGATTTTTGTAAGACAAACCTTCTTACATATCTCATATTCATTAAAAACACTTAGTGATTGTTCACTCCCGCCCCCTCTCGCAATAACGATACAATCAAACTTCAGAGATGGATGATTTTCAAAAAATTCAATTGATCTGACCACGCTGGTGACAGCATTTGCCCCTTCCATCCTTGAATCGGTAAAAAAAATGTTGAACCTCTTTTCATTGGGATGAATCCCTGCCATTATGTCTCGTATGGATGTTCCCTGTTCTGAGGTTATAAGTGCAATGTTTTTAATAAGTTTCGGTAGTGTAAGATCCTTTTGAAGATCATATAATTTTTCTTTCTTCAGTTTTTCAATTGTTATATCAAGCTTACTTTTTATCTTTGACCTGGTATATTCCGGCATTATGTCCAGCAATTCGATCCTTACATCAACTTTGCTCTTTAAAGAGACCTTAAGGCTTGCCAGAATAAACACAGGGAGCTCCTTTTCGAGTAATTCGGCAACACCTGATTTTTTCAATTTCCCTGTCACCTTCTTAATGTTTGAACTTCTGGCCTCTACATTAAAATGTATATCAAGATTCTCGTCCTCATCCTTAAGATCAAAATATGAGAACCATTTATAATTCTTAATTTCAGAAGCGATAACACCCCTTATCCATATTTTGCCGGGTATTGATGTGTTCAATGCCCTCTCAATATTGTTTCTTAATTCGATAACGGAATATGATTCCGGCAATTCTGTTTCACCTTTTTCTATTAACAAAGATTTTCCACGAGGTTTAGTAACAGTTTTAACACCGGATATCCCGGAATTTAAAGTATCTAACTCCTTCTCAACATCTGAAGGATTCACATACCATGTCTTTTTTTCAGGATCAAACCTGTAACCCCTTAATTTCAAGTCTTCTTTTATCTGAAATGCATTATAAATATGGATACTATTCTCATCAAACGCAATTCTGACATTATGCCCTTTGATAACGATATCAACCATTTTCATTATTGTGAATATAGAACATCAATTCCATAAAATCAATATAAGAAAAATCATCAAATATTGATAATCTATAAAAAAAACTTGACAAATAATAATTTCAGAAATTATAATAGTCACATTGTTTCGGGTATTAGGAGGTATATAATGATGAAGAAAATTTCGATATTGATAATTTTTACCCTTATTCTATCGGTTTCTCTTGCTTATGCAGGGGAAAAACAAGACATGTGGCTCAAAGCTGTTTCAGAAAAGGACGGTAAAGTCAGGCTCCAATTACTCGAAGACTTTTTTGTAAAGTATGGTAAAGATAAAAGATTTTTTAAGAATTTGAATATTAATCTTACTAAAACAGCCTATCTTATAAGAAATTTTGACAAAACCATTGAATATGGAGAGAAAGTAATCTCAATTGAAGATCTTGAAGATAATTATAAGATTGAGATGTATATATACCTTGCAAACTCATACAATGTTACAAAGCGAGACATGGATAAAGCCTTTCAGTATGCAGGACTTGTCATTGATCTTGCGAAAAAGATAAAGAAAAGCTTTGGAGATGATAGTAAGCTTAAAAAGCAGATAAATTCCATTTACCTTTCTCCTGCTCTAAGTATTCAATCCTTAATACTTTATTCAAGGGGAAAAGATGATGAAAATTCCGGAGCTCTGAAAGATGCACTCGCAAAATCGATCGAAGCCTTTGAGCTCGACACATCAAAGAGGACTGAAAAAAGGATATTCTCTTTCGCTATTGCTTTGTATAGAAAAGATCCGCTTATGATAGACGACTCATTGGCTGCAGTAGAAAAATTATTCACGGCATCTGAAGAATCAAATCACAGATATGCATATATGGTTGGTCAGTGGTACCTGAAAAAAAAGGATAAGGAAAATGCAATTAAGTTTATAACAACTGCATACGATCTGAATAAAAAAGCTAATATTGCAACAAAACTCGGTCAACTTCTTCACAAGACTGCTCCACAAAAAGCTGTTGAATATTTTGCAGAGGCATTTTTGCTTGATGAATCTGATAAAGAATCCAACGCATATAAATATCTTCGCCAACTCTGGTACAATAAACTTGCAAAGGGGAAACCTCAGGCAGAGCAGGATAGCGGATTCGATGAAATACTTAAACTGGCTAAATCAAGATTGAATCCTGATTCCGAGACTGAGATGGAAGAAACTCCTGAAGAAGAGGGCGAAACAAATATCGACAGTAACTGAATTTATCAGACCTGAAGTTCGATCTTGCGGTTATTTCCTATTCGTGTTGTGATCTTCTGAGAATCAAGATATTCAAGTACCAGAATTATATTTTTTCTGTTTAAAACCGATATTTCACGAAATGAAGATATATCTATCATATCTCCCTGATTTCTTTTAAACTTTTTAAGCCTGTTGATGATTTTTGTCAGTTCATCTGAAAAAATAAAATATTCCCTTTTTTCATCAAGGGGGACAATTTTCTCCTCACTAAGGAGATGCCATAGTGAATTATTTATAAATCCAATGTCAAATTCCGATACCTTTCTAATTGAATAAATTGAAAATATTCCAAGTTTGTTTTTTTTTATAACTTTCTCCACTTCATTTACCATGGAAATTTCCTTTTCAGAGAGAGGAAGTTCTGTAAATACAAGTTTATCTTTCAATATACGGAAATCATGCTGAGACCTGGTTTTTTCAAGCATATACCGGAAATAAATAGAATCAGGATGAAATATAACCTGTCCGGCAATATCTGAAAATTCAATTGTTTTTAAACGGCTGTTATAGGAGTTTGAAAGTTTTTCAACCATATTATTGAAATTGTCAGTAAAGATTTTATAAGAACATGAATACAAATTGATAAGATCCATAAGCTTTATTTTTTTTTCAGATTCAAGCCGTATCAGGATATCAAGCAATTCTCTCCGGTTCATTGATAAAAAGTCCTCAAGATATAGGACATTCAATGCCTTTTCATTATTGACAGCCAGAAGAATAACATCCTCAGCCAAAAGGGTATCTATATCCTCATTTAGAGATTTTGCGATCTTGGTAAGCTTTTTCTTATTGCTCTCTGTAAAAACAGGGAGTAACGGTGTAAAGAATTTGGATCTGCTCTTCAATTCCACTTTTTCATTTAAATGCATAATAACCTTTTGTTTAAAATAGACATGAAAAATATCCTCAGAGATTTTCTTGAAACTCCCTGAATAATTCTTCTTCCCGAGAACGACAATACCGGGAAAGGATGCTTCTTTAATCTTTAGATGAACAAGGAATGAATTCATTTGAATTAGAAGATGCCTTTAAAGCTTTTAAGAATCATATACATCATCAGAAAGACCCGGTAAACAACTTATTTTTTGAATACGTCATATTATTAATTTGAAGAGCAAATGGGGTGAGTGAGGGGATTTGAACCCCCAACATTCGGTTCCACAGACCGACACTCTACCCTTGAGCTACACTCACCATTTGAAGTTTATTTTATACAAATAGTAAGCTTATGTCAATAATTGTATGGTAATTTATCTGTGATACCGGCCCCGGCCTATCTTTTATTCAAAAGTATCTTTGCATTTTCAACAAATTCATAAATCTTATTCTCTGCTTTCAGTTTTTTTATAATCTCATTTATTTTCTTCAGGAGATTCTTGTTCCCTTTTTTAACCGCAATGGCTGAACCGAGAGGGATATCATCTGTACCTATGCAACACTCAATACTTATCAGATCTATATTCCTTGAAACATAAGATATTGCTACAGGTTTCTCCAGTATCACTGCGTCTAATGTACCTTTCTTCAGGTTTTTTATAAGACCGGAAATAGAGTCAAAATACATAAACTTGGCACCGGAAATCTGAGCAGGAACCATTTCACTCTGTATAGAACCTTTCTGAGTACCAACAGTCTTTCCTCTGAGATCTTTGAGGAAAGCAATCTTATAACTGTCTTTTTTTTTGATTATCAGGCTTTGAATAGCATTATAATATATATCTGAAAAATCTGCAATTCTGGTCCTGGCATAAGTGGGATTAAGTCCGGCGATCAACAGATCAACCTCACCGGATTCAAGAACGGAGAATAGTTTGTGAAATATCAGGTTTTTAATAACAACCTTCACTCCCAACTCTTTCCCTATAACATTTGCAATATCAATATCAAGTCCAACAAGTTCATTATCCTTATCATTCATCAGGAAGAACTCATACGGAGGGTAATCTGCACTTGTTCCGACAATTATCTTTCCGGATGAGATTATCTTTTCAAGCTCAACACTGGATGCAGGTTGGGTACTTATCAATATGAAAAGACAAATGAACAGAATATTTATAATAGATTTTTTTATCATTATCACCTCCATTTTAATAATATATCAATTAAATAAAATTTCAAGTTTTTGAAAACATTACAAATCTATAAAAACTAGTTTTTACATATTTTAAAATTAAAAACACTCCAAATAGTGCTTGATTTATTTATAGTTTTATTATAAAAAATAAGTGTTAGAGGGAGAACTAAATGAATCAGAATGAATATATTTGTCCTAAGTGCGATGGTTTCCTTAAAGTAAATGAGAAAATAATATTTATTGCTCTAAAAAGCAATGGTAAGAAGGGAATCATCCTTTTAAATCCGGAGCTTGGTGATTATAGACGTATTGCTCATAGCACTCTCGAATTGAAAGATGGTGAACGCCTGACTTTTCTATGCCCTATCTGCCACAGCGATCTCTCTGCAAATGAAATAAACAGAAACCTGGCAAGGATTATTATGATTGATGAGAATGGTACGGAATTTAAGATCCTTTTCTCTGAAGTTCAAGGTGAAAAGTGTACATATCGTATATGTAAAAAAGAAATTGAAGCTTTCGGAGAGGATTCCTCAACATATATGAATTATTTTGGTTCCGGTCCTCAATGATATAAACTTTATTCAACTAACTCCTATCTATAACCATACTTGTGTTATTCCTATTTCTATGTTAATTTTTCACAATACTTAAGGAGTGGAAATGAAAAGAATAATTTTTGTATTACTTGTTCTAACTACATTTTTTATGGTACACGCAGACGTTGAGAGACTAAAACCCTATATTCTTGCAGGTATAGAAACGGGGGAAATTGAAAGCGTTTTAACAAAAACAGAAAATCTGTTAACTGAAAACGGATTTAATGCTATCGGAAAGTATTCACCAATGCAGGATCCCAACAGAGTCGTAATAGTTGCAACACACAAGCTGCTTACAGACTCCGTTGAAAAATTTGGAGGGCTGCATGCATTTGCCGCTGTGATACGATTCGGGATTATTAAAAATGGAAATAACATTGAAATATCATATATGAATCCTGTTTATTGGGGAAATGCATATTACAGAAAAAAATTTCCGGAAGTTGAATCCGGTTACAATGAATTGAATAAGATAATAATTGAGATGTTCAATTCTCTAGCAGAAGTAAAGAACCTCCCTTATGGATCAAAGAAGGGCGTAAAAATAAAAAAACTAAGAAAATATCATTATATGGTCTTCATGCCATACTTTGATAGTGTTGTAAAACTTGCAAAGAAAACAGATTATGATTCGGTTATAAAGAAGATCGAAGAAAATTTCACTAAGAAAATTGGTGGAGTTGAAAAGGTTTACCGCATAGATTTCCCCGGCAAAAAACTTACACTATTCGGGGGGGCATTATACGGGAAAAAAGGTGAATCAAAATTTTTACCTAAAATAGACAAAAAAGACCCGCGTCACGTAACTTTTTTGCCATATGAATTCCTGGTCATGAAAGACAGGGTTGTAATGCTTCACGGCAAGTTCAGGATAGCTTTATCATTTCCTGATCTCTCTATGGGTACATTTATGAAAATAGTCACCACCCCAGGTAATATTGCAGATTATTTTAAAGATATAGTAAGAAAGTAATGAAAATAGAGGGGAGTTAAACTCCCCTCTCAATTATTTTATTTAAGTGTTATAGTTTTTACTAATTTCCCGCCATGTCGTGAGAAATAGTTAAATTTCACTTCACCTTTCCCGGAGATCAGAAATTGATGTTCCACTTTAGAGAATCCCGGGATTACAAGAAATTGAACCGAGGGTTTGTACTCTTTGTAGAGAACTTTATCTGTATATTTATCGATCAAATTTCCTCCGGCCACAACTTTTATCCCTTTGCCGGATACTTTCAAAGTATCTTCCGGATAAAGTTTTTTGAACTTTGAGTGAAAACTCATTGTCGGGATCGCTTTAGTATTACTTAGAGTTGTCCGGACCTTATAAAGTCCTTTCCCAATCTTTTCCGGTTTTTGAATTTCCAACGAAACTTCCGGAGTATGCTTTGCAGAAAAGATTATAGCTGAAGCATTTCTATGAACCAGATCTTTCAGCATGAAAGGGGGTGACAACCTGGAACTGAGTTTGGCCCATCCTCCGATCTCGATTTCTCCGTACACCGGGTGTTTAAATGGCTTCCATTCGACAAAAGAATCCCCCTGGTTAAGATGGTCGTCAAAACGTAGTCTTTCATGTTCAAGCCTTTTATCGCCGAAGAATCCTCCACGGCCACCCTCATCTTCATCCGGAATTGCCTTCTTTTGTCTTTCAGTCTCTTTTATCGTGGAAAAAGTTTCCTGATCAGTCATATAGAGCTCGCCTACAAAATTATAGGTCCCCTGGGTCATCGCCATCCATTCACCAAAATCACCGTATGTGCTGTAAAGATCTTTCCAGCTGATCATATACCTGTAACCCGGAACTATCCTCTCAGCCTGATTTCCGAGGAAATCATATACTTCTATATCACCCCTGGGATACATTTCCTGTGATTTTGTACTGGGTCCTCTGAGGAACATACCACCGGTGTTATGAAAAAGCCAGGTCATACAAATGTTCGGCCTCTTTACAACATATTCTGAAATAGCTTTTAACCCTACTCCGGAAAAAGGATAATCTCCCGCACCACTCTGAACATAGTCCGGTGCCCAGTCATATCCCCAGTTTCTGTTCGGGTCAACATACCCTTCAGAGTCCTCATTGATCTTTCCATCACCATCATTATCGATCCCTTCTGACCCGAGGATCTTCCATTCCCCTTTCTTACCCTTTTTAACTCTGATCATAAGTCTTGGATCATCAGGATGGGTTTTGAAATCACCATCAGGATCTCTCTTCCTCATCATACATATATTTCCGTCTCCATCAAGATCATCGGGGAAATCTTCATCAAAGAGTCCATCGCCATCATCATCTTTCGGCCTCCTTAACCCCCTGTTGGAACTTGATGTCCCGCCGTCTTTAATAAAATGATATCTTCCATCCGGATTTATGACCGGAATAATGTAAAAACATTTTTTATCAACCAATGAAGTTATCTGATCATTTTTTCCGTAATTTGTAAGAAGATAATTAGCAAGATAGAGAGTAACTTCCGCTGCCTGGATCTCATTCCCATGAATATTCCCGTCGGCATATATTCCCGGCTTATCAAGTTCTCTGCCTGTTTTGGGATTATTAATAGTTAATGCATAGATCATCCGCCCCTCTTCACTCTTGCCTACAGCATCAAGCCTGGTAAGTTCCGGATATGCTTTATGGAGTTTTTTAACGGCAGATACGACCATTTCATATGAGTAATAATAATCGAAGGAGAGTGGAACTTTTACTTTATCCGTTGAAAATCTCTCACCTCCGGTTAAAGTAATAACAAATATCAGGATAAAACCAATTATCAGATTTCTTTTCATTTTTTACCTCCTGCATTAATGGTCTTTGAATCGCTTGAAGCGATACTTGTCTCAGATTTAATTTTTACTGATGTCGGATCTGAGGATAATATCAGCCATTCTACTAACTTGGTTCCATTTCCACCAATGCTTTTTATTATACTTCGCTTCTTCCCTTCAAGCAGCTTGATACCTTTTCCACTCAAAGTAACTATTACATTGCTTATCCTGCCATTTTTCTTTCCCATTTCAGTAGGATAAGGGAGGAAACCTCTATTTTCGAGCCATGCCTTTATTTTATATACTCCTGCTCCCATATCAGTGACTTTAACATCACTGATTTTTATTAATGGAAGTTTTTTTACAAGCTCAAATATGAAAGGAACCTGTTTTCCTACAAGATCACCTATCATTGATGGAGGTGGAGTTATTTTACTTAACGGGCTTATCCCCCCGATCTCAACGTCACCAAGTGTCGGATGATTAAAATGCTTCCATTCTATGAATCCCTTTCCTCCGAGCTTTTTCTCACTGAAGTCTATAATAGCAGTCTCCTCGGGAGTGCCTGAAGAATTGTCTTCAGGTTTTTTCATGTTTTTCATGAATCCTGCCATCTTTTTCGGAGTCATTACTCCATTTTTGACACCATTAATCAAAAATTCTGCTTTGATATTTTTTGGAGCATTAACAGATTTAAGAAATTTTTCTATTTTTTCCTTTCCAAGAGAAAGGAATTCCTCTTTTGTCATTTTTTCAAGCTTTTCTGCAGTGATCGCATTTTCATCTTTCTTTTTCTTTTCCACTTTAGGTAGTGTCCAGAAATCCATTGAAAATGTAGGGAGCCCGAGATGATAGTATGACCAGAGTTCAAAAGAACCATCCCTGGCTTTCTTCGGATCAAGCCGTTTATCATCAAGTTTGATCTTTTTCAAATATTTTTTATACTCTTCAGATATCTTTTCATAAAATTTAAGATCACCCTTAATTGGATTTACAACTGCTCCTAGGCCCATGAAACTTGCAACCATCGATTCAGTAACCTCAAATCCGGCGGGTACCACTTTTTTCACAATCTCCATTATCTCTTTCATGGAATACGTACGGTCAGTATCAATGCCCATAAATTTCCCGATCCTTTCAGGAACCTTGATCTTTGCCATATCAACCTGACTTTTTCTCCCTCCCTGCGGTGGGATCAGGCAGAAATTTGTATTTCCATAATTCATGGTCATGGCAATATCATCATGAGAGAAAACAAATTTGAAAAGTCCGAAAACCTCTGTTTCACTTCCGGGCCAGTCTCCCCCTTTTTTTGTGAAAGGCTTGAAAAGATGGGGGAAATTAATAGAAATATCCACACCACCAGGCCCATCCTCATTATATTTGCCATCACCATCATTATCGATACCTTCTGAATAAAGTTTGTAGACTCCCTTTTCACCCTTTACCCAATCAGCTTTTTTCATCAGTTTTTTATTGCCCGGGATCGAAAGAAACTCACCTTCAGGATCCTTAACTCTCATCAGTGTAATTACACCATCTCCGTTAAGATCCTCGACTCCGTCCTCATCGGTTTTATCATCTTTATCATCATTTGCGGGTTTTTCATTTCTATTATCTTCATACAATGGTTTTTTAAAATACCTCCATGCTGCATCAGGATTCCCGACAGGCAATATATACCAGGTAAAATTATTCCTCTTCTCTTTATCTTTGATCAGTTCATTAATAAGAAACAATGATGCTTCAGAAGAAATAGAATTAATACCTTCAAAATTCGCTGTCACTAATATTCCGGGAACAGTTTTCTTTTTCATTCTTATCTGATCACCGATCTCAAGAATATAAACCTTGTTTCCGCCTGGTGTATCAGCAATCTTATGAAGCCTGGTAATACCTTTATTACTTTTCACCAGATCATTAAGAAAATTATTAATTTCCTGTGGATTGTGGTACTTCGTAAGATCAACACCTGTTTGGCCTCCAATAAGAAAAGAAATTAAAAGCGGGACAGAAAAAATTGTAATTAACAATTTGTTTATCATATTCACCTCTGTAATTTAAGTTAAATTATTTATACGCCATATAAAATTTATTGTTTAATAAAAAAAGAAAAATAATTCATTTTTTTGGACCTAACCGGTAAATACTTAAATTTATTGTTTTTTAATAGGTTATTAACTATAATAATTGTATGAGAAAAGCCCGTTTTATCTGCTTCCTTGTATTTTGTTGCATGATTTTCCCATTACTTTTATCCGGGGATGTCTATCATCTTGAAATAAAAGGGCCCATCGATTCAATTGCAGAAGAATATCTCCTGGATTCTTATAAAAAGATCAACACTGCGGAAAATGGAGAACTTGTAATCCTATCTATCGATACTCCGGGGGGATTTTCAACCTCAATGCGTTCTATTATAAAAACAATTATGAACTCAAAAACTCCAACAGCAGTCTATGTATCTCCATCCGGGGCTCGTGCTGCATCAGCCGGATTTCTTATAACAATATCTGCACACATTGCTGCAATGGCTCCGGGGACAAATATGGGTGCAGCTCATCCGGTTTCGATCATGGGTAAAGATGTAGATGAAGTAATGAAGAAAAAGATAACAAATGATGCTGTATCCTATGTGAAATCGATAGCAAGAAGCAGAGGAAGAAATTCAGAGCTTTCCGAGAAAGCCGTCAGGGACAGCAGCTCTTTCACAGCTGGAGAATGTCTTGAAGGAAATCTTATAGATTTTGTAGTTAAAGATATCGATGAACTCATTAATAAAGCTGACGGGTTTGAGGTTCTTTCATCAGGCGGGAAAAAAGAAATTTTAAATATCAGCAACAAGACAATTCACAATATCACAATGACAATGAGACAACGTTTCCTCAGAACCATCACAAATCCGAATCTTGCATACTTTTTACTTATAATCGGCCTGGCAGGATTGTATATAGAATTTACACATCCCGGTGTTATAATTCCCGGTGTTATTGGAGGTATTGCCCTTCTGCTTGCATTTCTTGCATTTCAGGTTCTCCCAATAAATTATATCGGGCTTTTCCTCATCCTTTTATCTATCGGTTTTTTTATTGCAGAAATAAAGATCCAGGGGTTTGGGATATTGGGTATCGGAGGCATATTATCATTTGCTCTTGGATCTGTAATGTTATTAAATTCTCCAATTCCGGAATTAAGGCCTGCTGTTTCTACCATTGTCACTGCTACAGCAGCCTTTGGCGCTGTTTTTCTTTTCCTAGCATACAAGGTGATCAAAGTGAGCCGTAGAAAAGCAGAGACAGGTTCTGAAGGGATGATCGGGGAAAATGGTAGAGCAAGATCTCCTGTCAATTCGTTATCAGGAAAAGTGTTCATGAAGGGTGAAATATGGAAAGCAGTATCCGATGAACTGATATCCGAAGGGGAGATCGTAGAAGTCCTTTCAGTTGACAATCTAACACTGAAAGTAAAAAAAGGAGAGTAAAATGCCTATGTACACACCATTGTTTATTATAGGTTTTATTGTAATATTTTTATTGGCAAACTGGATAAAGATTTTAAAAGAGTATGAACGTGGAGTAATTTTTCGTCTTGGCCGCGTCCTCGATAAACCCAAGGGGCCGGGCCTCGTCATAATCCTTTACCCTATTGATAAACTGGTAAAAGTAAGCTTGCGAACAATAGTTCTGGATGTCCCGCCTCAGGATGTGATAACAAAGGATAATGTTTCCCTAAAAGTCAATGCAGTAGTTTACTTTAGAATAATCGATCCTAAAAGAGCAGTTATTGATATTCAGGATTACCATTATGCAACGTCACAATTATCACAGACGACTCTCCGATCGGTACTTGGGCAGGTAGAGCTTGATGAACTCCTGTCAGAAAGGGAGAAACTTAATTCAAAGCTTCAGGAGATAATTGATGAGCATACTGATCCCTGGGGTGTTAAGGTCTCAATGGTTGAGATCAAATATGTCGACCTGCCTCAGGAGATGCAGAGAGCAATGGCTAAACAGGCTGAAGCAGAGAGAGAAAGGAGGGCAAAGATCATTCATGCCGAAGGAGAACTTCAGGCTTCTGACAAACTTGCTGATGCAGCAGAAAAAATGTCAAAGAATAGTGTCACAATACAATTGAGATATCTGCAAACCCTTACTGAAATATCATCTGAGAATTCATCTACAATTGTTTTCCCACTTCCAATTGATTTTCTCACAAAACTTAATAATAAATAATGGCTGACAATAAATCTTACCTTGAGGTCAAAGTAACATTCACTCATGTAATCATTCTCCTGATCGCTGTTATTATAATCGGTATCTTCCTTTTCTATATTGGTTTCAATGCCGGGAAAAATGAAAATATGCGCAGCAAACCTTTCAGAGATATCTCTTCAATGTCTGTCAAATCTGATGAGATCAGACTTGATGACAACGGTGATGATAAAACTGAGGATATTAATATCGGCGAACCGGATATAAAAAAAGAACTGGGATTATTTGATAAAACAGACAAAAAAATAAAACCTGAGAATAATATAAAAAAAATGAAAACCATTAAAGTTCCAAAGTCTAAATCGAGAGACAACTATTATTCAATTCAGGTCGGATCTTTCAAAAGTCACCTTCTTGCAAAGAATTATGCAAAAAAATTTGCATTGATGGGATACCAAACTGACATAAGCCAGTTCCAATCAGGTGAAATTCTATGGTTCAGAGTAAAAGTAGGAAACTTTGAAACTCGGGGCTCTGCAAATAAAGAGAAAGCAAAACTTGAAAAGATGGAGAAAAAGAAATTTCAAACGGTAAAACTAAACTAATAATAAAAAGTATTTCACTTATATTTCTTTCTTCGCTGATTGGCCCGTTGATCGCATTTAAGTTACCCAATTC